>CAYNFH010000042.1:0-33218 GCA_964396385.1 uncultured Chthonomonadaceae bacterium | reverse complement strand
CGACATCCACGGAATACCTGTGTCCCACGGTCTGCTCCTCGTCCGAGGCGCCGTGGTAACCGTAAAACTCAATGGAGTCGATGAAGATGGTATCCACGAGATGAGGGGGTGAAGGGGTGAGGGGGCGAAGGGGTGAACCCGGATTCCGGATTCATCCTTCATCCTTCATCCCTCATCCTTGGTTGTTACTCCAGATAATCCCGGAGGCGTTTGCTGCGGCTGGGGTGGCGCAGCTTCTTGAGGGCCTTGGCCTCAATCTGGCGGATGCGCTCGCGGGTCACGCGGAAGTGGCGGCCGACCTCCTCCAGCGTGCGGGAGCAGCCGTCCTCCAGGCCGAAGCGCATGATGAGCACGTCCCGCTCCCTCTGGGTGAGCTGGTCCAGCGCCTCGTCAATCTTCTCCCGGAGGATGAGGGTAGACGCCGCTTCGGCGGGCGAGATCGCCTCGTGGTCCTCGATGAAGTCGGCAAGGTGGCTGTCCTCTTCCTCTCCGATGGGCGTTTCCAGGGAGAGCGGCTCTGGCGCGATCCGGATGATCTCGGAGACTCGGTCCGTGGGCATATCCAGGGCGCGCGCCAGCTCGTCCATGGTCGGCTCTCGGCCCAGGTCCTGGAGAAGCTGGCTGCTGGTGCGGATGAGCCGGTTGATGGTCTCCACCATGTGCACGGGGATGCGGATGGTACGGCCCTGGTCCGCGATGGCGCGTGTGATGGCCTGCCGAATCCACCAGGTGGCATAGGTGCTGAACTTGTAGCCCTTGCGGTAGTCGAACTTCTCCACGGCGCGGATGAGGCCGATGTTACCCTCCTGGATCAGGTCGAGGAAGGACATGCCGCGGCCGCTGTACCGCTTGGCGATGGAGACCACCAGCCGCAGGTTGGCCTGGGTGAGAGTGTCCTTGGCACGCTGGTCGCCGGCTTCTATGCGCTTGGCGAGGGCGATCTCCGCCTCGATGGAGAGGAGGGGCGTCTTGCCAATCTCCCGGAGCCACATGCGGACCGAGTCGTCGACCGGTACGCCCTCCATGGCGGCCAGTTCCTCGTCCACGAACTCCATGTCCTTGATGGCGGCTTCGTGGGGGTGGGCGCCTTCGGGTAGCTGGACGGTGTAGTCCTTGGTTTTGACTACGATCTCGATGCCCTCGTCGGCAAACGCCTGGAGCATCTCGTCCATCTGGTCCGCGTCCAGCTCTTCATTGGCCAGGGAGTCGTTTATCTCGTCATAAGTGAGGTAACCGGTCTCCTTACCGTGGTCCAGCAGTCGGCGGAATTCGACGTTCTCTTTTACCTGTTCCAAAGCCACGCCTATCTCTCTCCCTGCACACTTGCCGGCCGGTCGGAGCCCTTCAGCTCCCTTAACAGCCGGTTCAGCTCTTGCAGTCGTTCACGGTCCAGGGCAGACAGCACGCCCCTGTCCTGGGAGGCTTGCATGAGAATTGCCATCTCCTGGGCCAGATGGCGCTTTCTTTCCTCTAGATGGTGCTTCTTGAGGGTTTGTGCACAACCGCGGATGGTGGGTTCGCTCAGCGGCACTTTCTCCGAGGTGGTATTACTTTCCTGCAAGTACTGCCGAATAGCAAGGGAAAAGTCTTCCTCCTCGTCGCGATTCAGTACATCCACGAGGGCGCCCGGCTCGGCAAGCTCCGCGGCGTGAGCGGCCGCAAAACGGTAGAACCGCCGGCCCAGCTCCGTCAGCATGTCCTCCTCGCCGGCCGCGCGCAGGGCAAGGGAGTACCACTCCGGGTCTCCCAGGGCGCGGATCATCTCACGCTCCGCGCGCTGCTCAGCGGTCGCGCCGGGCGACGGAGGCGGAGGGCCGGGAGTTGGGCGAGGCGAGGCCGCATCGCTCCTCCGATAATCGGCTGACCGGTCCGCCCCTTTGTAGCTGTCATTCCTGCGGTTTCCGTCTCGCGGGGACCGGCCACCCTGCCCGAACTGGGACCCGTTGCGCCTATCCTGCATCCGAGGGAGGGCGGCGTTGGCCTCCGCCGGATCCCTTCCGAGCTGGCGAAGGGCGCTGGCGCGCGCATCGGTGTGAAGCTGCTGTTTGGCGAAACCCGGATTGGACGCGAGAGAGGGAGCTAGCTGCCATATCTTCTCGATGTAGGCATCCCGCTCCGCGTACGAAGCGACCGAACCCAGAATGTAGACCACCTGCTGGAGGACCTTGGCGCGGCCCGCGTCGCTCGATAGATCACCCATGGCGACAATGCGCTCAAGCTGGTACTCCACGCGGCCTATAGCCTGGTCAATACACTTCTGGAAGGTCACGGTATCCCCCCGCTTCAGAATAGAGTCGGGGTCGTCGCCCTGCGGCAGCCTGGCAACGAAGACCTGGACACCCTCCTGTTCCAGCAGCTCCGACGCCCGGAGCGTGGCCTTGATGCCGGCGTTGTCTGCGTCGTAGACAAGGACGACAGCGGGCGCAAGTCGCCCGAGCTTCTTGGCGTGCTCCTCCGTGAGGGAGGTGCCGAGGGTAGCGACGGCGTTCTGGAATCCCGCCTGGTGGGCGGCGATGACGTCCATGTAGCCTTCCATCAGCAACGTTTTGCCCTGGTCGGCAATCTTGCGGCGGGCGAAGGACAGGCCGTAAAGCAGGCGGCTCTTGGCGAATACCGGCGTCTCGCCGGTGTTGAGGTACTTGGGCTGCTCGTCTCCCATGGCGCGCCCGCCGAAGCCAACGACGCGCTCCTGCTCGTCCTGGATGGGGAAAATAATCCGGTTCCGGAACATGTCGAAGTAGTCGCCCCTGGCCCCCAGCTTCACCAGACCCGCCGCTTCGGCCGCTTCGAGGTCCTGCTGCTGGCTCCGCAGATGTCGGGTGAGGTTGTCCCAGTCCTCCGGCGCGAAGCCGAGCTGGAACTGGTGGATGGTCTGGTGGGCGAGCCCGCGCCCCTGCAGGTAGGTCTTGGCGGCGGGCGCCCTTTCCAGGACGCTCTGGTAGTAGCGGGCGGCCAGCGAGTTGAGCGCCAGAAGCTTCTCACGCTCGCTGAGCCGCTCCGGGGAAGCTTCGCCACCCCTGCGCGCGAATGTCAGGCCGACCCGCTTGGCCAGGAACTCCGCGGCCTCCACAAAGGACATGTTCTGGTACTGCTCTATGAAGCGAAACACGTCGCCGCCCGCGGAGCATCCAAAGCACTTGAACATCTGGACATTGGGGTCCACGTGGAAGGAGGGGGTCTTCTCCTGGTGGAAGGGGCAGAGTCCGACGTAGGTACGCCCGCGCTTCTTGAGCGGCACGAACTGACCGATGACCTCAACGATATCGCTGCGTTCCCGGATCTGGTCCTTGTCGGCGATCATGAATGGTTGCGGGGCCAAACGCAAAGGAGGGGAGAGACAATGCGCCTCTCCCCTCCTATTGTACAGCAGAGACCGGACGGTTATCCGCCCGGTATTTCGTTCTTTTCGGTGAGCGCTACGGTGATGCCGACCACCTTGGCACCGTGGCCCTCGTCCAGAAGCTGGAACGCCACCTGGGCTTTGCGGCCGTAGTCCAGGGTCAGCTCGTTGCCGTTGGTCGCGGAGCTGTTGGCCCATCCGTACAGCCGGTACACTTTGCCGACCGGATCGCCTAGGCGGACGCCGCGGACGGTGGGTCCGCCGCCGGAACGGCCGAACTCCTGGATCTGGATGACGCGCCCGTCCTTATTGAAGAGGAACAGGTAGGTGAGCTGCCCCTTCTGATAGATCCAGGTGACCTCACCCTCGCCGGTCGACTGCACCTGCAGGTTGCCCAAACCGCCGGGAGCGCCGATGCCGGGACCCGCGGGAGCGCCCGGCATACCGGGCGCGCCGGAGAGCATTCCACCACCCGCCATTCCAGGTCCGGCCGCCGCGGGGCCCTCTTCGCCACCCATGGCGCCGGCCATCATGCCAGCCTTGCCCATGGGACCGCCCATCATCCCGCCTGGTGCACCGGGATAGCCGCCGTAGGGGCTGCCCATACCGCGCCCCCGCATCATTGACTGCATGTACCCCTGCGCGTAGCCGCTCATACCGCCGGGTCCGCCCATCATGCCTCGCGCCATGCCGGGCATACCGGGCGGACCGCCCATCATGCCCATTCCGCCGAGGCCGGGCAGGCCGGCGCCGCCGCCCAGCAGGTTGCCGGTACCGCTCGAAGCGGCTCCGGTTATAGGTGTGGTGACAGCGCCGACCTCGATGCGCGTCGGCTGGCCGAACTTGCCGAGCACGTCCCTCCAGGTGCGCCAGATGTGGATACCCAGCAGCTCCTGCTTATCCGCTCGGGCGCCGGTGGCCATGCCGAGGGTCATCAGGCCCGCGAACGCCAGGCCGGCCAAACTGCGATACGATGGTCGCATGAGATACCTCCCGTAAAAGGCTGTTGGTTTCAGGGCCAAACACCTTGCAACTTAAGTTACGCAACCGCCGGTAAGGATTCCTGCCGAGCGGCCTTTTTGAGTGTGGGGGTATGGGGGTGTGGGTGTGCGGGAGTGTCCGGCATCCGGACTCCGCGCCCCAGCCCCCATACTCCTATACCGGCCTATCCTCCCGCGTTCCGAGCGGTTGCCTGTCCGGCGGCCGCCCGGCGCGCGGCGAGCTGATCGACTGTTACAAACGAGTAGCCCCGCTTGCGGAGCCCATCAATTATGGTCGGAAGCGCCTCCACGGTGGTCATCCGGCCGTTATGCAGCAGGATGATCGCCCCCGGACAGGCATGCTGGAGGACGTACTCGATGAGCCTGTCCGGACTGCCGTTCTCCAGCGCCTCTCCGTCTACGGTCCACATGCAGGCGGTGAGGCCCCAGCGCGCCGCAATCTTCGTCGTATCCGGTCCCAGGTTGCCGCCCGGGGGCCGAAAGTAGTGCGGCCACTTACCGGTCGCCGCTTCCACGGAGGCTGCCGTCCGCAGCAGCTCGCGTTCCACGCTTCCCGACGGGAGCAGCGCCAGGTTTGAGTGAGTATACGTATGGTCCTCTATCTGCATTCCCGCCTCGGCAAGCTTCCTGGTCAAGGCCGGAAACTCCGTCGCATGTCGGCCGATGACGAAGAAGGTCCCCGGCACCTGCTCGCGCGCGAGGACCGCCAGAAGCTGCTCCGTGATGCCCGGCTTCGGCCCGTCGTCAAACGTCAATGCGACGACGTTGTCGTTTGCCGCGCCTCGCCAGAATCCTGGGTCCGCGGTGGTCGCATCAATGGCCGCCACCCGCTCTCTGACGTCCTTGTAGTCCGGGTCGATCGCCGCGGCCTGGTGCAGGAGGCGCGCCATGGCCGCGGTATCGCCGGCGGCCTGTGCGGAAAGCGCCGCCGTGTAAGCCAGCATCAGGCGGCTGGGATGCAGATTCATCTGCTGCCACAAGGCCGCTCGCACGCGTTCCGCCCTCTGCGTGTCCGGCGTCTGCTTCACCGGCGCGTCCGCATTCGCGGTCCGAATCTCCCGCGTCACGGTGGAGATCTCGCGGCCCTGCTGGTCGCAGACGTGGATCTCGATCCGGTGAATGCCGTTCGGAAACTTGGACGTATCCCACACCAGCCGGAAGGGCCGCGTGTTCGCCAGGCTGCTGACCGCTCCGTCGATGCGGAACAGGACGAAGCCGGCGTCGGAGGGTACGTCTCCCGCGGATAGCGTGATGATGCCGTGGTACGGCGCCTCGCGCTTAGGCCGGTGAGACGCCAGTCCGTTGCCCGTTGGGAGACGGTCCGACCCGTACCGGAGCGGTCTCGCGGGATCCATGGTCATGATCAGACCAGGCGGCTCACCGAACGGGTCCCCTGGCAGGGCCGCCAGTGCCCCCGTGAGGCTCACCACCGCCTGCTTGTGGTCCCCGCGCTGCGCCGCGGCAAGGCCGTCCAGCGCCTGGGTCGCCGCAGTGAATGCGTCCGGTAGGGCCAGTCCGGCGCTTACCGGAGCGCCTTCCAAAATACGGACGTACCGCTCTGAGAGCATACAGTACGCCTTATCGCCGGTGCGCTCGGCTTCGACGAACCGGTCTATCGCGTGCGTCCGGTCGCCCCGGGCCAGATAGGCGAGGCCGAGCCCGTACTGGGCGAGGCCGTCGTCCGGCACATCGTCCAGAGAGGCCTCCCACTCGGACTGCGCGCCGACGGAGTCTCCCGTCGTCAGCAGCAGCGCTGCCGCTACATTGTGAAGGAGCGTATCGCCCGGGTCCGCCTCCAGTCCCTGCCGGACGGTGACCGCCGCTGCGCGGAGGTCCCCCGCCTGCATCTGCTTGACTGCCTTATCGGCCGACTGCGCGCTGGTCGGAGCCGCGCCAGCCGGCCGGCAAATAGTGGCCGTCAGTGCAAGGAACACGAAAGGCCAGAGCGCCGAGCTCGTCAATCTCAACCTTTGGACGGAGTGGGGCATGACCGGGTTACATTGGCAGGTACGAGGAGGACTGGCGGGCATGTCTTGCGAGCGTAGTATACCACCTACTGATCCCACCCCAGGCGGCCGTTGATGGAGATGCTGTAGGTGGCCACGCGATAGATCATGGCGTACCCGCCCCAGATGCCCTCGGCCGCGAACTCGCCCAGGATGACGCCGAAAGCGGCCATCCGCAGTTTCTCGTAGCCCTGCAATCCGTAGTACCGCTGCACGAAGACTTTAATCACCAGGACTATGAGCAGACCGAACCAGAAGTAGTCCACGCCGAAGTTCATGCCCAGCGCGTAACCGGCCGGGTGGAAGGGGAAGCCCGGAAACCGGAATCGGATGGCGTCCAGCCCGACCACCACCATGAAGCCGATGGCTACCGCGAACATGGCGGTGGGGTTCGGAGGACGTGGCGTGTCCACCAGGGTGGCGACCACGTCCGTGGTGTCCCCGCCGGAATCTCCCGGCGTCCACCGGTAGCCATGGTAGATTTTCACCAGGTGCCCGAGGATGCTGCCGGCGATAGTCGCTAATACGACAGCGAGGAACATGGCGCGCGGACTGATGCGCGACTGCTCCGCCATCTTCAGCGCCTCGAGCTGGTCCGGCATGGGGTGAGTCCGGTGGATGCGGTTCATGAAGTGGAATGTGGTGACCGTCCGCGCGATGAAGGCCGGCGCGATGCCCTGCGTGCCCCGGAAGTCCACCAGGAGCTGGTTGGGCCCCATGAACGCCATCTCGTGCGAGGGCGGACCGAGCTGAGCGCGCAGGCGGGTTAATGCGATGCTGAACGCGAGGAACAACAGCGTGTAGCCGACCACAAATGCAAACGGCAGGCCAATCTCCACTCCGATCCAGCCCAGGGCGGCCAGGCACCCCAGGAGTCCGGCGAAGGCGGCGCGGTGGCTGATGGCCCTGTCTGCGGCGCGTCCACCGCGCAGGATCTGGTCCCACACCTCCCGCAGGTAGCCGCGGGCCACCCAGAGGGCCATCACGAAGAGCCCCAGAAAGGCGCCCCATGACTGCTCGCTGAAATATGGAGCGCTGGGTACGAGGCCTCCTCCGCCAAAGACGCCCTGTTCGTTGCCGAGGGCGGCGGCGCCCACCTGCTGCAGCTTGCGGACGAAGAAGAAGAAGATGGCGGAAAACAGGAGGTCCGTGGGCATGAAGAGGCCGATGGCCGCCATATAGGGGAAGATGCCGATAGGCGTCCACCCCACCTGGTTCCACGGCCTGGAAGGGAACCACTGGCTCATGTCGCCGAGAAAGCGCACGTTTATGAGCGGCACCGAGGGATAGAGGAAGTGGAAGCCGTTCACCATGTCAATGGTAAACATGATTCCGAAGGCGCCCCACATGGTCCGGTTGCGCCACATGGGCCCCGCGCCGCCCTGCTGAGTCATGGCGATGGGAAGCTGGATGATGGGGAAAGCCAGCCGCTCGCGGCGCGTCCACTCGTCCCGCATAAGCGAGTTGATGCAGAGCATGGCGAAGGCGACCAGCCCCGCCAGAGCCGTCCAGGCCAGGATCTTCGGCCACCAGATGGACAGATGGGACCAGAAGTAGGAGAACGGTTTGCCCCCGACCACGAAGTCCTTGAGCTGAGAGTCGTTCGTGAAGAAGAGCCAGGAGCTGATGTAGGGCAGGATGTGGTCCTTGTATCGCGCATTGCGGTCCGCGTACGCGGCGTAGCTGTAGATGTAGGGACTGATCACGTCCATCCACTCCGACGCCATGGCGCACATTACGGCCTGCATGGCGAAGAAGACCACGAGGTCCCCCTCGCTCAGTGCGAGCCGTGGAAAGGACCGCCGAAGCGGCACGTTAAGCGCGACCAGGATCAGGGTGAGGACTACCGGGGGAACCATCAGGGAGAAGATGCGGTCTACCCCCTGGTCCTGCGCCCAGTAGCAGCAGAGCGGCGCGAAGATCAGGCTGAGGGCAATGGAGCGGACTGGGGAGAACCGATGAGGCGATGAGGCGATGAGGGGATGAGGCGTGGGCTCGGAGTTGAGTGGTTCGATGGGAGAAGGGATAGGCGATTGCATGAGTTGGGGGCTTCAGGAGCGTGGATGACCAGGCGAGCTAACCCGCCAGATGGGACGGGGCTGATTGGGCTGGATCCGTGGCTGGCGCCGTACGCGGACCGGCTGCGGGACCGATATGCGCGCTACCGTCAACGGCGGGACCAGATCGACCAGCAGGGTGGGCTCCTGGGACCGATCAGTCAGGGCCACCACTACTTTGGGCTCACGCGGGGGTGGCGTGACGGCGCACCGGGAGTCTGGTACCGGGAATGGGCGCCGGGCGCAAACTATCTGGGGCTGATAGGCGATTTCAACGGCTGGGACCGCGGCGCTAACCCGCTCGAGCGCGACCAGTGGGGCATCTGGTCCGTCTTCCTCCCCGACGACTTGTACGCCGGTAGGCTCACCCATGGCAGCGCCTATAAGGTCCACGTGGGCTCGGCCGATGGCGGCATGGACCGCATCCCGGCCTACGCGCGGCGCGTGGTGCAGGATCCCAATTCGGGCGATTTTACGGCGCAGTACTGGCAGCCGCCGGAGCCGTACCAATGGCGGAACACGCTGCCTCCTCACCGCGGGGGCATCCGGATCTACGAAGCGCACGTTGGAATCGCGGTGGAGGAGGGCCGCGTCGGCACGTTCGCGGAGTTCGCCGACAACGTGGTGCCGCGTGCCGCGCGGCTGGGCTACAACGCCGTGCAGCTCATGGCGGTGATGGAGCATCCGTTCTACGGCTCCTTTGGCTACCATGTTTCCAACTTCTATGCGGTCTCCTCCCGGTTCGGTACCCCGGAAGACTTGAAGTCGCTCGTCGACCGTGCGCACGGGCTCGGCCTCGCCGTCATCATGGACCTCATCCACTCTCACGCCGTCAAGAACCTGCGAGAGGGGCTGAACCGCTTCGACGGAACGGCTTACCAATACTTCCACGCGGGGGGACGCGGCGAGCACACGGCCTGGGACTCCCTTCTTTTCGACTACGGCAAGTACGAAGTCCTGCGGTTCCTGCTCTCCAACGTGCGGTTCTGGCTGGAGGAGTACGGGTTCGACGGCTATCGGTTTGACGGCGTAACCAGCATGCTGTACCTAGACCACGGCCTTGGGAAACCGTTTACCAGCTACGACGATTACTTCTCCGACAACGTGGACCTGGACGCTGTGGTCTACCTGATGCTGGCCAACGAGACACTCCACGCGGCGAAGCCGAAGGCCGTTTCCATCGCGGAGGATGTCTCTGGAATGGTGGGGCTGGCGCGGCCGGTGGAGGAGGGTGGTCTAGGGTTCGACTACCGCCTGGCCATGGGCATCCCGGACTACTGGATCAAGCTGCTCAAGGAGCAGAGAGACGAGGACTGGAGCCTGAGCGGGCTGTACCACACGCTGCTGAACCGCCGCGCCCACGAGAAGCACGTCGGGTACGCGGAATCGCACGACCAGGCGCTGGTGGGAGATAAGACGCTCGCCTTCTGGCTCATGGACCAGGAGATGTACTGGCACATGAGCCGCAGTGAATCAAACCTGGCCGTCGACCGGGGGCTGGCGCTCCACAAGATGATCCGGCTCATCACTTTCTCACTGGGCGGCGAGGGGTACCTGAACTTTATGGGCAACGAGTTCGGGCACCCGGAGTGGATAGACTTTCCGCGGCCCGGCAACAACTACTCGTTTCACTACGCTCGACGGCAGTGGTCGCTGGTGGACCGGGAGGACCTCCGGTATGCGGGATTGGCGCGCTTCGACCGGGCCATGATGCGCCTCGATGAGGAGTACTACCTGCTGGAGGATCCGCTAATCGAGCAGCTCGCCGTGCACGAGGAAAGCCGGCAGCTTGTCTACCGGCGGGGACCCCTGGTATTTGCCTTCAACTTCCACCCCACGGAGTCATACTCCGGGCTGCGAATCCCGGTGCCAGACGCGGCGGACTACCGCCTCATTCTGGACACGGACAGACTGGAGTTCGAGGGGCACGGGCGCGTGGAGGAAGGAGCGGTCTATCCGCGCCAGGACGTGCCGATGTATGGTCGTGCGCAGAGCGTGCAGATCTACCTGCCCGCACGCTCCGCGCAGGTCCTGGCTCCTATGCCCTGATGACACCCCGGAAGTTGGCGGAGCTGCTCTGGTAACCGGGGAAGACCGAGGCGAGCTCCTTGACGCCGAGGTGGCGTTGGGCAACCTCGCCGAAGACGTCCCGGAAGTCCGTGGTGACGGCCAGGTCCCGGCCCTCGTAGAGCTGCTCCGGCGCGAGCCCCGGCCACTGGCCGAGCACTTTGCCGCCATTGACCGCGCCGCCCAGAGCGAGGAAGCAGGTGCCGTGGCCGTGGTCCGTGCCGCCATTGCCGTTCTGGCGTGCGGTGCGGCCGAACTCGCTCATGGTCAGCACCGCCACGTCCGACATGCGGTCTCCCAGGTCCGTGAAGAGCGCCGTCAGCCCCTGGCCCAGCTCCCGCAAGCGCGCGGAGAGGGCGCCCTGCGCGCCGCCCTGGCGGACGTGGGTGTCCCAGCCGCCCAGCTCCGCGAAGCCTATTTCCAGCCCCACGTTGGCCTTGATCATCTGAGCGATCTGCTGGAGCGCCTGCCCGAATCCTGTCCGAGGATAATCCGTGCCAGGTGCGGGAGTATAGCCCTGCCGGTTGAGCTGCTGGACGATCCGCATCGCCTCGAACGCCTCGCGGCCTGTCCCGTGGACCACGTCGCCGGAGTCCTGATCGTACATGGCCTGAAAGGCGCTGGCCACCGCCTGGCCGGTGGCGCCGTCCTGTGCTGCCGAAGCGTCCATGGCGCGAAATGGGCGGCCGGTATCCAGGCCGAAGGAGCGCAGGTCCGCGATGGCCAGGGCCTTAGGGTCGCCCTGGAGCGACCTTGGCAAGTAAGAGGTCATGCTCACGGCCCGGAAGAGCGAACTCAGCTTCGCCTGGTCTTCGGGGCAGCACTGGACGGTGCGGGCGAGCCAACCGCTCTTGATGTTCTTGTCGCCCGGGGCGGCGCTCTCCATGTAGTCCTGTGCGTCGAAGTGGGAGCGCGTAGCGCTGGGAGAGCCGCAGGCGTGGATGGGGGCCAGGTGTCCCCCGTCATAGAGGGGCTTGAGCGGGGCGAGCGCCGGATGCAGCCCGAACTTCCCGTCCAGGTCAATCACGGCGTCGGAGCCGGTGTTTGCGATGGCGATACCGCCCGGCCCCGCCTGCCGGTGCTGGTAGTAGGAAGGATCGCCGTGCGGAACGACCATGGAGAGGCCGTCTACCGCGCCCCGCTGGAAGATGCAGATGAGCACCTTCTTCCCGCCCGCCAGGCGGCCGGAGCGCGCCGGCTCTTGCGCATACGCGGCGCTGCGGAGGAAAAGCGGGCCGAGCGCGGGCGCGAGCCCGATGGACGCGACAGCGATGCCGCTCTCCTTGAGGAACAGTCTGCGTGTTATTCTCATGGCTGGATTCCTGAATCGTGAGTCGTGAGTCGTAAGTCGTGAGAGCTTATCGGCGCTGGAAGTCGGGCGAGCCCAAGATGAGCGCTGCTACGGTGGCCGGGTCGGCGGTTCCGGCATGGGCCAGAATGGCCGCGCGCGTCTTCGGCGAAAGGCGCGTTCCCAGCATCCGGTCGCTGAACGTATCTGCTAATTGGGCCGTGCTGCCACCCGTGGGCTGAAGTGCCGGATCGAGCTGGACCTGTGCGATCCGGTCGCTCGTCAAATACAGGGCGAAGTTCATCCTCGCGAGCAGCGCGCCCGCGGAGAGCCACTCGCGGGAATCCTCCGGGTAGCCGGTCGGCGCCTCATGGGAGAACAGCGGCTCTCCCATGGCCGCGAGCTCCTGGGCAATGGAGGGCTTGAACCGTGGGCCCGGGCGCCGGTTGCCCGCGTTCCGCGCGAGCGTGGTGCCGCCATCCGCTACGAGACGCAGATGGCCGCCGGGCAGCTCCGTGTCCACCGGCTCGACGGTGCCGCCAAGCGCCCGAACGGCCGACACGGCAAACTCGAACGGCGACTTGAACTTGGTCTGGTACGCCTTAGGTGAGAAGAACTCGGGCGACGTTACGATGGTCCGTACGACCTCCCGCAGATCGCCGCCGGTCTTCAGGAACGTTTTGGCGGCGCGGTCCACCAGCGAGGCGGGCGGATCGTCTGACACGAAGCGCATACAGAGCTTGCGCGCAATGAAGTGGGCTGTCGATGGATGGCTCGCCAGGACGTCCAGGACCTTCTCACCATCCTCGATGCCGCCGCCGGCCGGAATGACGTGGCCCAGCACCACTTTCTCGCCGTAGTCGTGGCGGACCGAATAGAAGCGGAAGGTCCCCGTCTGCCGGTCGATGCTCCAGCCGGTAAAGCAGCGCGCTACCTCCTGCACGTCCTTCTGGGTGTAGCCGCCGTCGACGCCCAGGGTGTGGAGCTCCATGAGCTCGCGACCGTAGTTCTCGTTCAGGCCCATGCCGCGGCGGGCCACAGCCGGCCGCATCGGAGCCGGAATCGTCCGGCCCAAGGGACCCGGCGCGTCCGGATCGCGCGTCGAGATCGCGTTATCCAGGTAGAACAGCATCGCGGGGCTCTTGGCGGTGGCCTCCAACAGGTCGCGGAACTTCCCGAGCACATGTGGGCGGATGGCGTCCCGCTCATTCGCGACCAGCATGCCGCGGACCAGGCCCTTCTTGGCGTCTACATTGAAATGGTTGCTCCAGAAGTCCGTCAGGACCTCCTGGAGCTGCCGCTGCGAGTCCACGGCCCGCAGCACCTTGGCATTGTCCAACTCGCCCACGGCTTCGGCCGTCTGCTGTACCTGCATGGCGGCGCCAGGCATGACCATCAAGCTAGCTGAAGGGGTGAGGGGGTGAGGGGGTGAAGGGGTGACTCCGAAACCAGAAGTCGCCGCGCCGCCCGCTCGCCCGCTCGCCGCCTCTCCCGGCTCTTTCGCTGCCTGCAGTCTGGCAAGCCGGATCTGGCGCTGGCGCTGCTGATCCTCCATGTAGGCGGCCATGAGGTCCTGAGCGGACTTGGTGAGATCCGTGAACCGGGCGAGCTTGGCCTGGGCCGCCGAGTCGTCGATCTGCTCCGGATGGAGCTGCTGGTCTATCCAGCGCTGAATTCTCATCCTGCGGACAGCCGCGACGTCGCCCGGGCGTGGACCGAAGGCGAGCCGGTTGAGCACATGGACGATGCGCTGTTCTTCCGTCAGGCCCCGCGCCGGCTCCGCCGCGGCGGCCATCGGGCGCAGTCCGCCGGCCGCGAGCAGGGTGGCCAGCAGAAGCCGGTACGGGATACGATACTTTCTACACATGGGAGGTCTCCGGAAAGTTCGTGACGCTTGCTAGTGGCTTAGACGGAAGTTGAACGCGATAGTTCAGAAGGGAACCGGAGAGAGCCGAAGAATGTTATTACCTATTAGGTACGGCTTAGGTACGGCAGGCGAGGTTTTCCCCGGCCTCGCGTGTCCATCTCGTAAGGGAGGTGTCTAAGATGTCTCGCTTCAAGGGATTCCGCGGGCCGGTGGCGCTGGGCTGCGCTTTTCTTGCTCTCCTCCTTGTGATGCCCGCCAGCGCTCAGCGGTTCGGCGGCGGCGCCCGAAGCGGGGGCTTCGGCGCACGGTTTGGCTCGTTCGGTCCCCGCCTGGGGGGCAGCGGCGGGTTCAGCTCGTTTGGGCCGCGCTTCGGGGGCGGCAATCGGTTCAACTCGTTCAGGCCCGGCATGGGCGGCAGCCACGTCGGGCTCGGGCTGCGTCCAGGCGGATTCAACCGGTTCGACGGGTTTGATCGACGACGGCGCTTCGATGGCTTCCGTCACGGCGGCACAAACATTTTCCTGGACTTCGGCTTCGGTTTCGGCTACGGCTACCCATTCTACGCCGGTTACTGGCCGTACTACGGCTACTGGCCCTACTACTGGGACTGGCCGTACTACGGGTACCCCTACTACATCTACGACCCCGTCCCCGTCTACACAGCGCCCAGCTACGGGTATGGGGAGGTGCGTAGGAGCGGCGGCCATAGCGACGCCGACAGCTACTACCTGTACACTAACCGTCCTCCCGCGACCACAGTCCCGGCCCGGCCGCACGAGACGCCGCTAGAGGTCACGGACCGTGGCGTGGCCCGCGCGGTCACGGAGATCCAGGTGGCCTTCCTCACCGGAGACATGGCGGTTCTGGAGCAGCATGTGGACCGGGATAGCCGGATCCGGGTGACCGGTACGGATCGGCCCACCGTGGAGCTCACCGGCACGGCTTACCTCGACCGGACGCGCGACGCGCTCAAGACGATGCATACCACGCGGTTTAGCCTGGACCACATTGAGCCGGTGGGGGACGGACTGTGGCGGGCCTCCGGGGTCCACACGATAAGTGAAGATGGCCGGGACCGGAGCTACAATGTGGCGTTCGTCCTGCGGAAGCAGGGCGACGAGTGGATCATCACGGAGGTGTCGGCTAGCCCAAGGTAATACTCACAACCGGGTAGTTGGACAGCAGTAGGCGTTGCGCGCGCAGTACCTGCAACGTTATCGAGCCACTCAGGAAGGAGCTAACATGAACAGGACTCGAGACGCAGTACGACGTGCAGTAGCGCTGGCGAGTATCGCAGCAGGATTGCTCATGGGGCCGGGGTTGTGCCGCCCTGCCTACGCTCAGATGATCTCTTTTGGGTCGACGTATCTTCGGGTTGCGCTGCCGCAAGGGAATCCGTATGTGGCCTTTAACCAGTGCGACTGCGTCTGCGGATGCGTTTACGTGCCAGTATTCGTGGAATCGCCGTTTGTCTTGCCGGAGGGGCCGGTGGACCTGCGATATGGCGTGCCTCCGGTCTACCAGCAGGCGCCGCCGGTCCACTGGCCCGCCTGGTACCGCCGTAAGCTGGAGGAGTGCGGTCGGCTCCTCTGGATGTCCGGCGGCGACCCCGCCCCACCACCGATGGGCTAGACCTCCCTGGCAAGGGAGGCTGCGTAAACCGCCTTCGCGCCCGCGTCCAACAGGACGCGGGCGCATTCGTCAACGGTGTTGCACGTCGTGACCACGTCGTCGATCAGAAGGACGGTCCTGCCGGTGACCGCGCCGTAGTCCCGCATGGAGAAGGCGCCCTCCACATTCGCCGAGCGCCGGTCGCGACTCAGCTCCGCCTGCACGCCGGTCTTGCGCGTGCGCGACAGCGCGTGCTCCGCGACCGGGATGCCCAGAGCGCGCCCTGCCTCCTGAGCGAGTAGGGCAGCCTGGTTGTACTCCCGCTGGCGAAGCCGGGACGGGTGGAGCGGGACCGGCACTAGCAGGTCGAACCGAACCGACCCGAACGGGCTGGCGGATAGGTACTCGGCCAGGTAGGCGCCGAGCGGAGCGGCTAGCTCCCGCTTGCCGCGGTACTTGAACCGGAGTATCGCCGTGCGGAGCGAGCCGGAGAACTGCCCGGCGGAGCGAACCCGCTCCACGAACCGCGGCACACCGGAAGCGCAGTCCCGGCACGCGCCCTCTGTGAGCGTGTTGCCGCAGCGGCGGCAGAGCGGCGGGTCTACCGGCAGGAACCCGGCGCGGCAGACCTCACACAGCGTCTCCGGGTCCAGGTTGCCGCAGACCAGGCACTTCGGCGGGTACAGCAGGTCCAGCAGCCCGGTCCAGGTTTCGGCAAGGACGTTCATGACTATCGGAGTCTCACGCAAAGGCGCCAAGACGCAAAGAAAGACCTAAGCAGAGACTGCGGGCTATGTCGATCGATGGCTGAACGCAGATTGATATGATGGTATCTCGGAAGCACTTCTTGCGACCTTTGCGCCTTTGCGGCTTTGCGTGAGGTCAACTTGCCGGCGGAAACTCCTCCTGGAGGCGCTCGACGCGGGAGCGGACCTCGTTGAGGAAGTTGGCGGCGCCGATTCCGTTGGCGACGCGGTGGTCGAAGCTGAAGACCATGGTAGCCTGCCGGCGGAAACCGATGCCCCCGCCCGGCAACGGATAGGCTTCGTCGAAGGGTTCCCCTACGAAGAGGGTGCCCGCCGCCGGCGCGGCGACCACCGGAATGCCCAGCCGAACGCCGGCCCCGGCCATGTTCGTGAGGCTGAGCTGCATCACGTCCGCCGTCTGGTCCACGCCCCCGCGCGCCTTGGAGATCGCCTCCTGTGCCTCGGCCACAAACTCCTGGAAGGTAAGCGCGTCCGCGCGCTGCACCCGGGCCAGGAGCAGCTCGTCTTCCGGGCGGGCGACCGCGATACCCAGGTGCAGGTGGTCGTACTCCCGCAGCGTGGAGTCGTTGAGCAGCGCGCTGCGGAAGCGCGGGTGGTTCCGGGCCGCCTGCGCTACGCACCAGGCGAAGAGCAGGAACTGGGTGGGCTGCGGACCCGTGCCGGCCGACTGCCGCAACTGCGCGCGTACCGCCTCCACGGCACTCCACCCGACCCGGATCTCCATCGTAGCGGGGATCACATCGCGCGTGCCGCGCTGGAGACGGAAGGCCAGCGTGCGCTGACGTGGCGGCAGCGGCACGTCCTTGTATCCCGTGGCCTCCGCGGGCACTTCCACCGGCCGGGGCCGTGCTCTGCGCTCCGGCTTGGCCGGCTCAGCCGGACGGGACTTCAGGTAGCGATCTATCGCCTCCGGCAGCACGCGCCCTTCCGTCTGCTGCACCACGCGCACCAACTCCTCGTCCGAGAGCCCCATCTGCCGCGCGTAGGCGCGGGTGCGGGGCGGGACCGAGCCGGCGCGAAAGACAGAAGGGGAGAGGGGGAGAGGGGGAGAAGGGGGAGCGGAGTCGAGAGCCGAGAGTCGAGAGTCGAGAGAGTCGGATTCCCCCGGTTGGGCGCCCGTATCGGCTTCCATCGCGGCGGTTTTTGCGCCGGCAGGGCCCGGGCCGGGACGGCGCCCGGCCCCTACAGCCACATCGGGGGCCGATTCCTCTGGAGCAGTTGTGGGGGGTTCTTCGAAGGCTTCGGTAATGGACTGCTCGGGTGATCCGGGAGTGGAAGAGGGGATGCCGTCGGTGTTGATGCGGCCGACGGTTGCGCCGATGGGGAGGACGTCGTCCACTTGCGCCGTCCAGGCTTCCAGCACGCCGGCTGCGGGCGCCTCTATCTCCATCAGCGCCTTGTCGGTCTCCATCTCGTAGATGGGCTCGTCCTGCGCCACCGCCTCGCCGGGCTGCTTGATGAAGCGTACGAGCCGCGCCTCCTGGAGGCCCTCGCCGAGCTGCGGGATCTTGATCTCGACCAATGCCATGACGGGCACTACTCCATGACCATAAGAACCATTACGGGCGACCACATCGTACCCGGCGACTGAAGTCGTCCCGCTCGCTCGGACCAGTGGCGCGAGCGGGCACCCCGGCTACGAAAGGCACAAAGTCCGCCTTCGCGGACTCCAGAGAGAACCTGGCGGGCGGCCACATCGGGCCGCCCCTACTCCATGACCGTGCGGATGGCGTCCATCACGCGC
This sequence comes from uncultured Chthonomonadaceae bacterium, assembly GCA_964396385.1. Classification (GTDB taxonomy): domain Bacteria; phylum Armatimonadota; class Chthonomonadetes; order Chthonomonadales; family CAJBBX01; genus CAYNFH01. The sequence continues at coordinate 15,470 of CAYNFH010000042.1, read as the reverse complement.
GCCAGGCTAGGCAGGACGGTGTACTCCAGCGTGGGGCAGTAGGGGACGTGCACGTCCATGCGCGCCACGAGCTGCGGCGCTGCGAGGAAGCTGTCCCACCGCGCGGGGTAGGCGGTCATCTCCGCCACCACCGCTTGCCCGAATCCGCCGGTGCGGCTGTCCTCGTGCAGTACCACCAGCCGCCCCGTCCTGGCCACCGACGCGGCCACTCCCTCCCAGTCGCACGGGGTAATGGAGCGGAGGTCGATCAGCTCCACGGAGATGCCCTCCTGCTGCGCCTTTTCGGCCGCCTCCTCTCCCAGCTCCGTGCCGTTGCCCCACGTGACCAGCGTGAGGTCCGTGCCAGCTCGGCGGACCGCGCACTTGCCGACCGGAACCGCCGGAAAGCGGTCCTCCACCGTCACGCGCTTGCGGAAGATGTGCTTGGGCACCAGCACCAGGGTCGGATCGTCACCGCGGATCGCGGTCCAGAGCAGCCCCGCCGCGTCCTCGGGCGTGCTCGGGATGACCACCCGCAGTCCGTGGATGTGCGCCCAGATGCCCTCGTTGCTCTGGCTGTGCCACAGGCTCCCGCCGGGCAGGTACGCCCCGCAGGGCGCTATCAGCACGATGGGGCAGGACCACTCGCCTTCCGACCGCCAGCGAAGTGACGCCACCTGGGTCATGAGCTGGTTCATGCCGGTGGTGAGGAAGTCGATGAACTGGAGCTCGAAGATGGGCCGGTACCCGCACGCCGCCAGCCCGACGGCAGTGCCCACGATGGTCGCCTCCGCCAGGGGCGAGTTCACCACCCGGCCCGGAAACTGCGTGCTCAACCCTTTGGTGAGGCCGAAGACGCCGCCCTTAGGGTCCTCGATGTCCTCGCCCATCATGATGACGCGCGGATTGCCGGCCAGGGCGGCGCGCAGTGTCTCGTTGATAGCGCTCACCATGGTCATGGACTCGGCCGGCTTGACGGGTGGCGCCTGCGGCTCGGAGGGCGGCGCGTAGAGCCAGTCCAGCACGTGGCCGGGGCTCACGTCCGCCGCGGCCTCGGCGCGCAGGTACTCGTTCTCGACCTGAGAGGAGATCTCGACCTGAATGCGCTTCCACTGCGTCTCGTCCAGCTCGCCGCGCTCGATGAGCTGCTTCGCGAGCACGTTGATCGGGTCCCGCAGGGTCATCTCGGCGATGTCATCCTGGGTGCGGTAGACGCGGTGGTCGTCCGAGGAGGTGTGAGAGCCGAGTCGGTCCAGCTCGCACCAGAGCACGGTCGGGCCGCCGCCCTGCCGGGCCCGCTGGATGGCCGTGGCCCCTTTGGCAAAGACCTCGTACGGGTCGCGGCCGTTGACGAAGACGACGTGCTCCTCGTTGAAGACCTTCAGCCGGTAGGGGTTGTGATGCAGCGTGGGGGTGCTGATGCCGTACAGGTTATCCTCCACCACCATGATGAGCGGCAGGTTCTCCTGGATGGCGAATGCGATGGCTTCGTAATACTCGCCCTGGCGGGTCGCGGCGTCGCCGACGGTACAGAGGACCACCGAATCGGTGCCGTCCATTTTGAGCCCCCACGCGGTCCCGGCTGCGGGGATACACTGGGAGGCGGTAGGGGTGGCCACGCTGAAGATGTTGAGCTCGCGGCTGCTGTAGTGACCGGGCATGTGCCGGCCGCCGCTGCTGGAATCGCGCTTGGCAAAGTAGGCGAGGGCGAGCTCATAGTTGCTGATGCCCCGAGCCAGGGCCATCGCCCGGTCCCGGTAGTACGGGTAGAGGTAGTCGTCCGGGCGGAGCAGGTAGATCAGCGCGGCCAGCGCCTCATGCCCGAGGCCGCCCACCTGGAACCAGCCGCGGCTCTGGCGAAGGAGGATTCCCTCGCGCCGGTCTCCCTCACGGCTGAGCTGCATGGTCTTGAGCAGCTCCAGCGCGGGGAGGGCCTGCGGGCCGGCGAGCATCGGTGATTGAATGGCCAACGTGGCGGCTCCTTCTCCCAGAAAGGCGTTCAGGTGTTCAGGCGTTCAGGTGATCGGGGCTGGAGCGCGGAGTTCGGGTGCGCCCTCGACCTGATTATCGGCTAATCAGAATACGGTGTCAAGGCGGTGAACGTGCCGGGATCGGGGCGGCCTCAGGCCCACGGGTAGCCGTCACGGTCGAGAACAGCTTCAGCGATGAACCGGTCATTGGCTAGGGCATCTCCCGATGCCAAGTACCGGACGCGATTAAGTAGTGATGAATCGACCTCGGCGCGAATTCGGTCAAGAATCAGCGAGGCCGCCGGTTCACGGTTCTCGCCGCGGATCGCCACGCTCTCCTCTGCAAATAGCACAATGACCAGATCCGCCAGACCGGCGCAGATCTGTTGGGAGTCCGTAAGGCTGGTGAAACTACTAACTGCTGAGCGCCATTCGTCTTGAAGTGGAGCGCGAATCGTCGATATTAGGCGTCCGGCTTTTGCGCTATCCGTGTCCGCCAGCGTGGGACGGCCGGATTCAAGGCGCTTCTGGAGGAGGGAGACGATGTTGAGGCGGTTGATCTCGTTAGTGCCTTCGTAGATGCGGGTGACGCGGGCGTCGCGCCAGGCGCGGGCGGCGGGATACTCCTCCGTGTAGCCGTAGCCGCCGTGGATCTGCAGGCACTCGTCCGCCACGTAGTCCAGCGCTTCCGTGCAGTAGACCTTGATCAACGCGCATTCGATGGCGTACTCCTGCGCGGCCTGGCGGTACCGCTCCGTGGCGTCGGCCGCTTCCGGATCGATACCCGCGAACGCGGTGTCCAGGAGACCCGCGACGCGGTAGAGCATCGATTCGGCGGCGAAGGTACGGGCCGCCATGGTGGCCAGCTTCTGTTGGATGAGGCCGAACTCAGCGATAGGCTTGCCGAAGGCGTGGCGCTGCTTCGCGTACCGGGTGGCGATGCCCAGGAGGTTCTTGCTCTGCCCCACGGCGCTCGCGGCGATCTTGAAGCGGCCGACGTTGAGCACGTTCAGCGCGATCCGGCCGCCATCGCCCGCGGCGCCCAGGAGATTCTCAGCCGGCACACGCACGTCGTCCAGGAGGAGGCGGCAGGTGGAGGAGCCTTTGAGGCCGAGCTTGTGCTCTTCGCGGCTGATGGCTAGGCCGGGCGTGTCCCGCTCCACCAGGAAGGCCGTCACGGCGTCGTCCACCTTCGCGAAGACGGTGAAGAGGCCGCCGAACGCGGCGTTGGTGATCCACATCTTCTCGCCGCTCAGCAGGAAGGAGCCGTCCGGCTGGGGCACGGCCCGCGTGCGCATGTTGAGGGCGTCCGAGGCGGACTGGGATTCGCTCAGGGCGTACGCGCCAATGATCTCGCCGGAGGCCAGGCAGGGCAGGTAGCGCGCCTTCTGCTCCGCAGTGCCGAAGAAGACCAGGGGAAGGGCGGCGACAGTGGAGTGGACGCTGTGGGAGACGGCGAAGGCGGGCTCCGCCGCGAGCGCCTCCGCGATGCGGGCGCTGGCGCTCTTGGCGAGCCCGAGACCGCCGTACTGCTCGGGGATGTCCGTGCCCAGGAGGCCCAGCTCGCCCGCCTTGAGGAGCAGGGACTCCATGAGCCCGGGCTCCTTCGCCTCAATGCGGTCGGCGGCCGGCAGCACCTCGCCGCGCAGGAAGTCCGCGGCGGATTCCGCCATCAGGCGGGTATCGGTGTCCAGCCGCTCCGGGGTGAGCACCTCCTCCGGGGCCGGCGGCCGCACCATAAACTCACCACCAACAGCCATAGACCCGCGATGAATAACCATAGAGGCGGCGGACTGTGTCCTCCGCGTCCTCTGTGGTGAAGATCATCCTCCCTGTTCGTCCTTGCGGAGGGGGTTGACGATGACGCCATCGAAGATGGCCGCGTTGGTCTTTACCCGGCAGCCGCGGCCCACCACGCACCGCTCCAGCCACGTGTCGCGCATGGCCACGGCGTTATCCCAGAAGATGCAGTCCTTCACCACCGCGCCCATCTCCACGGCGCAGCCGTTGCCCAGAACGGTGTTCTCCAGCACGCGTGCACCGGACTCGATGCGGCAGTTGTTGCCGATGGCGACGGGATAGCCTATTTCCGCGGTAGGGTCTATCTCCACGTTCTCGCCTATCCACACGTACTTGCGCACCTCCTGCATCGGGAACTTGATGGAGACGCGCCCCGCCAGCGCGTCGATGTGGGTCTGCTGGTACACCTCCAGATTGCCCACATCCTTCCAGTAGCTCGCGGTCAGGTGACCGTAGAGCGGGCGGTTCTGGGCCAGCATCTGCGGGAAGAACTGCTTGCCGAAGAGGTAGAAGGTGCCGCGCGGGATGAGCTCGAAGACCTCCGGCTCAAACACGTACACGCCCGTGTTGGCCTGGTTGGAGAAGATTACTTCGCCTTTGGGCTTCTCCAGAAACCGGGTGATGCGGCCCTCCTCGTTGGTGAGTACGATGCCGTATTCCGACGGATCATCCACGAGTGAAAGGGCGATGGTAGAGAGCGCCTTCTTGTCTCTATGGGTCTTAATCAGCTTGGTCAGGTCGATGTCCGCCAGGTCGTCCCCGCCGACCACGATGAAGGTCTCGTCCTTTAAGAAGTCCTCGACCCGCTTGACGCTGCCGGCGTCGCCCCAGAGCTGGTCTTCCTTGGACCAGTGGATGTTGACCCCCAGCCGCTTCCCGTCGCCGAAGTAGTCCACGATCTGGTCGCCCAGATAGTGGACGTTGACCATGATGTCCGTAAAGCTGTGCTGTCGGAGCAGCTCGATGATGTGCTCCATTACGGGGCGATTGACGATGGGTACCAGCGGCTTGGGAAGATTGCGGGTGAGCGGATCGAGCCGGGAGCCGACTCCGGCCGCGAGGATCATGGCTTTCATGCGGAAAACTCCAAGACCGGTTGAAGGTTGAAAGTTGACAGTCGGAATCAGAGCCTGCTGCCGCGGGTCACGACAGAACCGGCGCCCAGGACGGTGCCCGGGCCGGCCCGCACGTCGTCCGCTACGGCCGCGCCGTCGTCCAGAATGGTACCTTGAAGCCTGGCATTTGCGCCCACAGACGCGCCGGCGAGCAGCAAGCAGCCGTTCAGCTCGCTCCCCGGGCCGACGCGTGCTCCCGGGCCGATAGCCGTGTCCGCATCTATGCGGGCGGAGCCATACAACTCGGCGTCCGGGCCGACCTGGAGGAAGGGAACGTCGGTGCTCACTGTGCCCGTCAGCACGGCGGCGTTAGCGGCCAGGTACTGGTCCGGGCGGCCGATGTCCAGCCAGAAGCCGTTTGGCACCGTGCCATAAACCGTCGCGCCTCTAGAGATCAGAGCCGGGAATGTCTCTCGCTCGATGGATACTGGCCTTCCCGTCGGAATAGCCCCGAGAACGGAGGGCTCCAGCAGGTAGATGCCCGCGTTAATGTAGTCCGTTTCGCCGGTTGGCGGACCACCCTCTTCGGCGATCCGCTTCTTCTCCGCCTCGCTCGGCTCCCGCCACCCGAGTACACGCCCTGCGTCGTCCGTCTCCACCACGCCGAAGGTGTGCGGGCGCGCGACCGGCCTCAGCGCGATAGTTGCGACTGCCTCCCGCTTCCGGTGGAACGCGATGACGGCAGAGAGATCGAAGTCCGTGAGGATGTCGCCGTTCAGCACCAGCACCGTTTCTCCCGGCGCGAGCGCCGCGGCGTTCCGGATGGCGCCCGCCGTTCCCAGGGGCTCCGACTCCAGGGCGTAGCGCATGGATATGCCGAACGCGACGCCGTCTCCGAAGTGTGCCTCGATGCGGTCCGCCATGTAGTTGGTGGCAAAGATAACCTCGCCAACTCCGTGTCGCCGGAGAAGCGCCACCTGGTACTCCAGAAACGGGCGGTTGGCGACGGGAAGGAGGTGCTTGGGCCGGCTGTAGGTGAGGGGATAGAGCCGGGTGCCTAGCCCGCCGGCGATGATGATGGCCTTCACCGGCAGTCCCACTCGCTGCGCAGGGCCTCCCGCACGGTCTCGCCATGCTCCGGATCCCGTGCGGCCGCGAGCGCTGCGGCCGTCAGGTAGGTGTCCCACCCGCCGATGTCGCGTCGAGCTTCGCCCGGGAGCAGGGGCACGCCCCAGGCGCTGGCTCCGTCCCGGATCATTGCGCGGACCGGCTCTGTCAGGTTGACCTCACCGTCCGGGCCGGGCCGCGCGGCGCGAAGATACGCAAAGATGTGGGAATCGAGAACCCACCGTGCCGCCACCGCGAGGTCGCTCGGCGCCTCCGCGGGCGGGGGCTTCTCCACGATGTCCACCAGGGGGAAAGGCTCAGAGGATTCGTCGGTCGCGCGCGGCTCGCCCGCCGGGGCCAGGATCCCATACCGGGAAGTGCGCTCGCGCGGAACGCGCTGGGCCAGCACCGTAGCGCCCGAGCCCTCCTGCTCGTGCGTCCGGACCAGCCGGGAGAGGGGCTCCCCGCCGGCAGGCTCAATTACGCAATCGCCGAATGCGACCACCAAGGGCCGGCCTTCCGACCACTCTTCCCCGCGAAGCACGGCATCGCCCAGGCCCTTCATCTGCCCCTGGATGGCGTAGTCGCAGCGGACACCGAGGCGGCCGCCGTCGCCGAAGTAGGCGCGGATCATCTCTTTGCCAGGCGCGATCACGAAGAGTATTCGCACTACTCCGGCCGACCGCAGCTCCTCCACCACGTGCTCCAGCACCGGCTTACGGCCCAGCGGGAGCATCTCCTTCGGAATTGCCTCGGTCAGGGGCCGGAGCCGTGTGCCGAGACCGGCCGCCGGTACGATAGCCCGGTCCGGGCTAGCGGCCACCGACCATTCCAGTGTCTGTGCCGCCCGGCCTCGGGCGGGCGGTGCCGGCAAGGGTGCCTTCGCCGGTTCGGGCTTCGCCCTTGTCCGGAGCGCCGGCCATGGGCGTGGCCTCCGCATAGCCGGACGGGTTGCTCTGATCCGCGGTAGCGGCCCTCTGTTCGGCACCCCGCGGGGCCACGCTGCGGTCCTCGGTCTGCACCAGATCGCACCCCGCCAGGAGAGCCAGAGCGGCAAACGCGGCCAGTGCCGACATACAGCGCCTCAAGGTCATCAGTGTCCTTTCCAGTCGGTCATCCGAGAAGAGAACGTACTATGCGGTAGGTGAGTTCCGCCTTTCACGCGAAACGCGCCAGGTGCTGGCGCGCGCGGAGCAGTCCCTCCGACTCCGCTTCCCACGTCCGGTGGTAGCGGAAGTCCTCCAGCTCCACGCTGATGAAGCCATCGTAGCCGATGGAGTCCAGCTCGGCACAGATCTTGCTCCAATCTGCCTGTCCCTCGCCCGGAATGGTGTAGCGCCACCAGTCCTCACCGAACGCCTTGGCGCGGCCGAAGGTGGGACCGAGGCTGCCGTGGAGGTAGAGCGCCTCGCTGTCGAACATGGTGTCTTTGCCGTGGCAGTGGATGACCTTGCGTCCGAACTCTCGCAGGAAGCGCAGGTAGTCTACCCCGATTCGGATGAGGTGGCTGGGATCGTAGTTAAGGCACAGGGAGTCCGAGGAAAAGGCCTCCAGCAGAGCGCGAACGGTCTCCGGAGTGACCGCGATGGCGCCGTAGTACGGCTCCGGTCCGGGCCAACCTTCGACCGCGATCCGCGCGCCCTTACTCTGGGCATAAGCGACGACCTCGCCGAACGTCTCTTTAAGTCGGTTGAAGTTGGCGGCTCGCCCCCTGGACGGCTCGCCCGGTATGAGGACCGTGAAGAGCTTCGTGACGCCGTTTGCCACGGCGGCGTCGATGGCCGACCGGGCGGACGAGATGGCCTTGTGCGCCTCCTCGTCGGTACCGAAGAGTCCGCCCAGGCTGCTCAGGTCCGACGTGCCGATCTCCAGACCGGCGGAATCGACCGCCTGCCGGAGTTCCGGCGTCATCTGTCCTACGTCGACGCCGTCGAAGCCGCTCTCCTTGCACCAGCGGCAGAAGTCGGGGAACGGCATCGAGCGGGCGGTGCCGGGAATACGCAGGCCAATCTTCACGAGGTCAGGCTCCTTCCAGATGCGGGTTGCATGCTGTGCCTGGGATTCGTGCGGGTGGGAGACGAGTCCTCCGTAGACTAGGAGTAGGCCACTGAAGTGGCTGCAACAAAGACAGAATGTCCACCTTCGTGGACTCGGGCGCAGATTCCGAGAATAGTAGGAAGCGGCGGGCGTAGAGCGGCGTGTTGTCTCCGTATATCCTTTCGAGCGGGCTCCGTGGGACGCGTCTGAGCGGCTGTTGGCGGCTTTTGACACTGCCAGGGGCCAATGGTATAATCACGTGTTACGCCCGCCATGCCACAAATAGCCGGCGTGGTGCATGTATCAGGTGGAGGGCTAGTGTGATCCGTCCGTTAAAGTTTGTGATCTTGATCGCGGCGCTGGCGCTGGTCGTCGGCGCCTCGTTTGCCGGAGGGCGGCAGCTTCGCAGAGTGGCCGCCGGTCCGCTGCATCGCTCCGCGCGGCTTACCTCGCTGCGCGGGGAGGGGATCAGCGGCGTGGACCTGGTGGCCGCCTCAGATGCGAGCGACGACTCCAGCCCCGGCGAGACGTTCCAGACGGTCTACCAGTACATCAAGAGTGACTACGTGGACCGCGTGGACAACGACGCCAAGCTGAGCAACGGCGCGGTTAAGCGCATGCTTCTCTCTCTGGACGACCCCCACACCCGCTTCCTGGAGCCGGCCCAGCTCAAAGAACTGGAGGACCAGCTCAACGGCACCTACACCGGCATCGGCGCGACCGTGACGGTGGTGAAGGAGCAGAAGAACGGGGTGGATTACCGCCGGCTCGCGGTGGTGGCGCCCGCTATCGGGGGACCCTCAGACAAGGCCGGAATGCAGCCGGGCGACCTCATCACCTCCGTGGATGGTAAGTGGGTGATCGCCTACGATCCGCGCAGCGAGCTGGATGGTATCCGCAACAGCAACAAGAGCGAGGCGGAGAAGAAGAACGAGGTCAAGGACCTCGCCAAGCGCTTCACCGAGGGCATCACGCTGACCAAGGCACTGGACCTGCTGGACGCCAAGGACGGCAAGGCGATGGAGCTCACCCTGGAGCGCAAGGGCAGCCCCACGCCCATCAAGGTGAAGCTGACCACCGCCACGGTCACCGTAGACCCGGTCGAGTTCCGCAGCCTGGGCGGCGACGCCGCCTACCTGCGCGTAACGGAGTTCAGCAACAAGGCCGCGGCCGCCATTCCCGCTGCGCTGCAGCAAGCGGCGGGCAAGCGGCTGGTGCTGGACCTGCGGGATAACTCCGGCGGTCCCGTGTCCGGATCCGAAGTCCTCCCGAAGGCCGCCCAGGAGCTGCTGAGCCAGCTCACCAAGGGCGGACCGGTCGGCACGGTAGTCCGCAAGGGCAACACCCACGAGACCATCGACGTCGCGGCGGGCGCGGGTTGGCGCGCTCCCATTGCCGTCCTGGTTAACGGCGGCACGGCCAATACGGCCGAGCTGGTGGCCTCGGTACTTAAGGAGAAGGCAGGAGCGAAGCTGCTAGGATCTCACACCTTTGGAGACTCCGTTTTTGAGAAGCTGGTGACTCTGCGCGACGGCACCGCGATGACGCTTACCGCGGGCAAGCTGCTGACGTCGGACGGCCAGGAGTTCGCGGGGAAGGGCCTCCAGCCGGACGTCGCGATGGACGCCGGAAGCCCGCAGCCCGGCAATGATCCCGTAGTTGACCGCGCCGCAAGCGCGCTCGCTGGAGCATAGAGGTAGCACGCATGAGAAACAGACTGTTCCTTTTCCCGGCCGTCCTGGGGCTGGTAGCGTTCCCGATGTTTATCGGGTTCGCCGGCACCGACGCCGCTTCGGGCCGCTGGGACCGCGTCTCCCGCCACAGCGCTTCCCTGGTGCGGGACGTGCTCTCCATGCGCGCCGCCTCCGCAAAGGATGACGACCCGCCGTACGAAGCCTATCGCGAGGCGCTGAGCGTCCTGAAGTCCGACTACTACGGCGATAAGATCGACACCAAGAAGAGCAAGGACCTCACGTACGAGGCCATCCGCGGCATGCTTGGGAGCCTCAATGACCCATTCACCAGCTTCCTGGACCCGGACGAGTGGACCAGCATGCAGCAGACTACTCGCGGCGACTTCGAGGGCATCGGCGCGATGCTGGAGCAGTTCGGGCCGGAGAGCGCTCTGGGCGTGCGGGTGGTGCGGCCCATCCCCGATAGCCCCGCGTACCGGGCAGGGCTCAAGGCGAAGGACGTGATCGTGAGCGTCGGCGTCTACAACGAAGAGGGCGTCAAGGTCAAGACGGTCCCGACGCTGGGTAAGAACATCAACGACGTGGTCCGGCTGATCAAGGGGCCCAAGGGCACCAAGGTGGACATCGAGGTCACGCGAGCCGGGCATCCGGGCACCATTACGTTCCACCTGGTGCGCGCCCACATCGAGCCGCCCATCGTGCAGTCCTGGATGGAGGACCCGCAGAACAAGATCGGCCACATCCTGCTGAACGAGTTCAACGAGAAGAGCGAGCAGCAGTTCGACGCCGCCTATAAGCGTCTCCAGGCGGAGGGAATGCGCGCCCTGATCTTCGACCTGCGCTACAACCCGGGCGGCCTGCTGAATGTTGCCGTGGAGATGGGCAGCCACTTTGTGGACCATGGCCCCATCGTCTGGATCCAGGAGAAGAACGGCCAGCAGCAGCCGCTGCGCGCCCGGCGGACGGCCATCTCGGTGGATATCCCAGTGGCGGTGCTCATCAACGAGAACAGCGCCAGCGCCTCGGAGATCGTCTCCGGCGCCATCAAGGATAACCAGGCCGGCTACCTTATCGGCGAGCATACCTTCGGCAAGGGGCTGGTCCAGACGCTGTTCCCGCTGGCGGACGGCTCCGCGCTGCGGCTGACGACGGCGAAGTACTTCACGCCGCTCAAGAAGGACATCAACAACAAGTACGATGAGGACCACCGGCCCATCCCGAACACGGGCGGCATCAAGCCGGACCTGGAGGTGAAGGAGCCGGAGGATTTCGTGGATCAGGACTGGTCGCCGGAGAACAAGAAGCACGATCTGCAGCTTCAGAAGGCTCTGGACTACCTGCGGACCCGCATCGCGCGTAACACGGCGTCCAAGCCACGTTAGTCCGGGGCGAGTGAATCCTCTGACGGGGTGGCCATTCGGCCGCCCCGTTTTGATTCGCGGCGACTGATGGTCCGGCCGGAATGGGCCACTGTAAGTGGCTGCAACAAGTACAGAAAGTCCGCCTGCGCGGACTCCATGGCCGGAATTGATCTGACTCGGCCCCTGTGATATACTGACCGCGCCCCGCCCGGGTGGTGGAATGGCAGACACAGGGGACTTAGGGATTGAGCACGCCGAGGGGAAACCGCGGCGTGAATGGAGTCAAATTCGGTGAACCCTTCCGGCTCTGGCCGATGGTTACGCCGAGCGAAGGCCTGGATGCGGGCGCAGAATCCGGGTAACGTGTAGAGACGAGACGGCTCCCTCCTAAGCGGCACTCCCGTACGGGGAAGGCATCGTCCAGACCACGAACTGCCGGAGAGGCAGGCGGCGAAAGCCGAAGTGGTACGAAAATCCCCCGCCGAAAGGCATGCGGGTTCGAGTCCCGCCCTGGGCATTGGCGTCCGCAGTTCGTGCGCGGACGTCGTTCTATCACGGAGGAATAGGAACTATGAGCCTGGTCCTGATTCTCGCGACGATGGCGCTGGTCCCCGCCACCGGTCCGGCCATCCGCGATGCCGCGTGGGTGGACCACCGCGTACAGGCATGGCTGCCCACGGAGCGGGAGCGACGCTGGGAGCAGATCCGGTGGGCTGGCAGCATCCGGGAGGCGGAGCGGCTCGCCCGCGAGCATCAGCGCGCGGTGTTCCTCTACACGCACGATGGCAGGCTCAAGGTAGGCCGCTGCTGAGGCGGCGCATTCGCCGTGAGGGCCGTGTCGCTCTCCAACAAAACGGTCATCGGGCTGCTGAACGGCCGCTACGTGCCGGTGTACGTCTCCAACGAGGACTATCGGGACGGCGGCTGCGCCCCAGCGGAGGAGAAGGCGGAGCTCCGCCGCATCTTCCAGGAGGGTTACGCCAAGCACCTATCGGTGGGCACCGTCCACGCCTACATCCTGGGGCCGGACGGCCATCTGCGGGACTCCATGCACACCGCTCAGGCCTCCAGGCCGGAGCTGCTGATCCCCATGCTCCAGCGGAACGCGGATGCGCTAGGAGTGAAACCCGGGGAGCCAATTCCGTCCGCGACCGTCGAAGCGGTGCCGAAGCCGGACCGCGGCGGACTCGCGCTAAGGCTCGTATCCCGCTACCTGGAGCGCCGCGGCGACGACTACGCGCTGACGGGGCAGGAGGAGGGCAGCGGCGGCTGGGCTTCGCTGCCGTCCGAGGACTGGATCCTGCTCACTGCAGGGCAAGCGCGAGGCTTGCTGCCCGGCGGCCCGCTCCGCGTGGGGCTGGATTGGGACGTCGACCCGGGCGTCGCCCGCGACCTCTATCTCCACTTCTACCCGCCAACGGAGAACTGGGACCTCCGTACTAACCGGCTCGACATGCGAGAACTCCACGCGACCGTAGCCGACATCTCCGGCGGTATGGCCCGAATCCGGCTCACAGGCCGGCTCCGGATGAAGCACCCCTTCTACCACAAGGACGACGACAAGTTCGCGCAGGCGACCGTCACCGGCTACATGGAGGTGGACTCCGCCGGGCGGTCCATCCGGCGGCTGGAACTGGTCACCGACGATGCGGAGTACGGCGACGCTGGCGGCCGTCAGTCCTATGGCGTGGCCCTCCGGTCGGTGCCGTAGCGTGCGGGGCTGGCCGGAGCCTCCTAATCCCCAATACTGGGGAATCGACAGCCTCGGTGCGGGCGCCGCAAGCCCTCACCCCAGCCCCCACGCACCGGCGGCTGAACCCGCCGGCTAGAGGGCGCTGCGCGCCGTGTGCCCACCGGCGTGGGCGGCCTCCGGATCCCGCATCATGGCGCGGGGCCATCACGGAGAGAGATTCTGCGGCGGCGGACGTAGGGGCCGTAGACGCGGTCTGCGTGGTACATGAGCCGAGTGGCCACGATGCCGATGTCTTCGTCCACCTGGTCAGAGAGGAACTCCCAGTCTGCCCATCTCTCCCGGCTGATGCGGAGGAGGCAGGGTTTGTCGGCGGTTCCGATGAGCTCGACGGCCAGCTTGTCCTTGACCTGCTGAGGCGCCTGGGCCAGCAGGAGCTTGATAAGCTGGAGGCGTTCCTCGCTTGTGTAGTTCGAGCGGATCCATTTGACAAGCTCATGGAGGCAGGGAGCGGGCGAGGGAGTGAGACATTGTCTCAAATTGGCGGGCAGATCATGCGGGTTCGGCGCCTGGGCGGGTGCGCACGGACCGTCGACCGCCGTCGGACCGATCGGTGCGCACGGACCAAGGTCCGGCGCTGGGTGGCGTTCCGCCAAGTGTCGGCCTGCGCCGACACGGGATTCGGAGGGAGTGAGACATTGTCTCAAATTGAGGGGCTCCTCCGGCTGTGTTGCGCAGGGGCTGAAGCCCCGCGCTGAATGACCTGCGGCCGAGCGTCCGCGCAGGCGGACGCGGGATTCGGAAGCGGAGCGGGAGGAGAGGCGGCGGAGGCGAGACATCTGTTTGAGCTGGCCTTGCCATTCCTCTTCTTCCAGGGTGCCGCTGAGGACCTGATTGAGGAAGGGGAAGCGGACCTCCGCAGGCTCTGGAGCGAGCTGGCGGTAGAGGTTCCAGGGAAGCTCTATGGTACGGAAGTCGGTGGGGAAGCGCTTTGCCACGTATGCGCACTGGCGGATGGCGGCGTAGCTGATGTGCGGGAGAGCCTTTGCGGCCTTTTCCGCTCTGCTGCCCAAGGATGCGACCCCGCAGTTGTACCAGTCTCCGATGGCGAAGTGGAAGAGGAGGCGGTCCTGCATGGCGGTCTTTGCGAGGCGGCGGCCGGTGTCGAGCCAGTTCTCCAGGTCATCGTAGAGGATGTTTTCCGACGGCAGGTCGAGCAGAGTACCGTCCTGTGGAGACCACGTCGGCGGGAGAAGGTGGCTGAGGACGTGCATGAATGCAGGCCTGGCGGTGCCGTTATGCAGACCTGAAGCGGTGATCATCGGATGTGTTCCTCACAGCCCTGTGTCGGCGTAATCTCGGTTTGCGAGATTCCCTGAGATAGTTTCATCGACTCATGCCGCCCTGTGTGGAGGGGGTCTCTCGGGCGAGCCTCCGCCGCCCGGTTGTAGCAGTGCGAGTGTGCGTTGCGGGACTGCCGGGCGTCGCCTCACCCTGCCGGGGCCGGCGGGAGCCTGCGCCTCCTCGGCTCCCGATTCGGAACCGGCCCACACCACGCCCCTCCCGCGCTCCCGGACGCAGCCGCGCGGCGCGGCTGCCTGGATTCCCGCTGCACCAGTTGGTAGCCGGATGAGTAGGGCTGGGAGTGCGGATTTTGGGTCACGACCGAGAATTGGCAGCTCCACCCTTACAACGGCAGTGGAGGGGATTTAGGTGCAAGCGGGGTGGCGGATGAGGGGGTGAGGCGGTGAAGGGGTGAAGGGGTGAGGACGGGGAGTACGAATTTGAGAACCGGGTCTCAAATTGAGGGCGGTGAGGGCGCCGAGGCCGAGGAGGACGCGGGAGGGCAGGCGGGGTTGTGGGATTCTGGGACCCGGGTCCTAATTTTGGGCCGCGGAACAAAAATAGTACCGAAAGTCCGGATTTGAGGAGCGCTCCTCAAATTGGGCCGCCGAACGGGCCGGGACGGCGCCCGGCCCCTACAGCCCACCGCGCTATTGGAGGAGAACCCGGCTGAAGCCGACTGAGGTACGGGAGGGGCGAGTTTAGGACCGGTAATGCGAATTTTGTGACGCGTCACAAAATTGGGCCTACGCGGGGTCGGCTGGAGGTCCAGGGGCAATAATATGGCACATTGATGGCATACCGCAGCGATAATCGCGAATATTCTAACGCGGGGACGTGCTGGAGGTGCGCTTGGTACCGAGGTCGGGCGGCTGGAGGGAACCGCGCTAGCGGATGGACCTGGTGAGCGGGCAAGCGGGCGAGCGGGCTGCTTGACAAACCGGGCGGGTTTTCCCATAATAGGGCAGTACGCGCGGGAATAGCTCAGTGGTAGAGCGTCTGCTTCCCAAGCAGAAAGTCGCGGGTTCGAGTCCCGTTTCCCGCTTCCCCAAACAGGCCCCAGTTCCGCCCCAAGCTCCTCGCTCTCCCCCGCGGAGCTACGCGGCGACTCACCCAGGAGATCCCTACCCATGAGATCCGGTATGAGCCCCTTGCGCACGGTCTGGCTTGCCGCCCTCCTCTGGACGGCGCCAGGAAGCCAACGTCCGGTCACCGCGCAGACGACTTCCATGCGGCACTCGCCACCGCTCACGGTGGCGGATCCCCGGCGCGTTGGCGTGTCTCCGGAGCGGCTGGAGCGGATCGACGCAATGCTTCAGGACGCAGTTAAGACGGGCAGCATCCCCGGGGTAGTGTCGCTGGTGGCCCGACACGGCAAGATCGTCTACTGGAAGGCGTACGGGATGGCAGACAACGCCGCCGGCCGCGCTCTC
>CAYNFH010000041.1:0-34400 GCA_964396385.1 uncultured Chthonomonadaceae bacterium | reverse complement strand
CTGGAAAGTGCCCAGCTTTCCAGGTCGCCTCCTGCACGGAGGAGCTCCAACTGGACTGCTCGCAGGCGGCGGGCACCATCCTCTCCTTTCTGCACATTCCCGCCCATGTAGACGGCAACGTAATCCACCTCCCGCACTACGACGTGCAGGTAACGGCCGCGTGCAGCGGCGTGACCATCCTGCTGCCGCTGATGCTGCTGGCGCTGTGGCTTCTGCTGCTCCTCCCGTCTAGCGGCTGGCAGAAGGCGGTGCTGCTCACCAGCGCCGCCGTCATCGCCGTGATGGTTAACGTGGCGCGCATCACCGCCGTGGGGCTGATCGGGGCGTTCTCTCCGCGTATCGCCTCGGCACTCCACGACGCCAACGGCTGGCTCTTCACCGGCATCGCCTTCCTGCTTCTATACGGGGTGAGCCGGATCATCGGAATACCACGCGAATGCACGGATCCACCGTACGACTCTTTCTCCTCCTGATCGCCACCACCGCGGCGGGCGTGTTCATCGACGTGCGCTCGCACCGCGCCGGCGGCTGGCTCCCGCCGGTGCCGCGGGACATCGGTGTGTGGCGCGGGACGGACCTGAACGAAGATGCGTCTCTTCCGGAGAAGCACCGGTACCTGTCGCGCATCTACCGGAACCCGTTCGGCGAGGCGGCGAAGGCGTTCATCATGGCGGCAGACTCCGTGGAGATCTATAACGATCCCCGGGGATGCATGCGGGGACAGGGCTACGCCGTCACCGCCGAGCGAGAGATCGCGCTGGGGCCCGGAGCTCGCGCTCGCGCGCTCGTGCTCCGCAACGCGGACGTACGCATCATCATGTTCTACTGGAACCAGTACCGGGACGGCGGTACCAGCACGGACGGACCGCTATACCGGGACGCGCTGGGGCGCATGTCGGCCGCCAAAACGACGCTGTGGAACGTCCTCACGGGCAAACAGACCTGTATTGTCCGCGTCTTCGCCGCCATCGACGATATGGATGCGGATGGGGCGCAGGCGTTCCGCAACGTACAGAGTCTCTCCCAAGTGGTCTACAAGTCGCTTCTCCGCGGACGGTGAGCGTGAGGTTTGTTCTTGGAATCGACGGTGGCGGGACCAAGACGGCCGCCGTCATCCTGGACCTCGAGCGCCGAGAGCGTGGGCGGGGGCAGGGTGGACCATGCAACATCGCCACCTGTGACGACGATACCCTCCGCGCTTCCATTTCCACCGCTACAGCGGAGGCTCTGCAGGCAGCGGATCTGCCCGCGGACACGATCTTCACTGCCGTGTGCGCCGGTGTCGCGGGCTACACGGCGAAGGGCCGGCGGGCGGACTTCCAGCGTCTCCTCACGGACACCATTCCTGCCGAGGCCCATCGAGTGGAGCCGGACTTCGTCATCGCCTACTGGGGCGCTACAGAGGGGGAGCCAGGAGTTATTGCCATCGCGGGCACCGGCGCCGTTGTCTACGGGCGCAACGCCGCCGGCCAGACTGCCCGCGTGGACGGCCGCGGATTCCTGCTTGGAGACATGGGAAGCGGGTTTCATGTTGGTCGCTCTGCGCTCCGGCAGACGCTCCGACGGGTCGATCGTGGTGGGGCCCTGGAGGCTATCGATCACGCCATTCTGGCAGCGTTGCCCGCGGCAGATGGGGATGATGTTGTGGAGTGGGTCTATCGCGACTTCAGTCCGGCCAGGGTTGCGAGCCTGGCTCCGATAGTTGCAAAGCTTGCCGAGGAGGGTGACCGCGGCGCCGCCGGTTTACTCCGAATGGCGGGTCTCCACCTCCGGCAGTCGGTACGTCAAGCGCTACGGAGGCTCCAGGCTGGCCCGGAGCTTCCCATCTACCTGTTGGGGGGTCTTTGGCGTCTCGGCGAGGAGTACCGGCGGGGTTTCATGCACGGGGGGCTCTATACGAATCAGACTCCGGACCAACCGGCTGATGTCAGAGAAGCAAGGCATGACGCCGCCTGCGGTGCGGCCCTCCTCGCCATGCAACCGCCGCAGTGATCAGATCCTCTCACCTCTCACCTCTCAGTTCTCATGTGCCCCGCTCCCTCGTCTTCCTCCTGCTTCTGGCCGCCGGCTGGGCCGCCGGCTCCGCGCTTCGGATGGGAAGCGTGCGGGATTGGACGCCGCGCGATGGCCGCATCCGGGTGCTGACTACCATCCTGCCCATCTACGACTTCGCACGCGAGGTGGGCGGCCCGGATGTGGAGGTCCGCAATCTGCTCCCGCCCGGGGTCGACCCGCATGAGTTCGCTCTGGCCCCGCATGACGTCTCCCTGGCAGCCGGAGCGGATGTGGTAGCCGCCAACGGCGCCGGGCTCGACGGCTACGTGGAGGACGCGCTCCGAAGGGCCGGGGCGCTGCGCGTCCCCGTGCTGGAGCTGACAGAGGGCCTTCCGAAGCTCGCGGCCGCCGAGCGGGAGAGGGGAGAGACCGGAGATCCGCACCTGTGGCTGGATCCGGTGTACGCGGAGACGTATGTCTGCCGGTTGGAGGCGGCGCTCTGCCGCGCCGCGCCCGCGAAGTCGCCGGCCATCCGCCTGCGCGCGGAGGCCTATCTGAGAGAGCTGGAGCGGCTGGACCACGAATATCGTGAGCGGCTCGCCCCGATGCGCGGCCGCGCCTTCGTGGCTTTTCACGGCGCCTTCGGCTATCTCGCCCGGAGGTATGGCCTGGAGGTGGCTGCCGTTTGGGAGGAGACCCCGGGGCGGGAGCCGGGCCCGCGGGACGTGGGCACTATCCTGGCGCGGGCACGAGCGGCCAAGGTTCGGGCCGCTTTCGTGGAGCCGCAGTTTTCACCTCGCGCCCTGGAGATGATCGCGGCGGACTCCCACCTGCCCGTCTACACGCTGGACCCCATGGAGACCGCCCCCAGCTTCCGCGGAGCACACTACCTGGACACTATGCGGCGGAACCTGGATGTCCTCGTGCGAGCCTTAAGCAAAGATTAGTGTGGGAGTGTGGGAGTATGGGGGTATGGGGGAATCCGGATTCCGGCCACTCCCACACTCCCATACTCCCACACTCAGAATTCCCACCGCAGGCCGCCTTCCGGCACGAAACGGCGAAGGTACGCCGCGGACTCCGTGAGCTCCGAGAGGAGCGCCCGTTCCGTCTTGGTTGAGCCGGGGATGATCTCGGCAACCAGCCAGTGCCGCTCCACGGGCTCCAGCACGGAGGCGAAAGGCTGCTCATGGTGGTGGGTGTGGGCGTATCGGATCGCCTCCAGGGTCCGGTCGACGTCCACGTGTCCCCGATCGTTGTACTCTCGCGTGAAGGGCCAGTGATGGGAGGCGTCCGGCGTGGTCTGCTGGAGATGGATCACCTCGGCGGCGGAACCGAACCGCCGCAGCCAGGCCAGATAGTCCGTGTCCTCGCCGCTCAGACCGTAGTGGACTCCGGCCATGTGCCCCACGTCCAGAGTCACGTAAACAGGAATTCGTCCGTCCTCCGTCCCCCGTCCTCCGTCTTCCCCGCGGTTCACCTCCACCAGGAACCGCTCGCACTCAGCGAGAGTCCAGGGCTTCTCGCTGGGGATGTACATCTGCTCCTGGTAGAGCGCCTTGAGCCCGGTAGGCTTCAAACGCGCCGCCAGGTCGCGGAAGGTCTGGTACAGGCGGTGCGTCGCCTCCTCTGTCCGGGCCGGATCCTCCAGCACCTCCACTGAGAATGCGTCCCAATGGCCGCCCACCGCGGGAGCGCCCATCTCTACCGCCAGCTCCGCCGCTCGCTCTATCCAACGCGACATCCTCTCGCGCGGACGCGGATCGGAGTGGGACAGGCCGTGGAACCGGTGGGTGGCGACGCCAGTATAGAGGTCGCACAGCGTCACGCCGTAGCGGGCCGCGGCCCGCCGCACCAGCCGGGCCTGCTCCATCTGGAACGCACGGTCTCCGCTGAAGAACGGGTCCAGCACGTCCCCACAGAAGGAGTGCGCGGCGTAACCGCACTCCCGGGTGAGCCGCATCCAGTTGTCCGGCTCCTCCCACCGCCGGGTGAGGAACGCGCCGTTGATGCCTATGTCCAGGTGGATGGTGTGCATAGGGATAGGTGAGAGGTGAGAGGTGAGAGGTGAGACCGGATTGCAGCTATCACCCATCATCCATCACGTATCACGCATGACCTGGTCTAACCAGGCAATGGAATAGTGATCACAACGCGGGCACCGCCCTCCTGGCGATTCTCGTAGCGGGTGTGGCCGCCCAGATCCCAGCGACTCAGGCTCTCCACCAGCTCCAGCCCGGTGTTTGCCGCGCGGCGTGGATCGAACTCCGGAGGAAAGCCGGGTCCATTGTTACTCACGGAGAGCATGGCAAAGCCCGCCTGCGTCTCCAGGTGCAGGTGGATCTCATCTCCTCCGTGCTTGACGGCGTTGCTGAACAGCTCGTTCACCACCAGCGCCAGGGCCGTTACCTGGCGGGCGGGCAGCCGCACGTCCTCCACCTGCACTGTCACGCGACGGCCGCCGAGAGGGACCAGCGAGATCACCTTCTCCAGCACCGCTTCGGCGGAGACGAACCGCACATCTCCCTCGCTCTTGGCCTCGGCGGTGAGGATATCGTGGACGGCCGCGACGGTGCGGACGCTCTCCCCGATCTTACGCAGCTCTGTGGTGGGGATGCTGCTCCCACCGTCCATGAGCCGAACGTCTATCATGGCGGCGATCACCTGGAGGTTGTTCTTGACGCGGTGGTGAGTCTCCGTGACGGAGCGGCGCAGCCGGTCGTTCAACGCTTCGATTCGCTCCTGCTTGCGCTCCAGCTCGTCCTCCGCGTTCATGAGCTCGGCGAGCTGCTTCTCCGTTGCACTATGCAGTCTCGCGTTGTCCAGAGCGAGGGCCACGCGGCGGGCAAGCTCCGTGACTAGCGCAAGATCCTGCTCACCGTAGCTGCGAGGCGTGCGGGTGGTGGAGACGGAGAGAATGCCCAGCGTCCGGCCGCGCGCAACGAGCGGCGCGATGATCGCGGAGCGCAGCCCCAACGCCCGCAGGATCTCCAGGTGCTCCGGGTCCCGTGCTACTTCAACGAGCAGGTCGTCCGGCACTTCTCTGAGCAGCTCCGGCTCTCCCGTGCGCAACACCCGGGGCGCACCGTGTGCCGCGCGCCAGTCCGGGGGATAGCGCTGCTCCAGGTCCGCGGCGATATCCGCGTCTGCCGGATCGGCGTGGGCCACCGTCACCCGATGGATGGAGCCATCCTCGGCCGCCGCATCGATGATGCACCAGTCCCCCAGATAGGGCATGGCCAGCCGCGCTACCTGGCTCAGCGTGGAGGAGTAGTCCAGCGATTCCGCCAGGACGGCGCCTACCTCGGAGAGGAACCGGAAGCGGCGGCTGGATGCCTCCGCCTCTTCCCGCGCGGCGTGCTCTCGCCGCAGCAGCTCGTCCTTCTGGCGGTTACTCTGCTCCAGCTCCGCCGTCCGCGCCAGGACGCGCTGCTCCAGCTCCGCATTGAGACGGCGGACCTGCTCTTCGGCCCGGCGCTTCTCCGTCACGTCCCGCAGGAGCCAGCGCAGGTAGACCGGCCGGCCGGCCAGGTCCCGCACGGCGGTCACGCGGATGGAGACGTGGAGCTGCACTCCGGTCCGGGCTCGGAGGACCGCCTCCCACTCCTGGGCGGCGGATGCGCGCTCAAGACGGCGAAGCTGCTCCCGGAACTCCGCGCGCCTCTCTTCCGGTACGAACACCAGCAGCGGCTTGCCGGCAAGCTCGAGCTGCCCCGCGCCCAGCATGGCTGCGGCGGTCCGGTTGGCTTCGTGGATGGTGGCTTCCGGGGTGGTCACCAGGTAGCCGTCCGGGGCCAGGTCGAACAGGTCCTGGTAGCGCTGGCGCTCCAGCTCCAGCGCATCCCGCGCCTCTACCAGCGCGTCCCGCTGGGTGGGGATAGAGTCGTCCAGCCCGAGCAGATCGGAGATCGCTTCAACCGGCTGGAGTGGTGGATCCGGAACCCCGGACTGCGGCGGCAAGGCTGGCTCCGGCACCCGGACCACGGCCTGGTCCGGAGCGGCCGTTTCTGCGAGATCGGAGAGGTTGTCGCCCGGCACGGTCTGGTCCTCCGCTTTCCGCCGTGGCGTTGGCGCGCGGCGGGAGCCCTTCAAGTGGTATGCGGTCGGCTAGCGCCTTGGTCCTGTCCGGGGCGTCGGGGCCTCTGGAGAGGGGCAGTATTCTGAGAGAGGCTAAAGGTCGGTCTGGTAGAAGGGTACTCTACCCATGGAGAGACCCTATCCTACCATAATCGCGGTCTCCCTGCAACCAAAACGGCCGGATCGTACTAGCTTTGCACCTATGAGCATCGAGCCATTCCGAGATGAGAAGGGGGTGGAGTACTGGACGGAAGCGCTCCACCAGGAGCTCCGCGCGTTACGCCAGACGCGCTGGCGCAAGGCGATCCGTCTGCTGCTCCTGACCGCTACCGTCCTGGGGGTCTGGAAGCTGCTTGGATTCAATTTCCACTTCTGGTGGATCTGGATGTTCTGGGGCGGGGGCGCGGCGGCGGATAACGCCGGCGCCCGTGTTCGGGCAGCCAGCGCCCTGGTCCGCAGCGGGGACCCACGTGCCGTGAGTGCCCTCGCCATCGCTTACCACGCGGATATGGCGACCCGCGGCGTAGCAGGTCCGGGTCTCAAGGAAATGCTGCCACGCCTCCGCGCGAGCGACGCCGCCCACATCACGCCGGAGGGGATGAAGGCGCTGCTGGGCCTCCTGCGGGGGCCGGACTACTCGCTCACCATCGCTGTCCTCAACACGCTCCAGCAGGTAGGAGACGCCAGGGCCATTCCCGCGGTGGAGGCGGTGGAAGCCGAAACAGCCCCGCCAACACGGCTGTGGAGCTGGTGGCCGCAGGTGTGGTACGGAGAGTGGGTGGGGAACCCGAGCTGGGACGAGGTGCGGAAGGCGGCGCGG
This sequence comes from uncultured Chthonomonadaceae bacterium, assembly GCA_964396385.1. Lineage (GTDB taxonomy): Bacteria > Armatimonadota > Chthonomonadetes > Chthonomonadales > CAJBBX01 > CAYNFH01. Next base: position 27,508 of record CAYNFH010000041.1, on the reverse strand, counting down.
GAGTGCCTCCCGTTCCTCCGGGAGCGCGTGGAGCAGGAGCGCCAGCGGACCACGCTGCTCCGAGCCGCGGATACGGCCCCGGAATCGCTGCTCCGTCCCGCCCAAGACCACGATACGCCCCCTGAACAGCTCCTTCGCCCCACCCAGGCGGACTGAAAGGGCTCGGCGGTCAGCCTCGCTCCCGGTCGTCGTCCATCCAGTGCCCGTAGCGGTCCGGCGGGGGCTTCACCGTTTCGGGATAGACCAGATAGACGGTGAACTTGGAGACCTTCCAGGCCGCGATGAGGTTGGCGCGCGGGACGGTGCACCGGACGCGCTCGCCCTTTTCCACGTGGGCCCAGGGGTCGTTGATGACGGCGTCGCCGTCCGGCGTGAAGCCGACACAGACCACGATGTGGCTGTCCGACTGTCCCTTGCCGTGCATTAGGCGATAAGAGACGGAGCAGATGACGGGGATACCGGCGGCTATCCAGTCCTCCAGCTCGGAGACGTCCGTGAAGCGGGCCACGTAGGCCCGCATGCCGGGATACGCGCCGGCAAAGGCGGTGTTGAACGGCCAGTTGCCGGTCCCCTTCCACTGAGGGTCATAGATGCAGTTTGCGATATCCGGCACGTCACGGTCCATCTCCGGACGGTTGAGCTGCTTGCCCCAGTAGGCGAGGACCATCGAAAGGGAGGTGGGGCTGCACCAGCCCTGCTGGTCTTTGTAGGCGAGCTGCGAGCGCTCCGGCACGTCGACGGTCTTGCCCCAGGCGGCGCGGTTCGGCTCCAGGACCGGTTTGAGGGACTTGCTGTCCAGGAAGGAGAGGGTGAGGAGCTTGAGGATAGGTGAGAGGTGAGAGGTGAGAGGTGAGAGGCCGGATCCGGATTGCGGTCCTCGGACTTCGGAATTCGGACGGTGGTTGTCTGGCGGACTGACGGCGGACGACGGAGGGCTGACGACTGAGATCCGGACCTGAAGGCGGGGGCCGGGGCGCTGGAGAACCAGCGTGTCCGTGAGGACGTTGCCGTCCGCGTCCCTCTGCTTATTTACGCTCTCCCGTGGGAGCTGCGAGCCCGGGGCGGACCAGAGCCCCATTACGTACCATCTGGTGGTGTGGTCCGGGTAGACGCCGCGCGCCTCAAACTTCAGGCCGGTGTCGGTGGGGGAGTCTACGTTCCAAGAGAGGACGAGCTCGTCCCAGGCGATCTGGGGGTCAATCTCTGGGGAGGTCAGGGTGACCTCGCCGGTGGCGGGGTCCTCCGCCCGCGTGAACCCGGAGAAGTCCCGGATGGCGATGAGCCGCGCCCCGCGGTACTCCCGGTGGTCCTGAACCGGATGGTGAGCCGGTGTAACGGCCAAAGAGGTTGCCATTAGAATCCCCGTGGTTAGGGCACGCATTGTGTAAATAATCGGGCCGCCGCGATCCCGAACCGCGGACCCTACTCCACGGTCACGCTCTTGGCGAGGTTGCGGGGCTGGTCTATGGCGCAGCCGCGCTGGCGCGCCACGAAGTAGGAGAGGAGCTGCATGGGCACCATGGACAGCACCGGCGTGAGCGGATCCAGGGTTGCGGGCACGTGGATGCTGTAGTCCGCCGCGTCCGGGATCTCGTCACCGTCCCGAAGGAGGGCGATGACCGTACCCTCTCGCGCCTTGACCTCCTTGAGGTTGCTCACCATCTTATCGTACGTCATGGGCTGGGTGCAGAAGCCGACCACTGCGACGCCCGGCTCGACCAGGGCGAGTGGCCCGTGCTTCATCTCGCCCGCGGCATACGCCTCGGCGTGGATGTAGGAGATCTCCTTGAGCTTGAGCGCGGCTTCCATGGAGGCGGCGAAGTCATAGCCGCGGCCCAGGAAGAAGAAGCAGGTGTGGTCCGCCAGCTCCGTGGCGAGCATCTCGAGGCCCTCCCGGCGGCGCAGGCACTCCTCAATCTGCTCGGGCAGTGCGCGCAGCGCCTCTACGAAGGCGCGCCGCTCGGCTTCCCCCAAGGTGGCATCCTGCGCGAGGTAGACGCCCAGGAGGCTGAGCGCCACAAGCTGGGCGAGGTAGGCCTTGGTGGATGCGACGCCAATCTCCGGGCCCGCCTGGGTGTAGAGCACGGCGTCCGCCTCCCGGGCCAGCGTGCTGCCCACCACGTTGACCACGGCGAGGGTGGTGGCGCCCTTACGGCGGGACTCGCGCAGTGCGGCCAAGGTGTCGGCGGTTTCGCCGCTCTGGCTGATCAGCACCACCAGCGTCTCCTCATCCACCAGCGGGTCGCTGTAGCGGAACTCGGAGGCGACGGTGGCCTCTACCGGCCTCCGCAGGAGCTGCTCAAAGAGCCGCTTGCCCACTACGCCGGCGTGGTAGGCGGTGCCGCAGGCCACCACGTGGATGCGGCGGATCTTGCTCCACATCTCCGGCGTGAGCTCCACGTCCGGCAGCGTCACACGGTCATCCGCCGTGAGCCGGCCCCGCAGCGTGTCGCGGACGGTGCGCGGCTCCTCGTAGATCTCTTTGAGCATGAAGTGATCGAAGCCGCCCTTCTCCGCCGCCTGGTCGTCCCACGTGACGTTGAGGATGTCGCGCTTCCTGGGCTCGCCATCCAGGCCGAACACGGTAACGGAATCCTGGGTGACCAGAGCGCAGTCGCCATCCTCCAGCACGATCACCTTGCGGGTAAAGGCGAGAACGGCGGGGATATCGGAGGCGAGGAAATTCTCTCCCTCGCCCAGCCCTATTACCAGCGGGGAGTCCTTGCGGGCTACCATCACCGAATCCGGGATGTAGGGCGAAATAATAGCGACCGCATAGGAGCCCTCGAGCTCTGCCAGCGCGGCCCGCGCCGCGGCGAGGAAGTGGAGGGGTGAAGGGGTGAAGGGGTGAAGGGGTGACTCGGAAGTCGCCCCCTCGCCCCCTCGAGCGCTCGCCCGCTCGAGTTTCTCTTCGATCAAATGCGCAATGACCTCGGTATCGGTCTCGGAGACGAACTCGTGGCCGGAGGCGCGGAGCTGCTCCCGGAGGCGGGCATAGTTCTCGACGATGCCGTTGTGGACCACGGCGATGCTGCCGGTGCAGTCCCTGTGCGGATGGGCGTTCACCTCATTCGGGCGGCCGTGAGTGGCCCAGCGGGTGTGGGCGACCGCCACCTGCGCCTGGCCGGAGGCGCCGTTGATGCACTGCTCCAGGTTGGCGATCTTACCGGCGGACTTGACGATGTGGATGCCCGATGCGTCCGGATAGGCCACGCCCGCCGAGTCGTAGCCGCGATACTCCAGCCGCTTGAGGTTTTGAATGGCCGTCGCGACGGCCGGGCGCTTGCCTACGTATCCGGTGATACCGCACATGCTGTTAGTCTCCTGAAGATGGGTGTTCAGGTGTTCGGGTCTTCAGGTATTCAGGTCCGGAATCCGAAACACCTGAACACCTGACCACCTGAACACCTAGGTTGCGACCTCTTGATACTCGAACGAAAACCGTGAGTTATTTGCTGCCAGCTCGTCCAGGGGTTGGCGCTGGGAATCGGTGAGCGCGTCGGTTACGAGCCGGACCGTCTTGCCGGCCAGGGCCCCGTTATCCGTGAAGGACCAGGGATGGCGGCGCCCAACCTTGGTGGCATCCAGCGCCACTACCACCTCGGGGACGCGCGCGAGGAGCTGCTTCATGAAGGCGGCTTCCTCCGCGCGGTGGGTGAACAGGTCCAGGGTTCCGGCCGCCCCATCGGCGACCGCGCCGCTGGCGCCGACCACGGCGACGGCCGGGTGGAACCCGCTGCAGAGCTCGTGGCTGTGGAAGGCACAGTCGTCTGGATTGAACACTTCTCCCACCACGCCGGTGGCGACGCCTCCGGCGATGAGCTCCATCAGCGCCGGGAGGCTGTTAGTAAAGGCGACCAGCCCGTGCGGCGGCTCGTCCTCCAACGCGGCCCGTCGGATTTCCCGCGCCACGGAGTAGGTGGTGGTGCCGGCGGTAACGACAACCGCCGCGTGGTCCGGCAGCGTACGGACGATGGCGCGGGCGATGGCCTCCTTGGCCTCCCGCCGGCTGTCGAGCTGGCCGGTGAAGTAGCCCGCGGCATAGCCCTGGCGGCTGGCGAAGAGATGCCCGCGGCGCACTTCGATTCCCTGGACGGTGGAGATGAGGTCCTGAAGGGTATCCACGTCCCGGCGGATGGTGCGCTCATCCACCTGGAGTCGGCGCGCGTACTCGCCGAGCTCCTTTCCGTTATGCTCGCGGAGCTCCTCCAGAAGCCTGAATCGCCGTGCAGCGGGATGGTCGGACATGGTTGGGTGATAGGTGATGGGTGATAGCCGGAGGCCGCTTGCGCCGTGGCACTATTGTAGCCCTGTTATGTCCCGCAGTCAACCCGAAGTTGTCACAAATCTGTGAATATGTGACATATCTCGGCGCGTGATGTGTCACTACACACTAAGTGCCAGACAGGAAACGGTGTGCAATGGATGGCGGGGCAGCTTGGGCTCGTACCCTACACCCTAGCCAAAGAAGGGAAGCAGCTTTCGTTTGAGCTCGCGGCGTGCACGGCTGAGGCGGGACTTGATGGTGCCGACAGGGACCCCCAGCAGGTCCGCTATCTCCTCAACGCGGGTGTCTTCCATGTGGTGGAGCACGATGACCGTGCGGTAGTCGTCCGGCAGAGACTGGACGGCGCGGTGGAGGATGCGGAGCGACTCGGCGCTGTCGAAGAGACGCTCGGGGCGGGCGGAGGGGTCCTCGATTTGCCGGTGGGCGGCCGTCTCCGGATCTCCTGTGGTAGCGTCGATGGAGGAGACGGTTGGCCCCTGGCTGCGGCGGCGCAAGAAATCGAGGCAGAGGTTGGTGGCGATGCGGCGGATCCACGCGCCCGCGGCGGCGTCTTCCCGGAGGCGCGGGAGAGCGCGGTAGACGCGCACAAAGGTTTCCTGGGTCAGGTCGGCGGCGTCGGTCTCGCTGCCAACCATGCGGTAGATGAAGTGGTAGGTCCGCCGGTAGTGGGTATCGACCAGCACCTCGAAGGCAGCCGCGCCGCTGTTCCGCTCCTCCGCCGGGACAGGTCGCGCCCAGGCGAGGGCCCCCGCTTCTTCCATTTGCGTCCTGCCTCCGTGGATGAGAACCGAGGACCGATGACGGGGAGACCGTTGTCAGAGCCCGTCCGTCCTCCGTCTCCCGTCACCCGTCAGTCATATAGACGTGCAAACGGGCCGGCATGTGACAGGCTGGAATTGGCGTTCAGGCCCTCAGAGGTTCAGGCGGCCTTCTGCTGAAGCTTGGTGAGGCTGGAGGCGAGGATCTCCCCATCCAAGGCGGAGACGTCCTGGAACTTGGCGCCGTAGGAGTGCTCCCCATCCCGAGAAGCGCCGTCCTCGGAGACGTACACGATGGTTGCATTGCAGCGGAAGAATCCGGGCAGAGCGGGTACGACGTCAACGGAGATGGTGTCACCCGCACGGAGATGTGCCGCGCAGTTGAACCTCAGCCCGGAAGCGCTCGCGTTGATAACGCGCCCCAGGATGTGCTTGTCTCCAATTCCGATGTAGAGCCGCCAGTTGGTTTCCAGGCGCTCAGATCGCCGTCGTTCGGCCATGTGTTCCCGCCTCCTCTTCTTGGGAAGGTCCTCTCTGATATTGTCGGTCCTATCGTGCCGCGACTGGAGAGCCAGGCCCGCAGGACGTTGTACCCACCGGGCGTCCTGCGGGCGTACATGTCACCAGATGGTGCGTGGGTTGACCTCTTGCCAGGATGTGTCGAAGCCGTAGTAGTCCGGGACCTGCGGCTGCTGGACTCCCGGAATATACTGGACGCTGGGGTTGCCCTGGAGCGTCACGTCGTAGGCGACGATAGAGCCAACGACATCCGGCGTGCCGTGGTTGGTGACGGTACCATACGGATTGCCGTACGCATCCTTGTTGTAGGCGTAAATGTTCGCGTCAATGCCCGTCGTACCGGCCATGTCCACGCTGCCGGTGGTCGCCACCAGGATGTTCACCTGGTGGCCGCCCTGGCTGGGATCGGTTGTTGCCATGGAGCTGCAGCCGCGCATGTAGACGGACCCCGAGCCTCCGCTGGGTCCCACCCAGACGTTGATGTCGCCGTTGCGGTTGTCGAACGTGATGCCGGTGTTGCCGTGGGTATCGATCCCGGTGACGTAGTAGTTGCCGGGGCCGACCAAGGTAACGCCGCTGGAGAGCGTGCCGCCCGAGGCGGGCAGTCCCACCCTGGCATTGTCGTTGTGGCTGGCCAGATAGGCCAGTCCTCCGGGCGCCGTAGAGCCGGAGTTGGGAAAGAGCGCCAGGGCCTTCTCGTCCACCGTCTGCCATACCAGCGGCTGTGAGGAGACTCCCGCCGGGGTGCCGCCGGAGTACGTGGCGCCCGGCCCAAAGAGGTACACGCCTCCCTGGATGGTACTCGCGCCGCCCACCGTGACGGCGCCGTCCGTACCGACGTCCCCCACGATACTGACGCTGCCCTGGATGTATACGGAGTGCGTGCCGAACACGGCAAACTTGCCCATCACCGTATATCCCTTACAGGAGACCCGGATCTGGCGTATCACTCCGTTGAGCTGGCCGGTGCTGAGGACGTCCAGGTTGGTTCCCGGTCCGGACCAGGGCGTGGCCGTACCGCGGTTGACGCACTGCACGGTGAAGGATGTGCCTGGAGTGCCGAAGGGACTGCTCACCGTAAACGCGCTGGTGTCAGCCTGGGTTACGTTGTTGGTGAGCTTCCGGTACTCGTAGTTGACACCCGCTTCCGCCAAGCTCAGAACCGCGGCGTAGTTGGCGTCCATCTGGGCCCGCTGCTCATGGCCCGTGGCCAGGGAGCCGATGCCCATGAGCAGGATAGAGGTAATGACCAGGAAGAACAGCACGCCGATGAGGACACCGCCGCGCTGCCGGCCGTGATTTTGTGAACGGAACTGCTTCATTGTCGTTGTTTCCAGTGGACGGCGGCGATGCCGTCAAAAGCCCTGCGCATTGTTGAACCGTACCGCCCGCAGCTTCACCGAGCTGAATACCTGCCGCGTGTAGCCTCCTACCTGCACTAGCGCGCTCATGTCTACGCTCCCCACGCTGCCGAGCGGCGCGGGGGCGTGAGAGGACGTCCAGGCACTGCCGTTGTAGGACCAGTAGGTGAAGGTGAGACTCTGGAGGCCCATGGCGACCTGCGTGCCGCCGGCCGGGACGCCGTTTACGGTTGTCCGCAGGGTCTGGTCCGCGCTGTTGAGCCAGTAGCGGACGGTGTTGCCGCTCTCATCCGTGAACGTGATATCGGATGCCGCAGCGGCGTTGAGAGCGGAGAGGCTGCGGACCCTATCCGCTAGAGTGTCGATCGCCATCCGCGCGCGGGCCAGAGCGTCGTTCTGGTTCATCACCTGATAACCGGATTCGTAGCTGCGGTTGACGAGTGTCCAGAGGCCGCTGCCGATGAGCACCGTGATCATGCCGACGATCAGCATCTCGATCACAGTAAAGGCACGGCGGCGGAATGCCTTCCGGGAGCGAGCTGCCATCTCAGATTCCTCCCCTCGCGAGATACGTGTTCTCCTGGAACAGCGTCCCGCCGCCGCTGGCGTAATCAACCGTCACGGTAACGGTACGGAGCGCGCCGTTGGCGGGTACCGCGCCGGATTGGCCCGGCGTGCCCGACTTCACGAGGTCGCTCACGACGCCGGTGGTTACCTGGAACCGGGCGGCCGCCTGGGAGACCACGTTCTGGTTGTCGTCGTAGTAGGTAGCGCTGGTCCCTTCGGGAGTCGCGAACCCGGACTGCTTTACTCGCTCGAGGGCGAAGCGGCCCAGGTTATAGGCAATGCTCTCGTCGTCCGTGTTCACCGTCACCCGCAGAGAGAACGCCCATACGTTGACGAGCGCCATCATGCCGACGGCGAGCAGGAGGCCCGCCACGAGGGCTTCGATATAGGTCGACGCCCGCCGGGACTTCCTCCGTGCGGCGCCGCATCTGCTTTTCATGAACTGCCTCACTATGTCAACGGCCTGGAGCAGCCCAGGGGAAACCCCTGGCGTCCAGGCCGTCATAACCCGTTCTATTCTGCTCGCAGGCCCTCAATCTGGGTCTGCTGCATGGTCATTCCGCACAGATTTGCAACATTCAGCCAGCAATACTGCTGGAACGGGGCGGAGGTTGGAAGGAACAGAGCTGGATTCCCAGCTCCAAAATGGCCTCCCTCACGCTCGGGGCGCAGAGGGTCTCCACTTCGCGGGCGCGCTCCGCTCGATACATAGTGTTGAGCCCGTCGTCGAAGCCGGGATGGCAGGCCAACTCCGTCACGCCCTCCGGCAAACCGCGAAGGATCTCGATGAGTGCCTCTGCGGAAATCATGTGGGGCAAAGGGTATCCCTTTCCGCTCTGGCCATAGAATGCGCCGCAGTAGCAGACTTCCGGCGCCAGGTGGCGCAGGGGGATGGCCAGACGCTCGGCCAGCGCCTGGGTACAGGACCGTAGCGGCTCACTACGGTGGGCGTGCTGGTGAGAGTCCAGGTGTGTAGGGTCCCGGCCCATCAGCCTCCGGAATGCAGCCAACTGGCTCTCCACCTCGTGACGCACGGTGTCCGTGTCGTCCATGGGCACAACTTCGTAGAGGAGTTCCCACTCTCCATCCCGGTATGCCCATTCGCCGAAGTCAAGGTGGAGGCCCACTCCCAGGTGAGGGTATTCGCGGCTGAGCGCCGCCGCCTCCGGGGCGGCCGGCATTCGGACCATGAGGCTAGTGCTCGTGACGATTCCGTGCCGGTGAGCCTGCACGATTCCACGGTTCACGCCGGAGCTCAGGCCAAAGTCGTCCGCATTGACGATCAACAGGCGGGCCATTCGCTACCGCGGGTCCCAGTTGGCAGTCTCATTAGCCGGGTAGCCGAATGACGGCCGGACCGCCTTGACATGCCCCTCGCAGAAGAGTACGTCCGCCTGGCCGGTGTGGCGGAAGTCCGGCCGGCCGAAGCCCTTGGTGTCCTGGGTGTCGCCGGGACGGCTGATGTACGTATAGAGCTTCGTCATCCCGGATGGCGCCGTATGGTCCATGAACATGAGAGTATCTGCCGGATGCGCCATGAAGGACAGCGCTACTCCGGTGTTGTCGAAACCGTTGTATCCGCTGTGCGGATAGTCCGGTCCCGGCGCAAGCAGGTACTGGATGTTATAGCCGTAGCTGCTGGTCCAGCTTCCGTCCGCAGAAAACTGCGCATGGCTGGGGCATCGCCAGATTCCCTGGCCGCTTGACTGCTTGATGTAGGGACCGAGCAGGCCGGTAAGATCGCCTCCTGTCGCGGACGACCCGGATCCCGGCATCGTTTCGTCGTAATCCTGAGCGTACATGAGAGTCGACAGGCCGATCTGCTTGAGATTGCTCTGGCAGGTGGCTTGCCGCGCCTTCTCGCGGGCCTGCGCGAAAACCGGGAACAGTATGGCTGCGAGGATGGCGATAATGGCGATCACCACAAGCAGCTCGATCAGCGTGAATCCCGTGCGGTTCGTGCCGCATATCCGTCTCATCGGAAACCCTCCCTTCCTGTATCACGCAACCATGGTTCGAATTGGTTCGGCTAACCTACACCCAGGTCGCTGAGGAGCCGTCCGGCTACGGCAGATGCCTCGAAGTACTCCTGCGCGACCTGGCGGGCCGCGCGGCAGTGGCGAGCGTAGTCCGCGTTTATGCGCTCCACTGCATCCAGCGCTTCCGCCATCGTTTGGAAGCTAAACAGCCCCTCGCCCGATGGCAGAGAGTTCGTGAATCCTGTCTCCTGGGCCACCACCGGCTTGCCTGTGGCCAGGTAGCACGCGTCCCGCTCGCTGAACCATCCGCTGCGCAGCCGCACGTTCTGGTCCTTCGCGACCGTCAGCTCCGCCCGCGAGCGCTGGAAATACGCGGGATACGCGCCGAACACATCCAGAGACATCTCCAGTGGAGAGACGACCTTCCAGCCGTGCGCTTCCAGCCGCTCTCTATCGGTCTGGTCCGCCTTTACGGCCAGCTCAAACGGCTGCGCCGTGCAACGCGGCAGATCCAGGATCTTCTCCCATTCGTGATGCTTGCTCCACCGGTAGGTCTCGCCGCGGTACACTACGTCGCTTCCGGCCTGGCGGTAGTTGCCGATGGTAGTGAAGTAGCGCGCCTCCGGATCGAAGCAGTTCGGCCATAGTTCCAGGTCGACGGGCTGACGCGTCTTTTTGTACGTCATGCCGTTCAGGGGCACGCCGCAGTCGGAGGCTCCGTAGTTCTCCCCATAGGTGAACAGTGCGTGATGGTTAGCAAAGGCCTGGCGCGTATGCGCGTCTCCTTCAGCCAGCCTCAGCTCCGCCGTTACAGGATCCGTCTCCACATAGACGCGCAGCGGCGCGGCCATCTGCTCTTCGCGCAGGTCGGTCGCTCCCACAATGTTCAGAAGGACGTCACATTCGCGGTAGAGGCTGTCCAGCCTGTCCGCGTCAAGTCCCCAGCAGGCGCCTTCTCTATCCGCCAGTCTGAAGGCCCACTGCCTGCCGAGTCCTATCCGCTCCATGGTGCGCGCGATGTGCCTTACCGCGTACCGGCAGTCGTCCGTGACGGTGTTCTGCTCGGGATCGTAGGGCCATGTAAGGTCATCTTCGACGTACCAGACCTCGTGCCCGAGGGCCGCAAGCCCGCGCAGCCAGTTGAGATATAGCCACGTCTGTCCGCCATACGGGCAGCGCCCCATCATCCCAAGCACGACGATGCGAAGCCTCGCTCCGCGATGCGCCTGGAGTGTCATCTAGATCAGTTCCAGCCGCTCACCGGCCGACTGGACAGTCCGGTATACCCATGCGCTCGCGGGGTCATGAGTCCACTCCGCGCGGTCACCGAGCCAGCGGAACCCGACGTAAAGGCGCGCGCAATCGAGACGTCTCTCAAGATCCGCTGGCGGAGCAGCTCCCCATCGGGCGCATACGTACGCGTCAACGCAGCGCCGCTCTACCTCCGGGGACCAGTCTGCGGTCAGCATGACCAGGTCCACTTCACCCGCGCCGACAGCGGCAGACTCCCAGTCCACCGGATGTACCGTCCCCTCGCGGATCAACACGTTGGCCGGCGTGTACTCTCCGTGCACGACCGTCGGGGGGTTGTGCAGCAGCAGCGGCAGTACCTCTCCAAACCCGGCGCACAACGTGCGAAGCCATGGATGCCGAGAATGCAGATCGCCCGCCAGCTCGCAAGTCCGCTGTGCCCACCCCAGGTAATAGTCTCCGTCGTAATGGTTGAGGAACTCAAGCTCCGGTGCTCCGGCCCGCACCTCATTGGAACCGTGGAACTGACCCACCCAGGTGGCCGCCCACTCCATCGCGTCCAGCACGGGCATCTTGTTAACCCGGATGGCGCCGGCGAGATACTCGATAAACAGGCAGGTTGCATCTGTCCCTTCGACAGTACAGGAGCCATAGTACGGCGGCGTCGACGTGTGCATCGGTTGGAGCAAGTGCCGGTAGACCATCGCCTCATACGGAACGCCTCCCTTATGGCCGTACACCTCATCCGTGTGGCCGCTACCCCACTTGACCAGCAGACGTCGCTCGACGCCATTGATGCGACAGACGACCACGTCGGTTTGGAAGGTGCTGCTGTAAACGTTCCCCTCGCGCCGCACCACACGCACTTCGAGACCGGAGAACCCGCGGCCGACAAGCGCCTGCCTGAGCAGGTCCTCTACCGGCAGTGTCTCGACGGACGAGACTTCCGTCCCGCAGCATTCGCATTCACTGTCGCTCATCCGTGCCTCGCCAATCCCATCTGGCGCTCATACAGATCCGCGTAGAGGCCATCCTTCCGCAGGAGGTCAGTGTGCCGCCCCTGCTCCGCGATCCGGCCCCGGTTCAGCACGATTATCTGGTCGGCCTGACGGATCGTCGAGAGGCGGTGTGCGATGATGAACGTGGTGCGCCCAATTGTCAGGCGGTGCAGAGCGTCGAGCAGCAGCGCTTCCGTGGCCGCATCCAGCGAAGAGGTCGGCTCATCCAGGATGAGGATGGGCGCATCCTTGATGAACGCCCGAGCAATGCCAATGCGCTGCTTTTCGCCGCCCGAGAGCGTCGCGCCGCGCTCGCCGACGATGGTGTCGTAGCCTTCGGGCAGCCGCCGGATGAACGCATCGGCGTTTGCGGCCTCTGCGGCCGCGATGATCTCGTCTCGTGTCGCGTCCGGTTTGCCGTATGCAATGTTCTCCGCTATCGTCAACGGAAAGATAAACGGCTCCTGTAGCACCATTGCGATCTGCTGTCGCAGGCACCGCACGCGGATCTTGCGGATGTCAATGCCGTCTATCAGGATGCGCCCGCCAGCCGGATCGAAGAAACGGACAAGCAAGTTCACGAGCGTCGTCTTGCCCGCGCCGGTTGGGCCCACGACGGCAACTGTCTCTCCTACTCCCGCTGTTAGTGTTATGTCCGACAGCACCGGCTGCCGGGAGAGGTAGCAGAATGTCACTCCCTCGTATCGCACCTCACCCTTGACCGTAACTTCTCTGGCATCCGGCGCGTCCTGCACGTCAGAGGCGGTGTTCAGGATCTCCATGACCCTGTCGGCTTCTGCGGCCGCTCCCTGGATTGTTGCGGCCGTGTAGGTGATGGTATTGAGAGGGGCGTAGAGGGCGGACAGATAGGACAGGAAGACGAGTACCGTACCGACCGTCATCTTGCCGTCGAGTGCGTAACTGGCGCCGAGCCACATGATGCCTGCAGTCCCAAGGGAAGTGACCAGGCCGACCAGCAGCCTGAACCACAGGCTCGCCAGAGTACTGCGGTGGTAAGCGACCACTGCCTCGTCCGCATAACTACGAAAGCGAGCGTGCTCTGCCTCCTCGCGCGTAAATGCCTGGACGGCGGGGATGGAGGACAGCGCCTGTTCCACCAGCGAGATCAGTTTCCCCTCCAGGTTCCTTCGCTCTCTCGACCTGCGCTTCATGGGCCGGCCAGAGATCCGGATGGCCAGCGCCAGAAAGGGAACTACGGTCAGAGAGAGCAGTGCCATCTCAGGCTGGAGGCGCCACATAATCGCGAACATGGCCACGAGAGTTGCCGCCGCCTGGATCGCCGGCAGGAGCGCGTCGATCACCAGCGTCTGTACGCAGTACGAATCGGTGGTGATCCGGCTCGCGTTGTCCCCTACTTCCGATTTGGCATGGAAGAGAAGTGAAAGGCGCTGCATGTGCAGGAACAGGTCCGCGCCCAGACCAAAGGTCATGCGCTGTCCAACCAGGACAGACGCAACGGTACTTATCATCGAGATTGCCGTACCTACTACGAAGATAAGCACGGTGGCAGCGCAGACCCACAGGAGCAGTCCATGGGCTCCCTGCGCTCCTGGCAGCGAGCCGATCAGTCTGGCAGTGCTCGGCGGAAGCGGCTTTCCACCGAGCACTTGGTCGACCATCAGTTTGATAGGCCACGGTTTGAGCACCTCCAGGGCGACAGAGAGCGCCATGGCGGCCAGGACTGTTGACAGTCCACGCCAGTGAGGCCAAACGTATCTGAGCAGTCGCTTTTGGATCATCGGATGGCAGCTAGCTGGACTGGATGGTTTCCCTGCGCAGCGCACTGCGCCGGCCGGTAGGCGTCGGATCGACAGCGCTCATCTCCATCCCGCGGGCAAGGGTGGCTACGAGTCCCGTGGCCTTCCCGGCCAGGTTTATGCCCCTCGCCCACAAGCCCAAGCACGCGGTCAGCGCCATTGCCGCCGTCGCCGCTGCATACGGCGACCGAAGCGCCACTGCCAGCGTAACGACGGCCATCATTGCCGAGAACAGTACCAGAGTGTAGTGTGTTGGTCTGAGCCGGTACCGGAGCCGAATAAGGCGCCGGCCGCTCCCATGGTCCTCCTGCGCGGAGCAGACCTGGAGCACGGTCCATGGATGGCAGAAGATTTCCAGGTCCCAATCCGACCATCCAGTGTCCACCTTGACGGCCCATCGGTGATTGGTCAGATAGTCCACAACGGCGTGGAGAAGCTCCGTCCGGTCTCGCCACTTCTCGTCCCAGTACTGCAGGCAAAGCCGCCCGGAGACGGGGAACGGTTCCGGCCCATCGAAGATGACCTCCTCCTTGATGGGCGGAATGTTGGGCGGAAAGAGGCGTGTGCGGTAGCGCCACCAGGAGCGAACCAAAGGCTGGACGTATGACAGACCCAACACGAGCGCCCGCGAGCGGAGACAGCGATACTTCCGGGGCAGCGGAGCCTGCCAGGCGCGAATGGCCGCTACGGCTGCAGAGAGGGCCAGCATTGCAGCGCATATCCACCAGAGGGGCCGCCAGAACGTACCGAGCATGAGCGGGATCGCCGCCGCAATGTGCCACTCCATAGAGGAGGGCAGCAGAGCCCAGTGAGACTGTCCGGGCTGGTACAGGGTCTGGAACAGCCCGGCGCCAAACGCGCCGCGAAACACAATGGGACGGCCGAACCGGATGCCGGAAGCAGTGCCGCCATAGAGCGTGCCCCGCCATCGCCCTTCGCCCCGGAGGTTGAAGCGAGCCGGGTGTTCAAACCAGAGCAGCCCTTCCGCCTCTCCATATCCCGCCTGCTGCCGCAGATACCTGCGGGCATCCTGCCGGCGATGGTGCCAGACGGTGGCGCCGGGTGCGAAGGTGATCCAGAACCCGGCTTGCTGAAGCCGCCAGCAAAGGTCTACGTCGTCGCCGGCTTTGCAGTACTGCGCGTTGAAGCCGCCAATGGCCTCAAGCGCTTGCCGCGTGAACGCCATGTTGCAGCCCGGTATGTGCTCCGCGGTCTGATCGTTCTCAAGCACGTGCGTGGGCTGGCCGGGTGAGGCCGAAACGCACGCGGCGAGCGGTCCGTCATCGGGCGTAACGTTCGGTCCTCCTACTCCGGCCGCGCCGGTCTTCTGAAGCTGATACACCAGATGGGTGAGCCAGTCCGGGTCTGCGAAGCAGTCCGAGTCCGTATAGGCGACCATGGAGCCGGTAGAGTTGGCCCAGCCAACGTTGCGCGCCACGCTCAAGCCCCGGTTTGGCTGGTAGATGTACTTGACATGCGGATACCGCGCCGCGATCTCCCGAGTACCATCCGTGGAACCGTCGTCTACCAGCAGGACTTCGTAGTCCGGATAGTCCAGCTCAAGCAGCGAGCGGAGGCACTGATCCAGGGTCGGGGCCCCATTGTACGAGCAGACGACCACGGATACGCGCGGAGCCTCGGAGAGCAGGGCGGCCGGGGAAGCCGTGTAGACCCGCCGCACGCCGAAGCAGGCCTGTTTTGCACCCCGGTCGGCGTCCGTGATGCCGAACGCCCAATCCTCGATCTGGTAACCGCCCGTGAACCAATCGTCCGTCCAGGAGAAGACGTAGGCGCCCGCAAGGCCCTGGAGCGTCGCCTCGCGAAGATGACCCTCCAGGAAGACGGCCTGCTCCTCTTCACCGTGCCGGAGTGTGTCCATTCCTATCTCGCCGAGCAGCAGGGGACGCTCACCGGCGAGGTTCTGGAGCCGCAGCAGATAGCGCCGAAACTCTTCCGGGTCGTGCAGGTAGACGTTGAAGGTTGAGAAGTCCAGGAAGGAGAGGTCCAGATACTCGGTGGACGGATAGTTGGCATAGGTGACCAGGCCTTCTGGGTCCGCCTGCTTCGCTACGTCCATCAGCTCCGCGAGAAACCGCTCCACGCGCTGCGCCCCGTGCCACCGCACGATGCTGGCGGGGATCTCGTTGCCTATGCTGTAGGCCAGGACCGACGGATGGCTGCTCCCGCGCTCTGCGGCCTCTCGTACGGCTCGACGCGCCTGGCGCTGCGCGTCCTCACTGTCCAAGAAGCAGAGGTGCTTGGACCAGGGGATATCTATCAGCGCGGTGATGCCCTGCTCGTCGAGGATGTCCAGGAACCAGTCCGGAGGCACGTAGTAGGTCCGCAGCGAGTTGACGCCGATGGACTGCATCCGCTCCAGGTCGTCCCGTACGATGCTGGCGGGACGGAATGGCTCGCCACGATCGTTCGGGGCAAAAGGACCGTAGGTCATGCCGCACACGCGGTACTTGGAGCCCTGGCGGTGAAAGAACCTTCCGCTCGCACGGATGCGCTCACGGCACGGCGGAAACGGTACGGTGTGGGGGGCCTGCGGATTGGCTTCGAGGGCAATCACGCCAGAGTATCTCCTTACAAAGCGGTTCGGTTTTATGCGCCCTGGGCACCTGGTATCAGGCGGACATGCAACTGGCAGTCTCAGGCGCAGCCCAGACTCTCCTCGTTAGATAGCCACGAGATTAAGAGTGTTCCAGGTCGACCACTGATACAGGGGCCGACTCGAAATTCCGGTATTCCTAGCGGGAACTGCGCGGCGGAGGCCGCATCACCGAGGAACGCGTGGTGAGTTTCGAGGCGACCGTCCCCGCACGCGCGACAAAGAGGTGCCGTACAGGGACAGGCCCATTATGATGTGCGCGCGGAAGTCCGGTGCATTACGAAGATTGTACACTGGTGGCCGTATGACCTGCAAGCGATCGAGCATCTACGTCTATTCGTCCGGCGTGGCGCAGGAGGCTACCAAGAACAGGCCGGCCGGATAGCCCTTGTCCTGAAGCAAGTGCTGCCCAGCTTACTCGTCTAGAAGGGGAAGGAGATAGGCGAAGCGGAGCCCCCAGACGGCTCGCCGTCGGCGGAGTCAGGGGGGCCGAAGGCCACACGTGCGGGGAAAGCCCCTGGCTCCTCCGGCTCAGGGGCTCCCTCTACGCTGAAGTCCGTGGGCTCTTCGGGCTGGTTTGAAGCCCTGCGGAGGGCGTCGAGGCTTGTCTGGAGGAGCTCCAGGTCGCGGGGAGACATCTGCTTGAACTGCGCGCCATAGCAGTTCTCCGTTCCCCAGAGGGAACCGTCCTTCGCGGCATACGTGATCAAAATGCGGCACCGGAAGAAGGTACGGAAGGTGGGCAGCACGTCTACCTCGAGCGTATCGCCTACCTTCAGGCGATGCCGCGTTCGGAAGCGGACACCTGTTAGGGAGATATTCACCGTGCGCGCCGGCACCTGCCGGCCGTGCACCTTGAGGTACACCAGCCAGGAGACAGCATACCGTCTGGCGACTCGCTGCTCTGACATGCGCCTAGATGCCGCCCCGGACGAGCCGGGTGTGGGTGGAGTAGAGCGTCGATCCGGTGGCGGTGTCGCGCACCGTGACGTCCACGGATCGGTTGGCCGCGTTGTCCGGCACCGCCCCCGCCTGACCGGGCGTGCCGCCAGTGACCTTATCGCTCACGATGCTGGTGGTGACGTGGTACATGGCCTTTGCTGAAGTGGATGGGACCACGTTTTCGGCGGCGTCGAAGTAGACGTCAACGGTACCCTCTGGCGCGTTGGGGAAGCCCTGGCTCTTCACCTGCTCCACGGCCAGTCGGCCCATGTTGTAGGCGATAGCGTCCTTGTACGTGTTGGCACTCACATGGTAGGAGAAGGCCCACACCTGGAACAGTGCCATCACGCCAATCGTCAGGAGCAGCCCCGCGACGAGCATCTCTAGATAGGTAAAGCCGCAATGTGTCCGCCGCCGGATTACCCTTGCCGGAGGAAATGACTGGCCCCTGGCCCCGGATATTCTGGGATCTCCACCCACATCTGCTTCACACTGCCTCATTCGGTGCTCCGCCGTTTCCATGCTAGTGACATTATCGGCGCTCGGGTGCTCCATGCTCACTCTTTGCGCGCTTAATCAGAAGCCGGCGGCGTTGTTCTCACGGACCTGACGCAGCTTGGTGGTGCTGAAGACCTGCCGGCTGGCGCCGGACAGGTTGACGGTGGCGGAGACGTCGATCTGTCCCACAGGGGTCAGAGTAGCGGGTGAGCTGGAGGAGACCCAGGTAGTCCCGTTCCAGGACCAGTACGTAAACGCCAGGCTCTGAACCCCCATGACCACCGGCGTGCCGCCTGTGGGCGCGTTGTCGATGGTGTTACGCAGCGTGTTGTCCGACGTGTTCAGCCAGTAGCGAATAGTGTGGCCGCTGCTGTCCGTGTAGGCAACGCTCGTGGCGGAAGCCGCTTCCAGAGTACTCAGGCCGCGCACGTCGTCTACTATCAGATCGATAGCCTGACGGGCATTGGCGTTGGCGGTATTCTGGTTCAGGAGCTCCCACTGGGAGTTGTAGCTAGACCGGATGAGTGTCCAGAGGCCGGCGCCCAGGAGCGCGGAGACTGTGGCCGCAATAAGCACCTCCATCAGCGTAAATCCTCTGGTTTTCATATCCCGGCCCTCGCAAGATAGGTGCTGGTGGTGTAGAGCGCCGGGCCCCCGGATGCGGGCGCGACGGTGACGGTCACCGTGCGGAGCGCGTTGTCTGCGGGAACCGCCCCGGATTGGCCCCAGGCGCCAGACTTCACTAGGTCGCTTACTACCCTGGTTGTAACGGTAAAGCGCGCGGCGGACTGCTGAGAGACCACGTTTTCGTTGCCGTCGTAGTAGGTGGTGCTGGTCCCTTCCGCGGGACCGGAAAACCCGGACGCCTTGATTCGCTCTATGGCGAACCGCCCCACGTTGTACGCGATCGCGTAATCATCTGTATTCACCGTTACACGGAACGAGAAGTACCAAGTATTGACCAGGGCCATCAGTCCAATGCACAGCAGGAGGCTGCCTATTAGGGCCTCGATGAGCATGGTACCGCGGTGGTTGGATGCTCTTCTCATCGATCTCGTCCTCCTCTCACCATGCAGCTCGTCGCGGATTCACCTCGGTCCAGGAGGTGTCAAATCCAAAAAAGTTGGTGATAACGGGCTCGATGTTGGTCGGAATGTAGTGGACGCCGGGGTTCCCCTGGAGCGTGACGTCGTACCCTAGCACCGACCCGTAGACGTCCGGCGTTCCGTGGTTGGTAACGCTGCCGTACGGGTTGCCGGCCGAGTCCGTGTTATAGGCGTAGATGTTGGCGTAGATGGCGCTGGTTCCCCTCATGTCCACGCCGCCGGTGGTCGCCACAAAGATGTTCACCTGATGGCCGCTCTGGGTAATGTCCGTGGAGCCCGCGGCCGTGCAACCCTTCAGAGTAACGCTGCCGGCTCCGCCATCCGGGCCAACCCAGATGTTGATGTCGCCGTTCGCATTATCGAAGGTGATGGACCGGTTGCCGGTCATATTGATGCCGGTGACGTAGTAATTGCCGGGTCCTACCAGGGTCTCCCCCCCTGAAAGCGTAGCGCCGGAGGTGGGAAGGCCGGCCTTGGCGTTGTCGTTGTTCGTGGCCAGGTACGCCATGCCGCCGGGGACTGTGGATCCGCTGTTGGGAAAGAGAGCGAGCGCCTTCTGGTCCACGGTGGGCCAGCTCAGGGCATTGGGGTACGAAGCGGATGCCGTGCCGCCGGACCAGCTTGCGCCCGGTCCGTAGAGGTACACGTTGCCGCTTATCTCGCTCTGGCTCCCGGAGAGAGTGCCGTCCGTGCCCACGTCTCCATAAACGTTGGCGCTTCCCCCCAGGGCGACGCTGTGGATGCCGAAAACAGCAAAGTCGGCCTGCCAGGTAAACGCCTTGCCCGAGCAACGCACGATGCGGCTTACGCCAGAGGCGGTTCCGGTGGAGAGCACGTCGAGGTCGGTACCGGGACCGGACCACGGCGTCGTGGTGCCGCGGTTGACGCACTGAACCGTGAACGCGGTCCCAGGTAGCTGGAACGGGGTGTTCTGGGTCAGCGGCGTGGTATCCGCCTGGGCGACATTGTTTGAGATCTTGCGGAACTCGTAATTGACTCCCGCCTCGGCCAGATCCAGCGCCGCCGCGTAACGCGAATCGTACTGGGCACGCTGCTGATGGGACACGGCAAACCAGCTCACTCCCATGAGCAGAATGGAGATGACCAAGGTGAAGAAGAGCGCTCCGATGATGACTCCGCCGCGCTCCTGGCGGCGAAAGAGCTTTTTGCGTTCGTGCATTTGGGCTTCCTTCGCGTCGGGGCACGAGTTTGGCATTAGCTGGCACGACTCACGCCTGAGCGATTCTTCCACCCGAGCACGGGAATCCCAATACCTGTTTTTGGAAGGGACGGAGGACGGAAGACCGACGGAACTGGAATCCGTCCGTTTGCCGTCTCCCGGCCTCGGTCGCTGGCCTACCGTGGGTTCACTTCGGTCCACGCGTTGTCATAACCGTAGTAGGAGTAGCTGCCGGCCTGCGTGCCCTCGGGCACGTAGTTAACTGTTGGGTGACCGGAGATGGAGACCGTGTCTGCGATTACCTGGCCCACGATGGTCGGGTTGCCGCTCATGGACACGGAGCTGTACGGCGCGCCGTTGTTTACCGCATAGATAAGCGCATCCACATCCGGCGTGCCGGACATGCTAAACGAGTCGCCGGAGCCCAGGTAGATGTGTACCGGGTTGGTGCCGTCGGTGATGGTGGAAGCTATTCCGCCATTGCCGGAGAGGTTTACGCTGGCGGCGCCTCCATCCGGCCCGATCCAGATGTTCACCGGGCCGTTGGT
This sequence comes from uncultured Chthonomonadaceae bacterium, assembly GCA_964396385.1. Taxonomy (GTDB): domain Bacteria; phylum Armatimonadota; class Chthonomonadetes; order Chthonomonadales; family CAJBBX01; genus CAYNFH01. The sequence continues at coordinate 7,121 of CAYNFH010000041.1, read as the reverse complement.
GTTGTCTACGTGGATGGTCGAGCCGCCCGAAAGAGAGATGCTGGTCAGGTAGTAGTTGCCCGGTCCGGGCAGCGTCACGCTGCCGCGCCCGGACAGGGAGATCGTGTTCCCCACGATGGCTGGCTGCGCATAAGTGTTGTCATTGTGGGTCGCCAGCCAGGGTAGGCCGCCCTGTGGGAACATGGCCATGGCTACCTGGTCCGTCGTCGGATAGACCACCGGCTGCGGCTCCACCACCTTGGGGATTCCGCTGCCTCCCGTCTCCGTAGCGTTGGGACCATTAAGGTACACGCTTCCGGTAACCGTGGGATTGCCCGTAAACGAGATAGACCCATTGGTTCCCACGTCGCCATCCACAGTAGGACTGCCGGTGAGGGAGACGTTCGTACTGGCATATATCGCATACTTCGCGTCCGGCAGATACCCCTTTGACGCGACCTTCACCGTGCGGGACACGCGGCCTACGACACCGGTTGAGACCACGTAGAGCGGATTGCCGGAGGTCCAGGGACTAGTGCCGTCGCGGTTCGTACAGTACACCTTCACAGTCCCCGTAGGGGTAGTGTAGGAGTACCCGGGCAAGCCATCCGCCTTGCTCGGGTCCTGGCTGATCTTGTTCAGCTCGTAGTTCACGCCGTCCTCGGCGGCATCCAGCGCCGCGGCGTAGCTGGAGTCCACCACCGCGCGCTCCTGGTGCGAAACACTGAGCGAGGCGGCGCCGGACAGCAGGATGGAAATGACCAGTATGAAGACAAGAACTCCGATAATTGAGATGCCGCGCTCGCGGCGGGAGGACCGCCGCTTCAGTCGTGAGTCGTGAGTCGTGAGTCGTGAGGATTGCACGTGTCGGGGGCGTGGTGACCGAACAGCCATCTTAGTTTCCTCCTCGTGCCCGGCAAGGGGTGAGAGACGGAAGACGGGAGACGGTGGACGAATGCCGGATTCCGGCGTTAGTCCGTCGCCCGCCTTCCGTCGTCCGTCTCCGCAAGGATGCAATACGGACTCATTGTCGGGTGGGCGGCGTGGAATCTGGAGCCGGAATCACGTTCGGATTGCCTGTTAAATCTTCCCGGATATGGGGAAGATTCAACCTGCAATGAGTGGAGCGGCAGCTACAGTACTGGAAGAGAGACCGGCCGGCGCGCAGTCGGTGATCGGGATCGACGTAGGCGCGCGTGAGATCCGGGCGGTGTGCGTGCACGGGGCCGGGAGTGCGGTCAGCATTTCTGGCGCGCGGCGCGTCTCGCTGCCGGAGCTTGCCGCTGGCGAGTTTCGGCTGGACAGCGCTTCGCCGTTTGTACAGACGCTGCGGCAGGTCTGCCGGGAGATAGGTGCGGGCGCCTCGCACGTGGTGGTGGGGCTCGGGGGCCAGCAGCTCTACTCCTCGGTAATGCAGCTCCCCAACGTCACGGGCGACGACCTCAGGGAGATCTTGCGCTCCGAGCTGGACCACTACCGCATTCTGCCAACCGAAGACTGCGCCTTCGATACATACCCGCTGCCCCAGACCGGCGTGCGCGTCTCGCGGTTCGAGGATGAGTCGCGCGTTCTGGTGATGGCCTCGCGGGGGAGCCTGCTGGAGGAGTACTACAACGCCCTGGTCGGCGGCCGGGTGAGCGGCGTAACCGTGGAGCCGGCGAGCATCGGGCTGCTACGGGCGCAGTATCCCTTGCTGGAGGCGGAGCGGGCCGTCGCGACGGTGATGATGGGGCCGGACGCCACGGAGGTGCTCATCACGGGCGCGGGTGTGATCCACTCCTACCGGCGCATAGAGATGGGGGCGGACCAGTTGGGTGCGCCTGGACAGACCAACCGCTTCGCCGCCGGACAGCTCGCGTCCGAGATCCAGCGCAGTATCGACTTCTACATCCGGGAGTTCCCGGAGGCGCGAGGGTCGCTGTTCGCGCGATTCTTCATCGACGCCGCGGCGCCTGTAACCCTCTTCGAGGTGGTGAGCAGCCGGCTCTCCGCCTGCGCGGAGCTCGCCGCTGTGATGGACACCGTGCCGGTGGCGCGCGAGTTGCTCCAGACGCTCGAGGGTACGGACGCCTTCCAGTTTGTGGCGGCGGCGGGCCTGGCACTCCGGGAGTTCGAGCCGTACGCGGGCGCGCCGGCGTTGGACCTGGTCGGCGGCCGCAGCGACGAGTGGCGCCGGGCGCGCTGGGCCGCGCGCGGCAGGGCTCTAGCCGCGGCATCCACACTGGTATTTGGGATCTGTGCCGCCGCGGGCAGCACTGCGCTGGAAGCCGATATCGTCACGGCCCAGAAGACGCTCTCACAGACGGAGATTGCGCTACAGACGGAGCAGATTCGCTATGGCACGGAAGTGGCGCGCCTGGAGCGGCCCGAGCAGATCAAGCAGGTGTCGCGGAGGGAGAGCGAGCCGATACGGCCGATGTGGGACTTCATAGCGGCCGCCGCTCCGAACGGGGTTTCGCTGACAGGGCTCCATATAGACCAAGCGGGCGTCATCTATGTGAACGGCCAGACCAAGGAGTTCCGACTGGCTATGGACTTCATAGACGCGCTGGGGACTTCTCCCGCCCTGAGCTTTATCACCCTCAACGAGATGGTACGGGTGGACAACTCCCCGGACTCCCCGTTCAAGTTCGAGCTGCAGACGCAGCTCCTGGGTTACCACGGCGCGCCGAGCCAGCCGTCATTCGCGCAGGCGGACTCAGCCGGCCCCCAGAGCGGATCCGGCGCCGCGCAGAGCGGAACCGCCGCGTCCAGCGGCGTCAAGCGCTGGACGGCCGGCCACCCGAGGCCCTCTCAAAAGACCCCCAAGACCTACCCCGGCGCCACTCCGGAAGAGCAGGTAGCGCGGTACCCACACTAAAGGTGACAGGTTACTGGGGACAGGTTACAGGCGAAAGGCGAGGAGAGTACGTTCTTGCGGTACGGCGTACTCACCCGTTCTCTCTTGTAACCTGTCCCCTGTCCCCTTTAATGCGTAGGTATCAACTCAATGGCCTGGCAGATAGCGTTGACCCCGGAGAGCTGCGAGGCGAAGTCTAGCTGCAGCGTCCCGTTGGCGACCGTGACAGTCGTGCTCTTCACGAGGGCCGTGTTCGCGCCGGCCGTGGCGTATATGTCGAAGTTCGTCAGCCACGGCGTCCCGTTCACGTTGATGTTCATCAATCGCTGGCCGGATGCCGTAAAGGTGCACTCCGCAAAGTGCAGCGCCAGCGTATACGTTCCGTTGGGCGCCGGAATGGAGTAGCTGAACGTGGGGCTGGCCCGCACGGTGAGGTAGATCGGCTGGTCGCTGGTGTTGGCGATGGTCCGCGAGCTGTAGCTGGCGACGTAACCTCCCACGAAGTCCGTGTCGGCCGCGTAGGTCACTGTCGATCCCACGTACTGGCCGCCGCCGCAGTTGATGCGGATTGTCGCCGTAGGTGTCGCGCTCGCCTCATTGGAGTTGCCGCTTTCCCCTACAGCGTTCACCGCCGTCACCACGTAGTAGTAGGTGGTCCCGTTGGTCACGGAGCTATCTGTGTAGCTGGTGCTGGTCACCTGTCCAACGGTGGTGTACGGCCCGCCGGTGGCGGTACCCCGCTTCACGTTGTAAGACGATGCCCCGGTTGCCGCCGACCACTGGAGCTGGACCTGCGCGTTACCGGCGACAGCCTTGAGACCGCTGGGCGTGCTGGGCGGCTGCGTGGCGGTCTGCGGAATGAGCTCTATGGCGGCGCAGACGGCGTTCACCCCGGAGATCTGCGAAGCAAAGTCCAGGCGCAGCGTCCCGTTGCTCACGGTGACGGGCGTGCTCTTGACCACGGCGGTGTTCGCGGCACCGGCCGTGGCGTAGATGTCGAAGTTGGTGAGCCAGGAGGTACCGTTCACGTTCACGTTCATCAGCCGCTGACCCGGACCGGTCATTGTGCACTCTGCAAAGTACAGGTTGAGCGTGTAGGTTCCGTTGGGCGCCGGGATGGAGTAGCTAAACGTGGGGCTCGCCCGCACGGTAAGGAAGAGCGTCGGGTCGTTCGTGTTGGCTATCGAGGGCGGATTGTAGCTCGCGGCGTACCCGCTCAGGTAGTACGTGTCGGCCTGCCAAATGCCCGTCGAGCCCGTGTACTGCGAGCCGCCGCAGTTTATGCGCACAGTGGATCCCGTGGGCGTTGCGGATGCCTCGTTAGAGGGAGCGCTCTCCGAGGTCGCACTGACCCCCGTGACCACATAGTAGTAGGTCGTGTTCTGGCTGACCGTACTGTCCACATAGGTGGTGCCCGTTACTCCGGACATGACCAGGGAGTACGGCCCGCCGCTGGTGGTGGCCCGCTTCACGTTGTAGGAGGTCGCATTCGGCGCGGCGGTCCAAGAGAGCGAGACCTGCCCGTTTCCGCCCGTGGCCACCAGGCTGGTGGGCATGAGTGGGTCTGTGCTCATTTCGTAGGTATCGATGAGCTGGCCCGTGCGGGTGATGAAGCGGAAGGTCAGCGTGGTGGAAGTGGCGTCCGCCACCATGGCGCCAAAGTCCGCGTTGTACCGGATAATGCTGCCGGAGATAGGCGTGCCGAAAGGCTGGATTTCGGGCTCCCCGCCCAGGGCGTCAACGATGTAGGGAAAACCGTTCTCGATGAGCCTCTCGTAACCGTGGGCCTTTCCGTTGAGTACGATGCTGGCGCCCCAGGTCTTGAACGGCCACGCCATCTGCGACTGGATATCCCCCGGATCCGAGGACGAAGAGTAGGGCGGGTTGTGGAAGTAGACCACCTTCCAGGGCTCGGTCGCGGCCGCCAGCTTGCTCTTGAGCCACTGCGCCTGCGTGGAGGTGCTAGAGATGCCGTCCGGCTCATTGACGTCGCTGTCCAGTGCGAAAAAGTGGACGGGACCGCGCACGAAGTCGTAGTACCGCTCGTTATTCGGGAGGGTGAAGTAGTCGAGGTATGGCTGGTCGCCGGTTGGATTGGGGGACGTGTCTCCCCAGTCGTGGTGGCCCAGGGTAGGCCAGAACTTGTTGACCGTGGCGCCAGGGCCAAATGTGCCTTTGTACGGAAAGATGTAGTCCTGGTAGTACTGGCCCACATTGGCATCCATGGTGGACGCCTGGCCGTAGTAGTAATTATTGTCCCCCACGGTGATGATGAAGTCCGGATTCCAACTATGGACGAGCGTGGAGACGTCCGCCTCCGGCTGGCCCGCCAGGCCATAGTCCCCAATGACGGCAAAGTGTGCGGTAGTCGACTGAGCAGTCGCGGGACATGGCGCCGCACCGGCGAGGAGAGTCGCGGCGAGCAGCATCAACCGGGCCGGCACCGAGCAGCGCGGCGTGTGAAGGTGAGAGCGTGTCACGGGTATTCCTCCGCGGAGTTGTGTTAGAGCCGGGACTCTGGATTTCAGCCGGCGCCTCAGCCGGCTCCATCCTGCCGTAGGTTGCAGATTCCATACCAGGACGGGGAGGCCGGACGGCCGGGTTGCACAAAAAGAACCGGGGCGGCTTCCGCAACGTCTTTACACGGAACGGACATAATGTCAGGAATTGGGGCAGGGCAACGAGGCCGGGAAGACGATGTTGTTCGGGGGAAGGCGCTCCAAGGAACGAGGAAGCAAGGAACGTAGCCGGAGCTGGAGCTACCAGTACCGGCCGCGCCTGCCCGAGTCGGTCGGGGACCCTCGCCCGGACTCCGCTGAGCGGGGACCTCTCACCGCGCCGCTAGTTCGGTCCCCCGCACTGAATATCGCCGCGCCTGACGCCCGGGTTCGTCGCCTGCTTCACGGCAAGGAGTTGCCCTGGAACGCGCTGACAGCGGCCGTAGCCCTGGCTGGAGTTGTGTGCGGCCTGTTTGTGGGAAGCGCCAACTACTGGCGGAGCCAGCGGGCCGCCGTCGGGCACTCAGCCTCCCCACCAGTCGCGTCCGCGCCGCGCATCATCTACTTGCACGCGCCGGCCGCCGTGGCACAGAGGCCGGCTGGGCCGGTCGCTCCGGCGCGGCTGCCCAGGACCTCCCGAGCCCACCGGTCGCGCCTACACCTGCCCGTGGCTCGGACCATCGTCCATGTCGGCAAGACGCGCGTATCCGTACGCTACGGCCGCCCATCTGTGCGGGTCCGCAACCGCTTCTTTCAGGAGGCGCCGCCCCCACGTCTCAGGCCCGAACCGCCCAACTATCCGGGAGATGGCCCGCCGCGATTCCGCCGGTCCGGGGATGACTGGACCGGTCCGCTGGAGTAAACTAGCCTCATCTTGCAGACGCGCAGTGCTGTTCGGCAGGAGGCTAGAACCCGTTTCACGGGAACCGGTCCGTATAGGCAGGGCGCTTACGGTATATTCACCAGCAACCCGGTGGTGGACGACAGCAAGGCCCAGCTCGAAACCATCGACTACGGCTCGCCTGTCGACAAGATCCTGCCCTACGTAACTAGCCGGGACAGCGGCAAGACGCAGCTCTACATCTGCGCATCCGACCCGGACCCGCTTGGCCGAGCGATTCTGGACGCTGAAGGCGACTGCATGCGCGGCGATGCGCCGCCGCCCGGGCCGCTGAGCAGCTACCTCATCAACGCCTACTATCTCTTCGGCGCGACGCTGGCGCAGATTACGACCCCATCGCAGTCCATCTACGTGGCCGAGCGGCGCAGCGAAGGGAAGCCGACGGACTTCTGCGACGTGCACTACCACCCGTGGATGGGCGAAACGGAGATCCCGGCGAGCGACAAAGACACGGCGAATCCCGTCGCCATCTCCAGCAAGCGCCACTCCGGCGGGGGCAGCTTCATCTACGCCGATGGTCACGCGAAGTGGCAGCGGTTCGAGAATACGCGCCGCCCGTTCGAGGGCCACGAGCTCTTCGGCGAGCACCAGGCATGGTAAAGAAGTGTGGGGGGTGTGGGTGTACAGTCCGTTTCGGAATGGGTCCATTCGCGGCCGCAGTTCCTGGTCTTTCTGACTGTTGGGCCGTTTGGGTGCCGTCCCGGCGTAATCCGCGCTCGGCTGGGCGGCAAATACTGCGCAGAATGGTGCTGGCCGCCCGCCCGCCTTTGTTCTATACGGGCGCAGGTGCTGACTGTCGACCTGTAGCGGGCGCATAAAGACGCACTTTGCTCAGGTTATGAGCGATGGAGGCGAGGAAGAACTCCGCGCGGGCGCCTGAGAGCCCCCGCAAGAGCAGCCGTCT
>CAYNFH010000040.1:0-34494 GCA_964396385.1 uncultured Chthonomonadaceae bacterium | reverse complement strand
CGGAGCCGGCTTCAGCCGGGTTTCCTTTCAATAGCGCCGGGGTTCCAGCCCGGCGCATGGGTGTGGCGCGCGGGCTGGAGGTTCTTTACCCCTCACCTAACCTCTACTTGCTCCCTGCTATATCCAGCGGCGTCCATCCGGGATACGGCCCCTGGTCGGCGAACCCCGCAAACTGTCCCGCCACTCCGTTCTGGTCCGGCTGGACGGACTCTATGAAGTCGATAGAGCTGGCCCCTTGCCCGTTCTCCCACAGTAGGCGTGTCAGGTTGTCCGAACCGACGGTTAGCGCCAACGGTAACCAGCCATTGAACGGGCCTTCGTCGAAGAATCCGGCAAAAAATGCCCCGCTGTTGTTCACATCGATGTAGTCCATCGACGCCTGGCCGTCAAAGCGCGTCCACAGCAGGCGTGTTACGTCGTCCGGCCCCACCGTGATGTCGACCGGCGAGTAGCCGGTGTACGGGCCGTCGTCGTAGAAGCCCAGGAAATTGCCGTTCTGGTCTATGAAGTCGATGGAGATGGCCAGGTCGGTGCGGATCCAGAGGAGGCGCGTTATGTTGTCCGACCCAACGTCCAGCCTCACCGGGGTCCAGCCCTGATAGGGGCCATCGTCGTAGAATCCCAGGAAGTGGGCGGTAGCATCGATGAAGTTGATGGAGACCTCGCCGCTGCGGTTGACCCAGAGCAGCCGGGTAACGTTATCGCTCCCCACTCCCACGTCTTCCGCGTTCCAGCCGGCGTACGGCCCGGCGTCATAGAAGCCGAGGAAGTGGCCGGTCGAATCGATGAAGTCGATGGACGCGGCTCCATTGCTGTTCACCCACAGGATGCGGGTGACTCCGTCCGAGCCGGCGGCGGCCCGGCGCACCGTCCACCCCGGGTACGGGCCCAAGTTGGAGAAGCCGAGCAGGTTGCCGTTGGTGTCGATGAAGTCCAGGGAGGCGGCGCCGTTGCTGAAGCGCCAGAGCTCACGGCTGACGGTGTCGCTGGCCTGGGCGGAGCCGGCGGCAAACCAAGCCGTGAGAAGTACGGCTAACGGAACGAGTAGGCGAATCTTGTTGCGAGACATGGGTTGCTTCCTCCCAACAGAGTGTTTCTTCTGCGCTGGGGCGGCCCAGGCAACGCGGCACTTATGACTCGCAGTACGAACAGTTTGTTCCCTCGTGACAGCCAATGCTAGGTGAGAGGTGAGAGGTGAGAGGTGAGAGGTGAGAGGGGCGGAGTCAGGTTCCTACCCCGCACCGGGCTGAAACCCCGGTGCTATTGGAGGGAAACCCCTTCAGGCTCCGGAGTTGGCGCACCCGCGGCCCAGGCGGTAAACCGCCTGTCTGAACAAAGAAGCCGGGTGAACCCGGCTCAGGTACCTGCGGGAAGACACCAGAGTCCCGTAAACGGGACTTCTTGGCTCAGACAGGCCATTGATGGCCTGGGAATCGGCAGCCGGCTTCAGCCGGGTTCTCCTCCAATAGCACCGGGGTTCAGCCCGGTGCTGCGTTGTGGCTCACCTCTTCCCCGGCAGATTGGCGGCGCTGACCACGCTCGGGATGACCTGAACAAGCTCTCCCTTCTGGAGACCGGACTTGATCTGGGTGTACCGGCCGTCAGACACGCCGGTCTGTACTACCACGGGTTGCCACCGGCCGTTCACCAGGGCCTTCACTATCGGCTTTCCGCTGGCATCCTTCTGGACCGCCTCGTTCGGGACGGCGAGGGCGTCCTTCGCTTCCTCACTCTTGAACGCGACCTCCGGCTTCATTCCCGGCTGTACCTGGTCCTTCGTATTCCGGAAGTCTATGATCGCCGCGACGTCGCTCTCCTTGATGAGGCCGCCCACCTTCGGCACGGTAGCCGACGTGAGCCGTACCACCTTGCCGGAGAACTGCTGGTTTGGCAGCTCCGCGAACGTCAACACCACCGGCGCCCCGGGTTTGAGCCCGGACGCCTGGTCCGGCTTGACATCCGCCTGCACCTCCAGCCGGTCCAGGTCCACGATGGTCGCGACGGGCTTGCGGATATCCTGGCCCACCACCTGGCCGGAGAGCGCGTTGACGGCGGTCACCGTACCGGTGATGGGCGCCCGGATGTTGGCGAGCTTCTGACCCGGCGCGCTGGGGAAGGTGAGCGTCATGAGCACGTCGCCCCGGTGGATGTGCTGGCCCGGCCGGACCATCACCTGCTGGACGGGCGCCTGGTATGGCGGCGGGACGTTGGCGACGGCATCCGGCGGCGCAACCACCTGCGCGGTTGCCGGCAGATAGCCGATGATGTCCCGCTGGACGACCACCGCGGCGCGGGGACGGGTGCTGTAGTAGATCCACGCGCCCACCGCGCAAACGATGATGAGGAGAAGGATGAGCAGGCCCCAGCGAGGCCGTGGCCGCTCGTATCGGTAAACCGCAACTGGCTCGGACATGGCGTGACCTCAGGAAGGATGAAGGATGAAGGATGAATGGCCGGAGTCCGGATTCATCCTTCATCCTTCATCCTTCATCCTTGCTTTGTGGTAAGGACGTTTGCCCGCCCGGCGCTGTTCCGACGCGGGATCGGCTCTCGCTTCAGAACCCCACCCCGGGCACTTCCCTTTGTAAGGGGAGGAGAGATGCCCCCTCCTTGAGAAGGAGGGGGTCAGGGGGAGGTGGCTTTACGCTGCGGAGCCGTAGGCGCCGACGTTGCCGGCGCCGTACTTATGCATTACCTGCTCTACCGTCTCGCGGTCGATGCCGTTGGATGGTACCGTGACCCCGAGAACGGTGCCCCCACCCTGGTAGGCGTCGTTGTACCGCATGGCCGCCTCTTCGGGCACGCCCTGGTCCTTCAGGTACCCGGTTACGCCGCCCGCGATGCCGCCCGCCACGGTGCTGCCCACCACGCCGCCGATGGCGGTTGCGAGCGCGCCGCCGCCGGCCACGAGGCCGAAGCCCGGCACGATCATGGAGGCAATGGCCGCCAGGATCCCGACACCCAGCCCGATGCCGGCGCCCTTCTCGGCCCCTACGGTGGCGTCCGCGCCGGTGGTGGTGCTGAGGCCCTGCTTGGCCGCGAGCTCGGTGCGGTTCGGCTCGTTCGCGCGGTTCCAGTTATCGGCGGCGGTGTCGGCCTGGTCGTTCGCGTCGGCGTCCGTGAAGGTGTTGTTCACGTCCCGGTTGTCCGCTCCGCCCATGGTAGCGGTGTACGCCGGGTCGTTGGCCGCGCGGGCGTCAGCCGCGGCTTCGAAGTTGGACGCAGTGTTGGTGGCGCCCAGCGCGCTGCTCACCCGCGCGCCGAAGCGGTCTCCGCCCTCCGCCACCTCGTTGCCGAAGGAGCGGCGCTCCTGGGTGCCGCTATGGCCGGAGGCGTACACGTCGTCATCTTCCACGGGAATGGTGGAAGCGCCGGAGGTGGTCCGCTCCTCCAGCGTGGCCGAGTGGGTCGCAAAGTCCTGGCGCTCGGTTCCGGTCGTTGCGTCTACCGGACTCGTGCCCTGGTTGGAAACGAGGCTGATGTCCTCCTGACGGACGCCGTAGTCGAGCAGCGCGCCCGCGGCCTTCTCTGCCATTGAGAGATCGGGGAACGATGCGTACAGCGTTTGTGGCATTTGCTTCTCCTTCGTCTCAGTAAGTCGAGCAAGCGAGTCGATCGGACGACTCGGATCGATAAGGAGAAGACGGCCGATGTGTCCGGTTGTTCCCGTACTTTTACTGGGTTTCGTATAGGGTTTCCAGGGCTTTGATGCGGTTGTCCAGAATGCTGAAGGCATCCGAAACGAGCCGCGGATCCTGGAGGCTGATGCCCAGGAACTTGCCCAGGATGGCGGAGGGCGCGGAGTTGAACCCGTTCCGAACCATGGCCATGTAGCGGGGGATAAAACCCTTCGGGTTCCGCGTGTACATCTCGTAGTACTTGAGCGCCAGGAACTGGGCGAAGACGTAGTTCACGTAGTACATCGGCTGCGTGTAGTAGTGGTGGACGTCTATCCACTCCATCTTCAGGTCGTCGTTCTTCTCGAACCAGATGGAGTAGCGCTCGCCGTTGCGCTTGGCCAGTGCGTCCAGGTCGTCCGCCGTGCGGACCTTGCCCGCCTTCACCCCGTCGTAGATCGCCTGCTCCAGCGCGGCCTGTCGCGTGATGCCAAAGACGCTCATGGCCTGGTTGAGGAACTGCTCCAGGAAGATGGTCTTGCGGGCGGGGTCCGTCTCCTTGCGGTAGAGGTAGTCCGCGATGAGCAGCTCGTTGAACATAGCGAAGCTCTCGGTGAAGTAGGTGGGGCCGCTGGTGTAGACGGGCAGAACGTGGTTCGCTCCCATGAGCTGGAAGTGGACCGCATGGCCCGCCTCATGCGCCAGCGTGGAAACGTCGCCCTGGTACCCCTCGAAGTTGTAGCTGTAGAAGATGCTGGTCTGGCTGCCCGGAAAGCCCCAGGAGAAGGCGCCCGGCACGCGGTTCTCGCCGGGCACAATGTCCAGCCGGCCGTTGGCCGGGTTCAGCAGCGCGGCCAGCTCCCGCGCGTACTGCGCGCCGTAGGTCGCGAGCGCTGCTTCGATGTCCTTCGTCGCCTCCGCAATGGTGAACCGCGGGCGCTGCACTCCGGGGGGGACCACCGTCATGTCCCACACCTGCACGTTCGGATAGCCGGTTATCTTCTGCACGTGGGCGGCGCGGAGGCGCTGGTACCTCTTGTTGAACTCGGCCTGCTCCGCCAACCGCTCGAACAGCCCCTTCACCTGCGCTTCGGTCAGATAGAGGCCGAAGTACGCCTCGCTGGGATAGTCCGGGTAGTGCCTGAGCTGCGACTCCTGGTCCCGCGCCCGCACCTGCTTGGTCAGCGCGAAGGCGTAGAAGTCCCGATGGGAGGCCAGCCCCTGGTACTCCTCCTTGAACGCCTGCTCCCGCACTTTCCTGTCCAGGCTGTTGGCCAGGACGCCCTCGTTCTTGCGCACGTCCAGCTCGCCCTGCGGGGTGGAGACCTTCGCCCAATGGGTGTCGTCGATGGCCCGCTGGTAGAGCTCGCCGGGCCAGTCGTTGATCTGGGGCGCGATGGCGTTGAGGAGCTCCTCTTCCTTGAGGGAGAGCGTGTGCGGGCGGAGACGCCGCGCGGACTCCACCTCGAACGCGTACTTCTTGAGGGCCGGCAGCCGGGCGGCGTACGCATCGAACTTCTGCTGGTCGATGCGCATCAGCTCGTCCTGGATGAAGCTGGTCTTCTCGTTGAACTCCGCCTGGAGGCGTGACTGGGTGTCGTTATCCTCGGTATCCCTGGTGTTGGTGGCGTAACGCAGGTAGAGGTAGATGACGTGGCGCATCAGCTCCGCCTGGGCGCGGTCGTTCAGCTCCAGGGTGCGGAGCAGGTCCTGCGGCGTGGATGCGACGCTGCCCTTCATCCGCTCCAGCGACCTGAGCAGGGCGTCGTAGCCGGCGCGCTGCGCCTTCTCCGCGGCGGGCGAGGGGAAGAAGTTGCGGGCGAAGTTGAAGTGGTACTGCGGCGCAACGGCAGGCGGTATCGGCTCAAACGGCTGCTGCCCCCACGCCGAAACGGCGAGGAGGGCGGTCAGCAGACTGGAGACTGTCGTGAGCCGCCAGGGCTGCCGCCCAGCTAAGTCGTGCATCCGGTAAGTCCCTTACGCCGTCCGGCTCTCCCCCGGCGACTGAAGTCGCGGGCTACGAAAGGCGCGAAGTCCGCCTGCGCGGACTCCGGAAGGTGCAAACCATCTGCCGGATGAACCACTTAGGACGGGAACTCCGCGTTCCACCCGTTCGCGTCAATCACCTTGGAGAGCACGCAAGCCACGTCTACGACGTCATGATCTCCGGGATGGGCGCGCCAGTATGCGGTGAGCATCTGTACGACCTCACGGCACTCTTCCAGTGAGCGTATGTGAAGTACCCTCTCCGCAAGGCCGTTCAACGTGATAACGCTCTCGTCTATCAATTCCGTTTCAGCTCTTCTTGAGTGGAACCATCAATCTGGCCACCTCAGCGAGTGCCGTCGCACGCGGCCGGCCCGGGACTGCAGCCTGCACCCATTCTACCACTTTCGCGAACCGCCGGGTCAGGGGCGTCCGCAGCAGGTCCAGGTAAAACCTTTCCTCCTGCATAGACGCCAGCTCACACATCCGCTCAAGGGCTTCGACCTCGGCTTCAAATGCCCATCGCTTGGCTGCCAGGGTGCCTGCTTGCCTTGATGGGAGTATCCGCTTCGCCAATAGTCGCGTAGCCTTCTCCACGACGCCTTCCTCGAAGCCCGGCCGAGGAGGCTGGTAAGGAAGCAGATGGCTGTAACCGGTGGTCGCCCGAACATATTCCAGAGCATAGAGGTACCTTCTAGATAGGAGTTTGAATCGGCCTTACCCCGCGTGCCGCATCCAAATCTCCGTCGAGATGACGCAGGAGCTTCGCTTCCCATATACGGTACGACGTAATCGTACACCCGGTATGCGCGTCTATTATCGAGCAGGTCTGCGTCCTGGCCCTGGTGCTTCAGCGACTGGGCGCCGGACGGCAACTATAGCTTCCTGCAGACCGACGAAGCGGGCAAGTACACAGGCGGGGTCTCCACGCGGAAGGCGCTTAACGGCAACTTCGCGCTCTGTGACGGTCACTGCAAGTTCATGCAGGCCGGCGCGGCGGCCGGGGCCAACTTCCAGGTGGAGACCAGGGTCCGCGGGCAGTGAGCAGGAATTGCTATACAGGGTAGCGAAGGACCTGGCAGAAACCCGGGCCACTGTGTTGGGTTCATACCAGCTACGAAAGGAGGGATGACTTCGGGTTGTATTGCTATCGAGCAGGTGGTGTATCCGGAAAGTGATTGACGCCCGGCGCTTGCGCCCCGGCGACTGAAGTCGCGGGCTACGAGCCACACGAAGTCCGCCTTCGCGGACTGCGGAAAGTGCGGAGATCCTGCTGGATGAACCGCTAAGGACGTTCTTCTTCTTATGTTTTCTGGGAGGCTTAAGCTATGAGCAAGTCACGAAGTGGGTTCACGCTCATCGAGCTGCTTGTGGTCATCGCCATCATCGCGATCCTGGCAGCCATCCTATTCCCGGTCTTTGCAAAGGCTCGGGAAGCGGCCCGAGGAGCCTCTTCTCAGAGCAACCTCAAGCAGCAGACCCTCGGCGTACTCATGTACGTTCAGGACTACGACGAGACCTTCCCGCCCGATCACGCCTGGGGCTATGGGCCGCTCCGGTTGGGCGGCAATCCGGTGATGCTCTGGTCCTACAACATCCTGCCCTACATCAAGAACGACCAGATCTTCGGTGATCCTCTTGCGGGCGTCGCGCCGGACACGAACTCCCGGCACCCGACTTCCCCCTGGTGGGAGTACTTCACCGAGTACGGGTACAACTACACCGCACTGAGCCCTGTCAACTCATCCACCACGCCGTTCGGCAAAACTCCCTGGATCCGCTCAAGTGCATCCATCGGAGCCATCGCCCGGCCTGCGGACCTGGTGATGCTGGGGAGCAAGCCCTCCCTTACGGACTTTGGCGGCTATATCTGGTGGTACGGTCCAGGGACTCTGTCGACGCTGGGCGTCATCGACCCGCCGGACTGTGACGATATCGATCCGTGGTGCTTCGGGGACTGGAGCAAAGACGGCAACTGGGCACTGTTCAAACTCACCCAGGTGGCGGGCGGCCTGACCGGCGGCAACTCACTGCGCAAAGCCGGCACCATGAACCTCTCATTCACGGACGGCCATTCCAAGTTCATGCAGCCGGGAGCGGCTGCCGCAGGTACCACGTGGTACATGGGGATCTCGGAAGGCGGCACCCACGTCGCCACGCCCACCGTATACCACTGGATCCAGAGTCCGTAAATGGTTAGAGTGACTCAGCGTGTGGCGCTCGGCGCGGTCCTGCTGCTGTCTGGAGCGGCCGGGTGCCACCGCAGCGGCGACACGACGGCCGCGCCGGCGCCGGGCGGCTTGCGGGCGGGTTCTGCTACCAATAGCGTTGCCAAGAGCGGCGCAAAGCCGGGAACAGCCGGCGCCACTCTCGACGTGAATCCGGACTTCCAGGCACCCGCCATAGGCAGCAAGGCCGGCGGGCAGTAATCTTGCAAGACGGCGCTTCGGAAAAGGGCCTCCCGCACCTATCGCGGGAGGCCCTTTTATTCTGGGACAGCCTGTCTCAAAGCCTGTCGCCAGTCCCTACGTTGCGGTAGAAATCTTCTGACAGGGCGGCGCTCCCCCTCAGGATTCATTGACAAGAAACCGATGTTCTGGCTATACTGGCCGTAATTGGCCGTGTTCAGCCCGTGATTGGACCAATGCTCGTGGAGCGGGGCCGCCTCCGATGGGTGTCCGCAGGACTGCTGCCTGAAAAGGGCATGCTCCGCCAGCCGCCAGTTGTCGTGCCGGAGCAGTTCTGCGCTTCGCCATTGCTCTCCAGAGCGTCCGTCTGGTTGAACCGGCCTTTACCGTTTCTTTTCGTTCGTTTTACATTTGGGAGGCTACAAGATGGTAATACGCAAGAGGGCGTTTACGCTCATCGAGTTGCTCGTGGTCATCGCCATTATCGCGATCCTCGCAGCCATCCTCTTCCCCGTCTTCGCGCAGGCCCGTGAAAAGGCCCGCCAGACCTCGTGCCTGTCCAATATGAAGCAGCTCGGCCTAGCCCATCTCATGTACACGCAGGACTATGACGAGAGCTTCGCCACGTATGCTTCGTACTGCCCCGGCGCCCGCGTTCAGAATCCGCTGGACCCGAACGACAGGCCTGGCGGAAGCACCGGTCCTGGTCGGCGCCCAATGTGGCAGTGGAAGGTCCTGAGTTACATTAAGTCGTGGGACCTGTACAATTGTCCCAGCGACACTTCTCCCATGCCGACCAACCTCGTCGCCAAGTTCCACAACATCAGCTACGGGTACAACTATGGATATCTGAGCAAGTTGGAAGTGACCCCCGATCCAGGATGCCCGAGTGTTGGCCAGTGGTTCTCGGCCCGGCCGATGGCTATTGTTCTCCAGCCGGCCCAGATAGTCATGGCGGCGGACGCGGGTGGCCGGGCGTTCGGAAACACGGGTTCTACGCTCGGCAGTATGGTCAATCCGCCTGACGCCTGGCCGAGCTCCGAGTACTTTTACGGGCCCGTAGAGGTGGGCTGGGGGCTGAACTGCCAAGACTACTTTAGTGCCAGTTACACCACGAATGGCGGCAAGTGGGCGGACACCGACGGATTCGCTTGGCGCCACACGGATGGCGGCAACGTAGTCCTCGTCGACGGGCACGCCAAGTTCTACCGTGTGGGCGGGCTGGCCGCCGGAACCAACTATAACCCGCAAGCCAGTTGTGAGAATACGCTTGTTACGGACTACGGGAAGTACATGTGGGATCCAAGGTACGACTCCGGGCCGCAGCGATGAGCCGAGTTATAGGCTTCCTGCTGGCCGTCTTGACGATGGCCGGCTACGTTCTGCTGGGCGGCTGTCATCGGAATGAAACAGCCGGAACCAACGTCGTCAGCCCGCCGGGCTCTGCCGGAGGGGTCCTGGGTACGCCTAACGCGGCCAACAAGGGCCGAAAGCCAGGCATACAGCCTCCGGGCGTATAGTCCTGCTTCAGTCCAAGCGGGCCGGGAACGAGCTACCTCTGTTCCCGGCCGGTTTCCTCGTGCGTGCAGTTCCCCACCGCCTCCCGCAGCTAGCATGTACTGCTTATTCCCCCTGAGGGAGCCGGCGCGCTGTACCGCTCTCCCGGGCCAGACCACCCCCACGGAGTCCACCTGGTTGGCCGTACCCCGTCCTAACCTATCGACTGGCCGCCTGGCCGGCATTGTTGACAAAGAGGACACATGCCGTTATACTGGCTTTGATCGGCCGTGTTCAGCCACTGAATGGACCACGGACTGTGAATCGCGGAGCATCCCCACAATCGGCCCCAGAGTTGCGGCCGCCGGGAAGAAACGCCAGCGGCGGGCCAGGAGATCCCGCCAGCGCGAGTTCCGGCCCCGCTTTCGCCGTCTAGAGACACCATCGGGTTGAGCCGGCCTTAGCCGTATTTGTTTTCTTTTTTCTTTCTGATCTGGGAGGCTATTTAATGTTCGTCAGGAAGCGAGCGTTCACGCTCATTGAGCTGCTCGTGGTCATCGCCATTATCGCGATCCTCGCAGCAATACTCTTCCCCGTCTTCGCCCAGGCGCGTGAAAAGGCCCGCGCCATTACCTGTCTCTCCAACGCCAAAGAGATTGGCACCGCCGTCCTCATGTACGCCCAGGACTACGATGAGACTGTCATCCCCTGGTTCGTGCGCACGGGCCTGCCAAAGGACAACTGGCGCCATGACCTGAAGAGCTGGGTTCAGAATCTCCAGCCCTACATCAAGAACGGCGCCCCCGTGGATCCCCCCTCTGCCAACTACTCCGGGGTGCCGCCTATCGGACTGTTTGTCTGTCCGTCCCACAATCCCGCAAACTTCAGCCAGTCTGCGGCCGCGCCGGATTGTGACGCCGACCCGCTGACGGCCTACTATCCGCCGCTCTGGTACCACGCGCACTACGGGATCGGGTTCGGCAGCATCGTGGGCTTCGGCTCCTGTACTTACGATGACCCGCACCAGTACTTCCCCGGGAGCGACGTGCGCACCAACCTCGGCGGTAGCATTATGACGCTGGCGCAAGTTAATCGCCCCGCGGAGACCATCGAGGTCACGGACGGAATGACCGGCGTGCTCAACAATGGATCCCACTCGTTCGGGACCACCATGGGCTGCGAGTCTGCCAACGCGCACCAGGGCGGCGGGAACGGCATCTTCATGGACGGACACGCCAAGCGCGTCGCCCGCAACATGGAGCGCTACCTGGACGTGGACTCATCTGGCTGCGTCTACAAGCACTACTTCTCGGTGGACAAGTAGTGGCGGAGAGCCCGGTTGCGCAGATTGGATGCGCGGCGGCCCCGGAGGGAGCGGAGGCCTGACAGGGTCTCCGCCGCCTTCCCCGCATACTCGCCACGGGAGAAGATAGTGAAGGAGAAAGACAGGCAGAAGCTTCTGCTTGGACTGCTCGCCGTCGTCGCTGTCGTGGCGGCCATTGTCCTCAGCCAGAATCGCCCGGCGGCCAAGCCACCGCCGGATCGGGGCCTCTTCTACTACACGGGGCCCATGAAGAGCAAGGGCAATCCCAATCTCTATGGCACCGACGACGGCCGCAGGGTGCCGCCCCCGGCGGGAGCCAAGACGGCCGGCACATCCCCCGCCGCTCCCACCGACTGAGCGAGCGGCGCCGGATTCAGATAGTGGCGCGTCCGCCTGCGTCACCACATAGGGCGCGCCTATCCGCGCACCCGCTGCTTCGAGTTGGCACACACTTTTGCTCTGTTTGGAGGGTAACAAATGTTCGTCCGGAAGCGAGCGTTTACGCTTATCGAGCTGCTCGTGGTTATCGCCATTATCGCGATCCTGGCAGCCATCCTTTTCCCGGTTTTTGCCCAGGCCCGCGAGGCGGCGCGCACCACCGCCTGCTTGAGCAACACCAAGCAGATCGCGCTGGCCCAGTTGATGTACGGCGAGGACTACGACGAGACCATCGTGCCGTGGCGCAACTGCCCGCGCAAATCAGCCTTTCCAGGGGCTTGCACCACGGCAGCGGCTGCGGTCCCCACCGTATGGTCTTTCCTGCTGCAGCCCTACATCAAGAACTACAACATCATGTTCTGCCCGTCCCATAGCGATGCAAACCTTGCCAGAGCAATGGACATGGCGGACTGCGACGGCGACGGCAGCCCCGGCAGCGGCTCCAACGGCTGGGTGCCGCCGGATAGCACGTTTCCTAACTACGGCGGCGGCGCCGGATATCTTTCCCACTACGGCATCGCCTTCCCGCTCGTCGGAGGCAGCGGCACGAGCGCGGACGACGCATACTACGACTTCCCCGGCACAGGCTGGACAAGCTTGAACGGGCAGTATGTATTCCAGTCTCGCACGCTGGCCAGCATCGTCCGGCCCGCGGAGACCACCAACATCGGCGATGGCTACACCGGCAAGATCACGACTGCCAATGCCATCGGGATTGCGTTTGGATGCGAAGGCGCCTACGCCCACAAGGGCAGCGGCGGCAACTTCAGCTTCCTGGATGGCCACTCCAAGTATGTGCACGGCAACATCCAGCGCTACGTAGATAACAACAACGGTTTCTTCTTCTGGCATTACCTTACCGGGGACCACTAGCGAAACCGGCTAACGGAGGGATGGGCAATGCTGTCTAGACGATGGCGGCTGAGTCAGCGGCGCGCGCTTGTCGCTGTGGTCGTTCTGGCCCTGGCCGCGCCGGTGCTGGCCGGCTGCCACAGCCGGGAAGAAGCCCCGACTCCGTCAGGCGCGAGCCAGTACTATACCGGGCCCATGAAGCCGAAGGGAGCAGGCCCCGGCAAGGCTCAAGCGCCGCCGTAGGGAAGAGGAGATCACCATGGAGAACCGGCGAGGTCCCATCATAGGCGCAGCTCTGGTTCTTACGCTATTCGTGGCGGCGATCCTCTGGGCCAGGTTCCTGCATCCACCTCGCGAGACCCCTGCGCCATCGGGCAATACGTTCTACTACACGGGGCCCATGCACCAGAAGGGCAATCCGAATATGTGGGGCAACGAGGATGGATCACGAGCCGCTCCGCCGCCCGACTTCCATCCGTCTGCGCCGCCGAGGCCGGCCGGCGGCGCGGATTCCGCCAGGACATGACCCGTGGCGGGCGTCCGTGCCCGCCGGCCGTAGTCGTTTCTGTCACTGTAATTCATTTCATGTGGGAGGCTAAGAAATGTTCGTCCGGAAGCGAGCGTTCACGCTCATCGAGCTGCTTGTGGTCATCGCCATTATCGCGATACTCGCAGCTATTCTGTTCCCTGTCTTTGCCCAGGCCCGGGAGCAGGCCCGCGCCACAAGCTGTCTCTCCAACACCAAACAGATCGCGCTCGGGCAGCTCATGTACTCGCAAGATTACGACGAAACCATCATTCCGTGGTGCGTTGTAAACCGCAAGCTCTATCCCATCGACGTGCAGATCCCGAACTGCTGGGTCAACCTCATCCAGCCCTACATCAAGAACCAGCAGATCCTCTTCTGCCCCTCCTTCAGCGCCTCCGCCACCGCGCAGGCGATGGACCAGGCCGACTGTGACGGGGACGGGAGTCCCGGCAGCGGGTCCAACACATGGATCCCGACGGGCACAACCTACGGCCCGAACCATGATGGCTTCCTGGCCCATTATGGTGTCGCGTTCCACCTGGTATCCAATGGCTGCACGCCGTCCGATCCTCATCTTTACTACCCGGGCAGCGACTACTCGTACACGGAGAGCCTGGCCGGGGTTGTCTCGCCCGCCAGAACGGCCAACATCGGCGACTCCTTCACCCTCGTGCGCAAGGGTTCGAGCCCGGGAGGGCTCCGGTTGGGTACCGCCTTCGGCTGCGAGGCGCAGTTCCGCCACAAGGGGAGCGGGGGGAACTTCAGCTTCCTGGACGGCCACTCCAAGTACGTTACAAAGAATCCGGAGCGCCACCTGGCCGTCGACTCTGCAGGCTGCTACTACGAGGAGTTTTTCTCGGCAGACAAGTGAGCGGCTTACGCTGCGCGAATGGGAGAGCTCAGATGAGAGCACGTACTGCACTGTGCGTGGCCGTCTTGGCCGCCCTGCTGCCCGCGGCAGTAGCGGGCCTGGCCGGCTGCTCGCACAACGAAGAGAAGGCGGAGGCCGGCTACTACACCGGACCGTTCCACCCGGCCGGCCGGGGCAAAGGCAGTGTCGGCGCCGATAGGGCCGGCACCCCGGCTACACCGGGGCCGCCCACGGGCGCCCGAGACTCCGCCAGGTAGCGCTTGATTCCGGCCCGGCCGGATCGTATAATAGAAAGGGCTAAGGACAGACCCCGCCCCCACTTCAGGGGAGCGGGGTCTCGTTTGTTTAGGGGCGAGAGGGGTAGCTCTTATGAAGACGAGAGAAGAGATCCTCCGGTCCGCCGGGTTCGAGCCAGATCCGGTCATTGAGGCCTTCAAGAAGGACGTCGACCGCACCCTCATCCGTGAGAATCTGAAGCTGACAGTGGAGCAGCGGATAGAGCAGTTGATGGGTCTCATGAGATTCGCTCACGAGATACGGGGCACGGCGTGTCGGAAGCGAACAAGTTCGTAGTCACTGAGGTGCCGCACCTCCTTAAGCTCCTATCCGACGCGCAAGTCGAGTTCATTGTCATAGGAGGGGTTGCCGCCATAATGCACGGCTCCGCCCGGCTGACGCTCGACCTCGATATCGTGTATCGGCGCTCTTCGGATAACATGGAGAGGTTAGTGGGTGCTCTGACGCCATTTGAGCCATACCTGCGGGGAGCGCCGCCTGGCCTGCCATTCAAGTGGGACGCGAAGACTCTCGCACGAGGACTAAACTTCACGCTCCGGACGCGACTGGGCGACATCGATCTTCTGGGAGAGGTGGCAGGAGGAGGCACGTATGAGGACCTCTGGCCGCAGTCTGCGCTGATGGACGCCTTTGGTGCTCGGTACTATTGCGTCGACCTGGAGCGCTTGATTCAGATCAAGCGCGCTGCCGGCAGGCCCAAGGACCTGCAGGCGATCGCTGAATTGGAGGCGATTCTAGAAGAGAGAGGAGAGGCGGGCCAATGACAAAGTTCATATTCGTCACGGGCGGTGTTGTGAGCTCCATCGGGAAGGGCATCACGACCGCCAGCCTGGGCCGGCTACTCCGCAACCGCGGGCTCACCGTCACCGTCCAGAAGCTCGACCCCTACATCAACGTCGACGCCGGCACCATGAACCCCTACCAGCACGGCGAGGTCTTCGTCACGGACGACGGCGCCGAGACCGACCTGGACCTGGGCCACTACGAGCGGTTCATTGACGTGAACCTCACCAGCGGATCTTCCATTACGACCGGCAAGGTCTACAGCGAGGTTATCGCCAAGGAGCGTCGCGGCGACTATCTGGGCGCCACGGTGCAGATGATCCCCCACGTTACCAACGAGATCAAGGAGCGCATCGTTCAGGTAGGCCAGCATGACGGAGCGGACGTGGTCATCGCGGAGATCGGCGGCACCGTGGGCGACATCGAGGGCCAGATCTTCGTGGAGGCGCTCCGCCAGTTCCGCAAGGACGTGGGGCCCGCCAACTGCCTCTACATCCACGTCACCCTCATCCCCAACGTGGGACCGTGGGGCGAGATCAAGACCAAGCCCACGCAGCACTCCGTCATGAAGCTGCGCGAGATGGGCATCCAGCCGGACGTGCTCATCTGCCGCACCAAGCAGCCCCTGTCCGACGACATGAAGGAGAAGATCAGCCTCTTCTGCGACGTGGACAAGGAGGCCGTGATCGAGGCGATGGACGTGGAGACCATCTACGAGGTGCCGCTCCGCTACGAAGAGTCCGGCCTTGCCAGCCTGGTGATCCGCCGGCTGGGGCTGCCGGACCACGAGCCGAACCTGGGGGAGTGGGAGCAGATTATCGAGCGGATCAAGCGGCCAAACTTCGAGGTCTCCGTGGCCATCGTGGGCAAGTACACCGGCAACGGCGACGCCTACATCTCCGTGGCGGAGGCGCTCCGGCACGGCGGCATCGCCAACAACGCCCGGGTCAACATCCACTTTATCGACAGCGAAACTCTGGAAGCGGATGAGGTGGAGGCGCGGCTCTCTGACCTGGATGCCATTGTGGTGGCCGGCGGGTTCGGCGCCCGCGGCGTGGAGGGGAAGATCAATGCCGTCCGCTTCGCCCGGGAGCGTCAGATCCCGTACCTGGGCCTCTGCTACGGCATGCAGATGGCGGTCATCGAGTTCGCCCGCAATGTCTGCCGGCTGAAGGGGGCACAGACCGAGGAGTGCGACCCCCACGCGCAGCATCCCGTCATCCATATTCTTCCGGAGCAGAAGCAAGTAGAAGACATGGGCGCCAGCATGCGGCTGGGGGCCTTCCGCTGCCAGCTTGAGATAGGCTCCCTGGCGGAGCGGCTGTACGGGACCAGCCACGTGTACGAGCGCCACCGGCACCGCTATGAACTGAATAACGACTACCGGGAGATCCTCAAGAAGCACGGGATGGTCTGCTCCGGCATCTCGCCGGACTACCGCCTCGTGGAGATCGTGGAGATCCCCAAGCACCGGTTCTTCATCGCTACCCAGTTCCATCCGGAGTTCAAGTCGCGCCCCAATCGCGCGCACCCGCTCTTCCGCGGCGTCATCGAGGCGGCGGTGGCGCGCTCTCAGCGGCCCTTCCGACTGCGGCGCGAACACCACGAGCTGGGACAGCAGCCGCTGCCGGAGTTAGTTGATGGTTGATGGTTGATGGTTAGGTGATTGGTGATGGTTGAGGGATGAACCTGGCACAGATACCGGTTGGGCCGAAGGCGCCGTTCGAGGTCAACGTCGTCATCGAGATTTCGCAGGGCAGCTCCAACAAGGTGGAGTACCACGCGGAGTGGGGGGCGTTTGTGCTCGACCGAACGCTCTTCTCGCCGCTCTATTACCCCTGCAACTACGGCTTCGTCCCGAGCACCCTGTTTGAGGACGGCGACCCGCTGGATATCCTGGTGCTCAGCAGTCATCCCATCGCGATGGGCACCGTCGTGGTCGCGCGTCCGGTGGGCTTGCTTCGAATGCACGACGACAAGGGGCCGGACGACAAGGTGATCGCTGTGTTTGCGCACGACCCCCGGTTCGAGCACGTGCGGCGACTCTCGGATCTGTCAGAGCACCGCAAGAAGGAGATCCACCACTTCTTCCAGGTGTACAAGGACCTGGAAGACAAGGCGGTGGACGTGGAGGGCTGGCACTCCGTGACGGCAGCGCATGAGATGATTACGAGGTACACCGTTGGTTGAAGGTTGAAGGTTGAAGGCCGGAGCCGTTACGCTACGTTCGATCTTCGCAGTTACTCAAGAGGTAGGCAGTACCGCTTCGTAGAGCCTACTTTCAACCATCAGCCGTCAACCATCAACTCAAATGGCTCTCCGTCGTGCGAGTGGTCCAGCGATGTGCGGCAGCAGTCTCCGTAGTCGCAATGGGCGCAGTGCAGGCCGGGAGTGGGGAGGATGGCCGCCGAGAGAATTCCGCGCACCGCGCGAGCCACCGCCTCCACCACGGCGCGCATGGTCTGCTCATGCTCCGTGGGATTGACCGGTTTGACCATCTCCGCCCCTGACTCGACGCCGGTCACGAGACCGAACCGCTTGATCTCCGCCCTGTCCTGCAGGAAGAACCGCCGCCGCCCGGCGTCCTGAGGCGAGTCGTAGCAGGCCCCGAGCGCCTCCTTGCCCCAGAGCTGCTCCAGGGCCAGGAAGTAGAGGGGAAGCTGGAGGCTCTGGCCCTCGCTCATCTGCCGGTAGGTCGCCGTGGCCCCGGTTTTGTAGTCCATGAGCAGGGCGCGGCTGCCGTCCGGGGTCAGGTCGACGCGGTCGATGGCCCCGGCAAGATGGATGGGGCCGCCGCCATCCGGTGGGGTTATCACCAGCGGAGCCCCGGTGGAGGCCGCATCATATTCGCGGCCCGGCTCGCCCTCCTCGTCTGCGGCCGCGCTGTCCATGCCGAACGCTAGCTCGAAGTGGGTGGGCGCCAGCCCAAAGCGGGGGCGGAGCAGCGCTTCCCGGCGGGCGAAGGCGGCCAGCGCCTCCGTCAGGTACCGCTCCAGGAGCATCCGCCGATGGGGGCGGGCGTCCACGGAAGCCGCCGAAAGGCAGTCGGACAGCTCCTCTATCAGCGATCGGCAAAGAGCGTCGACGTCGACGGGGTCCGTTTCTTCCGATGGCGATGGGCTCTTCCGGTGATGGCGGGACAGAGCCCGGTGGTAGAGCGCGCCACGGTCCGCCGGGCCGGCGCCGTCCGCTTCCGGGCGCGCATCCATTCCGTACTGCATCCAATGGCGGAACGGGCAGGTGTTGTACGTCTCGATCTCCGTCACGCCGAAGCGCCTGGTGGCGCCGTAGACGCTTTTCAGCTCCGGACGCTCAAGTCGGGGCAGCCGTGGCCGCCCTCGGGTGGCGAGCACTTCCGCCACCGCGGCACGGTCTGGGCCATCTTCGACCTGACCGGCCTCTCCGAGCGCGGCGCAAGCCGCCAGTAGGTGGTCTCGGGATGAAGTGCACTCCTCCGGAATCGGTGCGACGTCCGCGAGAGTCCGCACGACAGCCGGCACGCGCCCCAGGGCGGCGTGGACCTCGTCCAGGAAGAAGGAGGGGAGCGTATCCGACTCATCTCCGGCCCGAGGAAATGAAAGTATCAGTCGTTCGGAGGGGGCGGTGACCGCCAGGTAGAACAGCAGTCGCTCCTCGTCCGCTCGCTCCGACCGCTGCTCCAGTCCCACCAGGCCGGCAGCGGCAAGCGCTATACGTTCGTCGTCCCGGAGAAACGGGTCTTCCGCGACGCGACGCGGAAAGCCCCGCTCTATGAGGCCCATTACGGCGGCTATGCGTGGCCGTGCTTCGCGTATGTCGTACGGGTCCGACACCCTCACGGCATCCCGCGGAGCCGGGGGTGAGTACGATGCCCCGCTCCAGGCCGCACTCACGGCTGAGTAGAACGTTCGGAAGTCCATCTTACCGGACCCGATGAGCCCGGCCGCGGCCGCCACTTCGTCCGCGATCCGGAGCGCGTACCGGAGGGAGCCGTCCTCGTCGTGCAATCCCAGCTCTCCCGCCGCCTGCCGCAGCCGCTGGGCGAGCTCGGAGGCGTGGCGGCCCGGCCCGTCAAACCCCATCTCAAGTTCCGCCACGCGTGCTAACAGACGCGATGCGGCCTCCGTGCCTTTCCGCCCGGCAAGGCGCAGCCACGCTTCGCGCCCTTCTCGTACGGCCTGTTTCCGCGCGCGGCTGAACAGCGTGTCGACCGCCAGACGCTCGCCGGCGAGCGCGCACTTCAGCAGCGCGACAACCTCGTCCCGTTGCCATCCGGAGAGGAAGACCCGGCCCAGCAGCGCGAGCGAACGGACCGTCCGGCTGTCGATCAGTCTCTCCACGGGCGGCAGCGCCACCGGAACGCCCAGCTTCTCGAAGACGGAGCGCAGCGTGGGCGCGTACTCGGCCGGGCTCCGGAGGACCACGGCATAGTCGGACCAGGCGCAAGCAGTTGCCTCCCGCTCCCGCCGGAGCGCCCGGGCGACCATCTCGCACTCGGCGTAGGCGTTTGGCGCATCGAAGAGGAGGAGGGGCGGATGATGGGGTGATTCAGGTGAGAGGTGAGAGGTGAGAGGTGAGGGGCCGGAATCCGCTGGGTGTTCAGGTGTTCGGGTGTTCAGGTGTTCAGGGCCGGATTCCGGAGTCGTGAGTCGTGAGTCGTGAATCGTGAGAGCGGAATCCGGGCCGGGACGGCGCCCGGCCCCTACAGCGGCTCCTAATGACGGTGCCCAGATGCGGCGTTCGAGGGTGTTGAGTGGGCTGTGGGTATCGGCGTGACGGGCGGGGAGGGGCTCCTCGGTGACGGTGAACTCCGAGCGCAGACTCTGGAGCGTCCGCGCCGTGGCCGCGAACAGCAGCGGGCGGTCGTCCTCATACGTGAGCGTCACAGTAACCTGGACCCCGCGCGCGGAGAGCGCCGCCAGCAGCCGCCTCCACGCGAGCGACAGGCGATGGAATCCGTCCACGTGGAGCGTCTTGAGCCTGCCCGGCAGCGGTTTCCGCGCGACCACCCGGCTGGTGGCCGCCGCCACCACGTCGTCCGCGTCCAGCAGGCTATGCTCGGCCAGCAGGGAGTTGTAGGTGGAAAATACCTTGGAGATCTCCTCCGCCTTGCGAAGAAATGCACGGTTTCCCAGCTCGTGTACGGCCGTCTCCGCGGATTGCAGCAAAATCTCGGGCGTAACGCAGGAGAGCTTGAGCTCGCTGATGATCTCCGCGAGCGCCCGTGAGAAGCCCGGCACGTCGCGCATCGCGCCGAAGTATGCTTCGCGAGTCACATCTCGGTTCACGGCCTCCGCCAGCGCGAGCCGGCGGAACGCTGGCGTGGCAAGGTTCGTGGGCTCGACGCCCGCGAGCCGCGTCACCAGCGCTCCGAACGGGAGGATGGCTTCACCGGGAGCATCGGGATAGATCTCCCGGAGACGCTCCGCGTACCGCGCGGACGGCACGGCCAGAAGCGAGCGGGCGGGCTGCGCCTTCAGGCGCTCTATGCAGGTTGCAGTCTTCCCGGATCCTGCCGGTCCCACGATTACCACCGCGGGTGGTTTGGGACTCGCCCCTATCTGTTCCACTGATACGCTCCACTTACCATTACCGTGAGCCGGCGCCGCGGAAGGATTACCTTCGCGTGGTAATTGGCGGAAGGAGGCCTTTCTCCCTCCTTCTGGCCGTCCGCCCGGTTGTTGCGCGCGCCGACAACAGAAGGGAAAGACGGCGCGCCGGTGGAACTGCTGAATGGCTCTGTACGGCGACGTAATCCACGAAAATTCCCGCCCAATGGTCAACCACTCGCACCGGGCGCAGCTCATACTCGCTCTCCTGCTGGCGATCTGCGCGCTGGGATTCCTAGCATTCAGGGTTCGCCGTTCTCTTCATCGCACGCCCGCCGCCGAGCTGCTCGCGGTGCCGGCGACGGTTCCGCTCCCGCCCCCGCCTCCGCTGCCCGCAGGTGACCGCGACGCTGTGGCCCAAAGGCTTGCTGCATTGGAGCCCCTGCGCGCTGCAAGGCGCTCCAATCCGGGCGACATGCGGATCTTGCTGGAGCTCGCGGAGGCTGCCGGTACGGCGGGCGACATGCTCACCGCCCGCGAAGCACTTCAGGAGGCAGTGAAACGAAGCCCGCAGCCGGACGCGGGAATATATCAATCGCTCGGCAATTGCGAGCGAAAGCTGGGCCGTTACCTGGACGCCGCCCGCGATTACGAGCGGGTCATCTCGCTCGAACCGGACCGCGCAGACGGCTACGTGGGGGCCTGCTATGCATGGACCGCGGCGCGACAGCCGGAGAGGGCGCTCGGATCGCTCGAGCAGGCATCTCGAACCCTCCGGGCTGATGACGTCGCCGGCCACCTCGCCGTTGCCGAAGAGTTCAACCAGCGGCTCAACCCGGTCCGCGCCCTCCAGGAGCTTGAGAGGGAGCCGGCGGTGGCGCGCAGCGAGGAGCTCGAGTGGGCGCTGAATCGACAACGCTACAGGGTTCACCAGTTCGATGCGGCAAGAAGCGGGGTGGAGGCGGTCCTCGCCAAGGATCCGTCCTCCGCAACTGCGCACCGGCTGCTTGCGGAGATCCTCTCCGACCCGCTGGCGCCTCACCCGGATCTCGCCCTTGCGGAGCACCACTTTCTGACAGCGCTGAGTCTGGATCCGAAGGATGTCCGGGCCTGGTCCGAGCTGGGCCGGATGCTGCTGGGCGAGCGCCGGTATCGCGAGGCGGCGTTTGCGTATATCCGCTTCCTGGAGCTGCAGCCGGCGGCAGCCTCCGGCCGGTTCCCGCTCGCGCGTGCGTTTGCAGGACTGGGCGACCGGGGGGGCGCGGCGGAGCAGCGCTCCATTGCCGAGCGCCTGGCCGCCCGGGACCGCGAGGAGGATGAGCTGAAGAATCGCAGGTTGCTCCATCCGTCCGACGTAACCGTGCGTGCAGCCCTGGCCCGCCACTATGCCGATGGGGGACACTATGCCGAGGCGCTGACGGAGATACAGTCGGCCTACACCATCGATCCCCTCAACCCGTCCGTCCGGAAAACTATGAGCGCTATCTACGCAGAGCTCGGGCTGCCGCTGCCGGACCGGACGGGAGGGCCAATGGGATGAGCCTGGCGGTACGGGTCAATGTGCTGATGCGCCTATTGCTCCCGGGGTTGGTGACCCTCACCGGCTGCGTGTTCCAATCCGACCGGCCCCGGCATGCCGAGGTGCAAGAACGGACCAGCGCCATCCGGTTCCGGGACGTGACCGCCCGCGCCGGAATCGCCTTCTCGCGGTCAAATGGCGCAACCGGACAGCGGCTGATGCCCGAGACGATGGGGGGAGGAGGAGGCTTCATCGACTATGACAACGACGGGTATCCGGACATCATCCTGGTCAATGGCGATTGGTGGCCGGCTCATTCGGGGCCGGGCCCCCGGCCGAGCCTGGCGCTGTACCATAACAACCGTGACGGGACGTTCTCCGATACGACACGCGAGATGGGGCTGGCCGTTTCCATGCAGGGGATGGGCGTTGCGGTGGGCGACTACGACAACGACGGTTACGACGATCTCTACGTGACCGGCGTCGGCGGCAACAGGCTGTTCCACAACGAAGGCGTTCAGGCGTTCAGGCGTTCAGGCGTTCAGGATACCAACAGCGGCGCTCCGAGTTCCGCCCTCACGACTCACGACTCACGACTCACGACTCCGTCCACGCCTCATCCCCTCATCGCCTCGTCCCCTCATCGGCTCTTCCGGGACGTCACCGCCGCGGCCGGAGTAGGCGGGGCCAGCTGGAGCACAAGCGCCGCCTGGCTGGACTACGACAACGACGGCAAGCTGGACCTCTTCGTCTGCCACTACGTGAAGTGGTCGCCGGAGACGGACATCCGGTGCGGCGAAGCCTTCAAGACCTACTGCAATCCGCGGATGTACGCGGGCGAATCCTGTCATCTTTACCACAACCAGGGCCAGGGGCGGTTCGCCGACGTAACGCGGACAGCGGGCATCTACAGTGAGCGCTCGAAGGCGCTGGGCATCTGTGTGTGCGACCTGAACCAGGACGGGCACCCGGATCTGATCGTCGCGAACGACGTCGAGCCCAACTTCGTGTATCGGAACACGGGTAAGGGCTCCTTTGTGGAGATCGGCGTTCCCTCCGGCCTCGCACTGAATGACGAGGGCCGACCCCGGGCGGGCATGGGGATCGATGCCGCGGACTATCGCAATGATGGCACGCGGGGGATCGCCATCGGCAACTTCTACGCGGAGGGTCTCGCCCTTTACGATATCACATCCCAACTACCCTGGACCGATCGCTCGCGTGAGGCGGGGCTGTTCCGGCCCAGCTACTCCTATCTCACGTTCGGGCTGTTCTTCGCGGATTTCGACAACGACGGCTGGCCGGATCTGTTTGTTGCCAACGGCCACATCTACGATACTGTGGAGCTGACCAATCCGGGCGAGACATACCGGCAGCCCGGCCTGGTATTCCGGAATCGCGGCGACAGTACGTTTCAAGACGTGAGCCGGAACGCTGGAGACGGGGTCACTCGCCCTATGGTCGGCCGGGGAGCCTGTCGGGGAGACTTCGATAATGACGGTCGCGAGGATGCCCTGGTCATCTGCAACTCCGGACCGCCGAGGCTGCTGCGGAACGAGACTACGACAGACGGCCATTGGCTCGAAGTGGCGCTGGCGGGGGGCCCGGGCAACCGCGATGGATACGGCGCCACTGTGACGGTGGAGACCGGCGCGGTGAGGCGCTCTGCCTATGCGAGCAGCGGCGGAAGCTATCTATCCGCGCACGACCGTCGCCTGCACTTCGGGCTCGGCTCCTATTCGCGAGCCGATAGCGTCACCGTACGCTGGCCGGACGGCAAGACGAGCAAGACCGCAGCCGTTAGCGGCGACAGGATCCTGGTCCTCCACGAGCCATAGACTCCCCTCTGGTTGCCCACTGGCACGCCGATTGCACCACGGGTGCCTGTGGAATGCGCAACTTTGCGCCGGGAGCGAGCGGTCCATGGTTTCTGGTGTTACAGTCCAGTCGCAACGTCCGTCGCCGGGATCTTCGCGCCGGCTCCAGTTTGTGGATGGCCTGCGGGGTTGCGCCATGCTCATGGTGCTGCTCTACCACTGCTGGCTATTTGGCGGACAGTGGACCATCTCCCTCCCTCTGCCCGGTCGGCCGCTCCACATATCCTCCGTACTGAGCCTGGGGCACGTAGGCGTCAATCTGTTCCTGGTGCTCTCGGGCTTCTGTCTCTACTGGCCGTTCGCGCAGGGAGGCCGACGGGAGCCGAGCCTGAAGGAGTTCGCCAAACGGAGGTGCCGCCGCATCCTCCCGCCCTACTACGCGGCTCTTCTCCTGCTGGGCGTGCCGGCATGGCTCGCCGGACAGTGGGGGCACAACCCGCAGCTCTCGGGCAGCTACATGGCGCGGTGGCTGGGCTTGCACGCGCTGATGCTGCACAACTTGCGGCCGGAGTACGTGTTGGCGCTAAACGGCGCGCTCTGGTCACTGGCCCTGGAATCGCAGCTATACGTGCTGTTCCCGGCGCTGGTCGAGGCCTACCGGAGGGTGCGGCCGAGTGTCGTGCTGCTGGCGGTCCTCGCCGTGAGCTCCGCCTACCGGTACGTGGTGGCGAGCGGGCCGTACCTGGTGGGGGATGAGGAGGGGTATGTCCTGGCGTACAGCGTGTTCGGCCGCTGCTTCGAGTTCGCGCTGGGGATGTACGCGGCCACGCTCGTGTCCCGGCGGCAAGCCGGTCGGAAACTGGAGCTGGGGGCGCTGCTGCCAGTGGTGGCCGCGGCAGTGGTGGCCCTGGCGATCTGGGACGGCCGCCACGGCCACTTCCGGACGCTGACGGACGCCATGTGGGGCGTCCTCTTTGCAGGATTGCTGGTATGGTCGGCCCGGCCGGGCTGCGCGCCTAACCGCGTGCTCTCGGGGCGGTGGATCGCCGGGTGCGGAGTGTTCTCCTACAGCGTCTACCTCATCCACCTGCCGCTCGTGACCGCCGCGGGCTCCTGGGCAGCGTCACGCGGCTTCACGAATGCGGCGAACATTGTCTTCCAGGTTGGCCTGGTGGCGCCTGCGGTCATCGGCCTCGGGTATCTCTTCCACCTACGCTTCGAGAAGCCGTTCATGATCCACGCGCCCCGACGCGATCCACCGCAGCCGGCGCTCGCCGTAATCCGCGCGCCAGAAGACCAGCCCGTTCTGGAACCGCGCTAGGGCTTATCGGGGGCAGGGGTAGCGGTGCCCGCGTGACCCTTTCCGTTCAAATGGGATACGGGTTAGGGGGTGGAGAGGCAGTAGACGCCGTTGTTCATGTCGGCAATATACGTGCGCTTGCCGTCTGAAACGGGGGTGGAAAAGCAGTGGCCCGGCTCGATCCCGTACTGGTACCGCAGCGCGCCAGTGGCCGGATCGATCCAGGAGAGCTTGCCCCGAACGGAGCCGATGGCGATCAGGCTGCCGGCCGGAGCGGGGGAGGAGTCGTAGTTCTCGAAGCCGGTGGAACAGCGCCAGAGCAGGTTGCCCTGGGAGTCGAAGGCGTAGCAGTCGCCGTGGCTGCCGAGTCCGCCCACGTAGATCCGGCCGTCCAGGTAGAGCGGGGAGGAGTAGCCAAAGCCGTCCCCGCCGGTGGGCGCCCGGGCGATCCAGTCGTCCCTTCCGGTGGCCGCACTGACCGCGTGCAGGACCCCGTCATCTGTACAGACGTACACGCGACCTCCGCCGACCGCGGGCGAGGCGATGGCCGGGGAGTAGTAGAACAGCAGCTCGCCCCGGCCGCCGTTGGTGCGGCCCATTCTGGCCGTCCAGCGGGGCGTGCCCGTTGCGGCGTCCAGCGCGTACAGCGTGTTGTCCCATCCGCCCAGGTAGAAGACGCCGTCCGCCACGGCCGCGCGCGACTGGAAGAAGCTGCCGGCGTCCTGGGTCCAGCGCCGCTCGCCGGTCCGCTCGTCCAGTCCGTAGATCTTTCGGTCCGCCCCGATGCAGACTATGCCATTCGATACGGCGGGAGTCGCGAAGAGCGGGGTTCCCGCGTCAAAGTGCCAGCGCGGCTGGCCGGTCCGGGCGTCCAGCGCGTACAGGTTGTGGTCCATGGAGCCGACGTAGACGGCCTCGCCGGACACAAGAGGTGTGGAGAGGATGGGACCGTGGGTCAGTGTCGCCCAATGCCGTTTGCCGGCGGCCGGGTCCAGCGCGTACAGCTTCCCATCCAGAGAGGTGGCGTACAACGTGCCGTTGGCCAGAGTGGGGCTGCTCTGGATGGCGTCCCCCGTCGCAAATCTCCACTCCTCCCTGGGCTGGCCGGAGAGCTGCTCCACGCTGAAGGGCTCGGCCCGCGTGTAGACGACGCCGTCCTGCCCCGTCATCCGGACATGGAGCACGTGGGAGCCGCTCACCAAGCCCTTTGTCTCGAACCGCCCGACGAACCGTCCCTGTGTCATGCCTTTCTGGTGCGGCTCGATCCGATCGTCCGGCGCCATGCGGGCATAAGGAGCGTCGTCCACGGAGTACTCGGAAGTGACGTCCTTCGTCTCCGGCATGCGGCCGGCCATAAGCTGCGCAACGAACGTGCGCCGCGCCAGCAGCGAGATGTTCGCGTCGTCCCACGTGAAGGCCACCCGCCTGAACGGCCTGGCCGCGAGTGGGACCTCCGCGATGAGCGCCTGATTTCCGGGCTGCTCTTTGCGCACCCGCAGGATACGTATCGAGAGAGGGCTCACGTCCACCACGTGGTAGCTGCCCTGGTAGAGGCCGCGGGCCATGACGCACTGGATGCCGTTCACCTTCCACTGTATGTCCGAGTGGCCGTGGCCGATGAACATCGCCTTGACGTTGTACGGGGCGATGAGCCGCAGGAACTGCTCTTCGTTATCTATCATGGGGTTTTCGCGGCCGATCCAGTGGTGGAAGAAGAGGAGGACGGGCGTGCCGTTTGGCTGCTTCTTGAGGTCCGCCTCCAGCCAGCGCAGCTCCGCCGAATCGAAGTGGCCCCAGTGCTCCAGCAGCACCGTGCTGTCCAGGAGCACGAAGTGGCAGCCGCCGTGGTCGAAGCTCTGGTAGAGGCGCTGGAAGTTTTGTGTGAAGGCCTCCTTGCCCAACGGAGCCCAGCGCACGTCGTGGTTCCCGGGTACGGCATAGAAGGGGATGGGGAGGCCAGAGGTGGCCTCTTTGAACCGGTCGAACTCCGCCTGCCGTCCCGATTCTGTGATGTCACCGGTGTCCACCACAAAGTCCGGGCGCGGCATCATGCCGTTTATCTCCTGGACGAGATGGCGGATGGGCTCCACGTTCTGTGTGGCGGTCAGATGCGTGTCGGTGACGTGGATGAACCGAAAGGATTCCACGGTCTGGGCGCGGGCCGCTCGTCCCGCCAGCGCCAGCCAGACCAGAATTCCCAGGAGCCTCTTCATGCGTGATCCTTCCCGTTGAGGCAATCCCGCTCCGGTTAACCGCCTCGCCACCCGTTTCCTCCGCTGTCGCGCCGAATCGGGTACGCTTCACAGAGCTGGACGACGGAGCAGTGCTGTCATTCCGAGCACGGCGAGGAATCTGCTTTTTCCGGCAGAGTACACACAATTGGCGTAAAGCAGAGCCCTCGCTTGGCGGGCGGTCGCGCTGCGCCAGCTCGCGCGACTAAGCGGTAGCCCGCCCGGGATGACGGGTTGCTACGGTAGCTCAACTACTGGTACAGAGTTCGTGCTGGTACCGTAAAGCAGATCCCTCGCGGAGCTCGGGATGACAAACTGCTTTCTTACCTGTATTAGAAGGTACTGCAATGCCATTTGACGTCTTCGGGATGTGTAACGCGCTGCACGATATCCAGGCGGAGGTGCAGGACGCACAGATAGCGGAGCTGGGGTTGACCAAGGGCGGCATGTTCCTCATCGAAGAGGCGCAGCAGCGGGAGATGGTGCCGAAGGTCTACACGCAAATCGTCAACACGGAGCCCGGCGGTTCCGGCGCCAACACGATGATCGGCCTGGGACTTCTGGGCGGCAACGGTTGCTACACGAGCCGCGT
Source organism: uncultured Chthonomonadaceae bacterium (assembly GCA_964396385.1). GTDB lineage: Bacteria > Armatimonadota > Chthonomonadetes > Chthonomonadales > CAJBBX01 > CAYNFH01. Next base: position 6,905 of record CAYNFH010000040.1, on the reverse strand, counting down.
GGGCCGGGACGAGCATGGCGAGGAGTACCGCGCCAAGCTGGCCGAGAAGGGGATCAAGCCGAACCTGGCCACGGGTGCGGGGGATACCGGCATCTGCCTTGTCCTGATCTCGCCGGACGCCCAGCGCACGCTCGCCACGTACCTGGGCTGCGCGCGGGATCTTCAGCCGGAGGACGTCAACGTGGAGGACCTGCGCCAGAGCAAGTACATCTATATCACGGCCTATCTGTGGGACACGGAGAACCAGAAGCAGGCGGTGCTCCGCGCGATGCGGGAGGCGAACCGCGCGCGCGTGAAGGTCGCGCTCAGCCTCTCGGATCCCTTCTGCGTCAACCGGCACAAGCAGGATTTTCTGCGGATCATCGATGAGCATGTGGACGTCCTGTTCGGCAACATGACGGAGGCCCAGGCCCTGACCGATACGGACAACCCCTACGACGCCGTGAGAACCCTGTCCGAGCACAGCGAGGTGGCGGTCGTTACCATGGACGAGAAGGGCTCGATCATCCGGAGGGGAGACCAGGTCTACGAGATCCCGCCCTACCGCGTAAAGGCGGTGGATACCACCGGCGCCGGGGATATGTACGCCGCGGGCTTGCTCTACGGCCTGACGCAGGGGCTGCCGCTGGACATCACGGGCCGGATCGCCTCCTACGCCGCCGCGCAGGTGGTGGCGCAGATAGGTCCGCGGCTGGACTCCATCGATCACGAAGCCATCGAAAAACTCCGCGCCGGCGCCCAACTGCACAACGTGTAACCTAACTCCGCAAAATCCGTCTCATAGAGGTGAAAGGCATTTCACCCATGCCCAAGACGGCGGTCCTGCTCCTGTTCCTGCTCCTGCCCCTGCTCGCCGCGCCGGTGTCCGCCCAGGATGCCGGCTTAGAGGTGTGGCGCTCCGCTCCGCAAGAGACGCGGCGGTTCGCCCTCGCCCTCGCCCGCCGGGCCTTTGACGCGTATGCGCTCCGCCGTGAGGTCATCGAGCCGCCGGCCGGTATTCCTCCGCCTCTCCGCAGGCGGGCCGGCGTGTTCGTCAGCGCCATGCGGAACGGCGCTCCCCGGTGCTGCATGGGGACGCTCTATCCTACCGAGCCGGACATTGCCCACGAGATCGTGAGCACCGCGGTCGCCGCCGCCGGGCGGGACCGCCGCTTCACGCCCATCAAGCCGGCGGAGCTGAAGGGGCTCACCCTCATCGTGACCATCCTCGGGCCACCGCGCGCTCTGGCGGCCGGTGAGCTGGAGAGCCTGGACCCGGACCGCGACGGTCTTGCCGTGCAGTACCGTGACCGCTTCGGCGTGGTGCTCACCGGCGAAACGCGGCTCAAGGGCAGGATGCTGGCCTGGGCCCGAATCCGCGCGGGTGCGCCGCCGGGCGCCGCGGTGCGCGCCTTTCGGCTTGAGGACGTGCGGCTTGTGGAAGGATTGCCGGACTCTCTGCTCGCGCCGCAGTAAACTCCTGGCTGTGACGTAGACCTTTGCGGGCATTCTGTGCGCGGATTGTGAAATCTGTTTCTGACTGTTGAGCAACTGTTTCATACACGGAGGCGACCTTGAAGCCGATCCGAACCAATCACGTCATTCCGCTGTGGCTGGCCCTGTTCTGTGCCGCGGCGGCGAACGCCCAGACGCCGCGGACCGCGCCGTACCGGGCGGCCCACCGGCCCAACCTGGAGCTGTACGTCTACCGCCGGTGCTATGCGCCGGATGAAGGCGTCAGCCTGAGGCTGAGCGGGTTCAACGTCAAGTCGGTACAGCTCGCGGCATATCGCATCGCGCTTCCGGCGCTCATCCGGAACAGCGTCGAGGTTGGCGCGATGGGGAAGCGCATCGCCGGCCTGGATCTCCGCTCGGAGCGCCCGCTCAGGAGCTGGGCGCAGTCCATGGGGATGGTCTACCCGGATCAGTGGATGGAGCGCGAGGCCAAGGTCCCACGCCTGGAGCCCGGCGTCTACCTCATGCGCGCGGCGGCCGCGGGAGTGGAGAAGCGCACCTGGCTGGCGATTACCGACGTCGCGTTGCTCGCCAAACGGTCGCGGCGCGAGCTGCTGGTCTACGCCACCGATGCACGCTCGGGCCGTCCGCTCCCAGGGATGGGGCTGAGCGTGGTGGACCGCGTGGGGCATGGTCGAAGCGTGAGCACGGGTACTGCCGGACTCGCGAGCCTTCCGCTGGTCCCGCGGTCCGCCGCGGACGAGCCCGAATCGGACAACCTGTGGATCTACGGGATGCGGAGCGGGAATCCGGCGTTCCTCCTCTCCGGCGCCCCGCCGCCTCCAGAACCGTACGCAGTCTACGCGTACTCAGACCGTCCCGTCTACCGGCCCGGCCAGAAGGTCCTGTTCAAGGGCACAGTGCGCCAGCGGCTGGAGACAGACGCGCCCGGCGGCTTTAGCTACCGCCCCTATCCCGAGAAGCCCGTCGTCGTGGAGGTGCGCGACGCGACGGACGCGCTCATCTCCCGGAAGGAGCTGCGCACCAATAATGCCGGCTCCTATAGCGGAGAGCTCCAGCTCGCCTCCGAGCCTACTCTTGGCCGGTGGCAGCTTGTTACCGTCATGGGCAAGCGCCGGTACTACTCCGGGTTCGAGGTGCTCGCCTACCGGAAGCCGGAGTTCTCCGCCGCCGTCCGGTTCGAGCGGCCCCATTACCTGGGAGGAGACGTGGTTCCCGCGACCATCGAAGCGCAGTACTACTTCGGCCAGCCGGTCGCCGGCGCTACGGTCCGCTACCACATCGAGTTTTCCGGCCGGGACGTAGAGCCGCCGTTCGATGGAAACGGCGTCACGGACGCCCGGGGGCAGGTGCGGCTGGAGATCAAGACTCAGCGCAAACCGTCCGACCGAACGCTGACCGTGTCCGCCTGGGTGACCGACGCCAGCCGGCGGACGCAGACGGGGGCCGGATCTACACTCATCGCCGCCGGTCTGTTTCGCCTCTCCCTGCAGCCGGACCGCAGTGTCTACCATGCCGGGGACCGGGTGACCGTGGAGGTGCGCTCAGAGGATTACGACGGCAGATCCGTCTCCACGCCGGTGACGGTGCGCACCATTGAGACGCGGTACGACCGCCAGCGCAGGCCTTACAGCGAGAAGGTCGAGCGCCGGACAGCGACGAGCGCCGATGGACATGGAACGGCGACCTTCACGCCGCCACGACCGGGCTACCTGGAGCTCCAGGCGGAGGCGTACGATTCCGAACACAACAAGATCGTAGTGACCGGCTACCTCTGGATCGCGGGCGAGGAGTTTGAGGGCTACGACTATCCCACCCTCAGCATCGTACCGGACCGCGCAACCTACCGCCCCGGCGAGATCGCGACGCTGCTGGTGAACACGTCACTCGTGGACGGAGGACGGCACACGGCGGACGGGAGACGGATGACGGACGGATCCAGGCATCGGTCAGCATCAGTCCTCCGTCCCTCGTCTCCCGTCCACAAGGATGCCTGGGCGCTCCTCACCGTGGACGGCGAGCGGATCTACCGTCACGAGGTGGTCCACCTTGCGGGCCGGTCCAGCGTTATCCGGCTACCGATCAGCCCCGCGATGTATCCCTCCGTGGAGGTGAGTCTCAACATCGTGCGGGACCACAGCGTCTATCCGCAGGCCGTCCGCCTCCAGGTGCCCATGAACCTCCACGAGCTGCAGGTGTCGATCGAGCCGACCCGGGACCGCTACGCACCGGGCGAGACGGCGTCCTACCGCGTCACCACCAGGGACGCGAGGGGCCAGCCGGTTCCGGCGGAGCTGGGAATGTACGTGGTGGACTCCAGCATCTGCGCCATGCGCCCCGACACGGTACCGGATGCGGAGGGCCTTTTCTACGGGGGGCAGGACGCGCGCGTCCAGACGGACTTCTCCTTTGCGGCGCAGTACAGCGGGGGCGCCTTTCAGAACATCCCGCCTGCCGCGAAGCTTGCCGCTCCGTCTCCGGGCGAGCCGCAGATCCGCGTGCGCCGCCAGTTCGCGGACACGGCCTATTGGAATCCGTTCCTGCTCACCAGCGAAGACGGAACCGCCCGGGTCTCGTTCAGCCTGCCGGACAACCTCACCACCTGGCGCGCCACCGCGCACGGACTTACGGCGGACACGGCCTGCGGCACGGCGATCCGCGACGTTGTCAGCACCATGCCCTTGCTGGTCCGCCTAGAGCTGCCACGGTTCTACGTGGACGGCGACCAGGCGGTCTTCTCCGCGGTGGTACACAACTACACCGGCCAGAGCCGCACCGTCCGAATTTCGGCGGAAGCTTCGGGGGCGTCTCTGACGGGCGACGCGGTTCGTACGGTGGAGATCCCCGCCAATGGTCAGCAGCGGTTGGATTGGAGGGCGACGGTGGAGGACGGTGGACGGAAGACGGAGGATGGACGGAAACCTGAGCCCTCGGTCCCCGCCCAGGTTCGGGTGCTTGTGACGGCCGATGGTGGGGAGGGCGCCCAGGACGCTATGGAGCTGACGCTGCCTGTCCGGCCCGCGGGCGTGGAGATGGTGACTTCAGAATCGCGCAGCCTTTCCGATCCGCACGGAGAGTGGAAGCTGGACCTGGCTTCGACACCGCCGGATGCCACGATCGCGCTCACCCTGTCTCCTTCGATTGCAGGATCCGTGTTCGAGACGCTCGGCTATCTCACGTCGTTCCCTTACGGCTGCGCGGAGCAGACCACCAGCGCCTGGCTGCCGGACGTCGTGGTCTCCCGCGCGCTGCGCAAGCTGGGGGTGAACCGGCAGGTACACCCGAAGCTGGAGGAGTGGGTGAACGTGGGTCTCCAGAAGCTCTACCGGTACCAGCACCCGGACGGTGGCTGGAACTGGTGGGAGTTCGACCAGACCGACGGCGACATGACCTCGTACGTGCTGTGGGGCTTGATAGAAGCGAAGGACGCCGGTTACCTGGTGGACGAACAGCGCATTATGAGGGGGACCGAAGCGCTGCTCCGCCTTCTCGCGTCCGAACAGGAGTTCAGCCGTCGCGCGGACTGGATGCTCACGCTGGCGTACGTGCGTCCGGAGCGAATCTTCAAACCGCTCGCCGAGCTGTATGGGCTGCGCGACAAGCTCGACGCGCACGCTAAAGCCTCCCTGGCCATGGCCCTCTGGCTGGAAGGCGCTTCCAATGCGGAGCACCGACAGATGGCTGCGACCGTTGTAGCGGAGCTGGAGCGGCAGGCACAGGTGACTGGCACCACGGCCCACTGGCCGGCGGAAGAGGGCGGATACTCCTGGCGGGATGACGACGTGGAGGTGACGGCGCGGGTCCTGCGCGCCCTGCTCACGGTCAAGCCGAACAGCCACCTCATCCAGCTGGCGGTCCGGTGGCTCATGGGCAATCGCAGCGGATCGGCATGGGGCTCCAGCAAGAGCAGCGCGGAGGCGGTCTACGCACTGACCCAGTTCATGGAGACCACGGGAGAGCTCAAGCCGGACTTCCGCGCCACCGTCTCCCTCGACGGGGACCAGGTCGGGCAGGTCTCATCGACCGAGGCTAGCGCCTTCGATGCGCCCACTGTCGTTATGCTCAAGCCGGAACAGTGGCGAGGGCACGCGACGCTCCTGGTGCGCAAAGAGGGGCAGGGAACCCTGTACGGGACACAGACGCTCCGCTACCTCCTTGCGCCGGATGAGGCGAAGCCGATTGCGAAGGGAATCGCCGTGAGACGCACATTCCGGGTCATCGCCGAGGACCCGTCGCGGGCCGGCACCGTGCCGAGCGGCGAGGACATACAGGTAGACGTGGAGATCACCGCGGATGCCAACTTCCGCTACGCCCTGTTGGAGGATCCGATCCCGGCCGGCTGCGAGGTGGCGCCGACGGATGATGTCTCGGGCCGTTACGTCTATGGCGCGGGCGGCGGCTTTGCTCGCCAGGAGGTGCGGGACGACCGCGTGCTGTTCTACTTCGACTCGCTGCCCAAGGGCCGCACCGTACTGAGCTATCACTTGCACGCCGAGACGCCGGGCGCGTACCGGATCCTGCCCAGCTCAACCTGGCTGATGTACTTCCCGGAGATCCGCGGCAGCAGCGCTCTTGTCCAGGCGAACATCGGGGAGGCGAGGAGATGAACGGCGGCCCTATGAAACGCCATAGGTACAGAGTACCGAACGGAATTATAAAGCAGATCCCTCGCGGAGCTCGGGATGACAGGTTGCAACGATGGGTGCTCTGGAGTAGCAGAGTTAGTGCCGCTACTGTAAAGCAGATCCCTCGCTTGGCGGGCCGCGGAGCTACGCTCGCTCGCTCCGCTAAGCGGAAGCCCGCCCGGGATGACAGGTCGGTGCGCTCCGGGTTTCATTCGTACGGCTTAGCGCTTGCGCCGTCTACTGCGCGGAATGAGAACCCTGCGTCTCGAATCAGAGCCGCATTGTGTATCTTGTTGGCGCTGTTTCCCTTCGCGGGAACGGCACAGAATCACGCGACCGACCTGGCGCTGCCGGACCTGGCCGGCAGGGAGATAACGCTCCAGCCTACCGGCGGCCGGCCGCTCGTGCTCAACTTCTGGGCGTTCTGGTGCGATACGTGGAAGGCCGAGCTCCCGCATCTGAAGCAATTGGCCGGGCGGCAGCCTGAGCTGGGATTTGATCTCGTCGCCATCAGCGTGGACGGCACCCGGGTGCCGGAGTTCGAGGGGCGGACCCGCGAACCGCTGCCGTTCCCGGTCGCGCTGGACGTGGGGCAGCGCGTGAGCCATCTCTACCATGTGGCTCACGTCCCGACCGTAATCGTCCTCGACGGGACCGGCCGGGTCCGGTTCACGCACGTAGGGTATCCGGGTAACCACGTGCTTCTAAGCGAGCTGCGGCGGCTGACCTCTCGGCCGGCTCAGCGGGCCAGATAGCGGGCGAGCGTGCTATAATAGCGCCTGCGCCGCCGCGATGCGACCGCACAACCATTTGCTGCCGGAAAGG
>CAYNFH010000039.1:0-34740 GCA_964396385.1 uncultured Chthonomonadaceae bacterium | reverse complement strand
CACCGAGATAGCTCCTACCCTGGAGCGCGGCGTAGAGCTCTCGGACATGACCCGGATCTCCACCCGCCGCTTCGGCGCGATCAGGACGCTCAACGCGACCTTTCTGGCAAGCGACCTGCCGCGAGAAGAACCATCCGGAGTCTCTGTCGCCGTTGCGGTGCGCGTGGTGAATGCGGGAGCCGTCACGTGGACGCCGGAGACGCATAGCATCGCCTACCATTGGGACCAGAGTGGCTTGTGGCAGCAGGTTCCGCTTCCGGGAAGCGTGATTCCTGGCCAGGCGGTAGACATCCCGCTTACCGTTACCATGCCTACCACTGCCGGTCCCCACACGCTCGTAGTAGACATTATGGAGAAAGAGAAGCGGCGAGGAAAGGAGGACGCGCCACCTTACGGAGGCGCTCCCCTCCATGCCGTGGTCCATATCGCTCCGCGTAACGACGGAGCGTCCCTCCCGGCCTACGGGGCGAGCCTCGTAAACAGCGAGCTGCCCAACACCCTAGAAGCGGGTGGTACGTATATCGCTACCGTGACTCTCCGCAACGACGGAACCACCACCTGGAAGCAGAGCGACGGTGCGCGCGTTACCGCGCGGCTCTCGCGATACACGTCGCCCATCAACGCGACCGCCGAGCAGGAGTCCGAGGTCGATGTTGCGCTGGCCGACGCCACAGCAAAGCTGCCAACGGACGTTCCGGCGGGGCAGACGGTAACCCTGACAGTGCCTATCACGTTCAGCCAGGCGGATGGCGCCACCTTGCCGAGCTGGTCGCAGTCCGACAATTGGCTTTACCGCCTGCGGTGGGAGGTCGCCGCCAATCCGGAGGGATCGACCGGCGCGGCTACAGAGCCGCGTGCCATCGCACTGATCGATACCGATGCCGGAGCTCTCTTTACGGCAGACCTCACGCCCCCGCAGCTTCCCGGCGAGCACCGCGTACCGGTAAAACTATCGCTGCGCAATGTCGGTCCGCAGACCTGGCGGAAGGACGTCACCCGCATCGGCTACCACTGGTACTACCTGGATGGGGTGGAGGCGGTCTGGGAGGACGAGACCACTCCCCTGCCCCAGGACGTGCAGCCGGGCGACAGCGTCAGCGACATTCTGGCCTGGATCACCGCCCCACCCAATGACGGCCGGTACTACCTCGTGTGGGACCTCAAGATAGGGGACACATGGGTCTCCACGCTGCCCAGCACGCGCTCCGGGGAGACGCTGGTAGACTCCATTGACATTGTCCACGGCCATCTCACCTTTGTGGACCTTAGCAAGACCTACAACGTGGACGGCGTCTCCAACGACGAGGACCGCTCTGACGGCAACTTAGACGGAACCGGGCGCACCTTCCCCGGCGAGCTGGTACCGCCCTTCGCCAATACCGAGGTCGCGCCGAATACGCTCTGGATGCCGACCAAAGGCGTGGGGCTGGACTCATCCCGCCGGTTCGCGTTCAAGTGGGGCCCCAAGGGGGACAAGGAGAGCAACTTCGTGCAGTGCCAGGGGCAGAAGGTTGCCATAGCGCCCAGCGCGAGCAAAGCAGAGGCGTACAAGGCGGTCCACGTGCTGGCGGCGGCCACCAAGGACGGAGTAAGCGGCGCATTTACACTCAACTTCGTGGACGGCTCTCAGCAGTACACGCTTCTGCCCATCAGCCGCTGGGACGGGCCGGCCGCGCGGGGAGAGGAGATAGGCTACGAGGTCCCGCGCACGCACGTACCCGGAGGGGAATCGATGGACCACCCGGCCCATCTTTTCCACTACGTCGTCCGGATCGGGGAATCCAAGAAGCTCGCGTCCATTACGCTGCCGGACTCGCCGTACCTGCGGTTAGAAGCGATAACGCTGGAGAAGTAGAGGCGGGGCGGCGCCCGCCGGGCAGATCCAGAGGGTGCGCTGGTACCTCGCCTGGCGCTAAACCCGCCGGGCCATTGTCTTCGCACCGGGCTGAAACCCCGGTGCTATTGGAGGGGAACCCCTTCGGGCTGGGGAGCCGGCTTCAGCCGGGTTCTCTTTCAATAGCGCCGGGGCTGTAGGGGCCGGGCGCCGTCCCGGCCCGTCGGGCGCGGTATGGCGGTGCGTCGGAGCTGATTCCTGCTTACCAATTCGCTCCCGCATTTGCCGGGATGCGGTCGAACTGCTCCTGCCACATGATTTTGCGGATGGCGTCCAGAGCATCCTGGGCGAGCTGTTCAACGGTCTTCCGCTCCGCGTGAGCGTCCTCCGCCGCGAAGGTCCCCAGCACCGTTGTCCGCGCGATTATGCCGTTGCGGTCCGCATTGAGCTTGATTTCAAACTGCTGGAGTTCGCGGTCCAGCGCGTGGTCCAGTGACGCGGCGAACCGGATGGCGCGCTCGTGTCCGGATAGTCCCTCCGATTCCGCGAAGCGGGCGATGACCGTTTTGTTCATCCCCACCTCCGCCATTGGGACGCCGTTGATGGTCACCTCGCTCACGTGGGCACGCAGCGCCGGGTCCGCCGCCGTGCGGTCGATTGGAATGTGCGCCGCCGCCAGCTCCGCCTCCAGCGCTTTCGCGCGCTCCGGCGAAGGTGGGTGCGTGCGGTAGATACCAAGGATTCGCTCAGGTCCGCGCAGCTCGTCCCGCGCCAACCGCTCCATAAAGGTGAGCATCGCGACCGGGTTGTACTTGGTCTTCATCAAGTACTGCATGCCGGTCGCGTCTGCGTCCTTCTCCGCTTCCACTCCGTATCCGTTCAACTTCGCCACCATGTAAAGCTGGCCGCCCAGGGCGAGCGCGCTCAGGTCCTGCCCGCCGGCCTTAGCGAGCACGGCCGCCAGCAGCACCAGCGGGATGTAGGGCTGCATCTTGCTCTGCTCCTTAAGGAGCTTCATCATGTGGTGATGGGCGGCGTGGGCGATTTCGTGGGCCAGCACTCCGGCCAGCTCGTCATCGGAGTGGGTGTAGTCCAGCAGCCCCTTATTAACGTATACGTGGCCCCCGGGGAGGGAAAAGGCGTTTACATCCTTATCGTCGACTATCTTAAAGGTATAGTCGAACTTCTTTACGTCGGAGCTGCCCCAGTGGGCGGGGACCTCCACGGTGTTGGCGATGGCGGCGATGGTCTGCCCGATACGGTTCACCCGATCCAGCAGCGCGGCGTCGGTCACCAGTCGAACGCTCTTATCCTTTTCAAGCTCGGCGGCGTTCTCTCGCCCGATCCTGACCTCCGGGTCCTCCGAGGGCGGCTTGCCCTTCTGACCCGCCAAAGCCGCGGAGGGCAGACACGCCAGCACGACCGCCGCGGCTAGAGTCCATCTCAACCAACGATTGCGCATACCTTGACTACTGCCTTCCCGGTTCGTCAGCCGTGCCCGGCCCGCATCCCCGCCTTTCCCAATTATATCAGACGGTGCCCGCCCGGCACCGTTACGAGGGCCAGGTTGAAGGTTGATGGTTGATGGTTGATGGTCAGAGAGGATCCGTCGCACCGAGTACTGACCCTATGTGCTAAACTACTCCCGCTCATCTGTTCCGGGAGAACCGTCTGTCCTCATGTCCGATCAGTCTTCGCCGAATTCCAGGTCCATCAACCTTCAACCTTCAAGCATCAACCAGATCCAAACTATTCTCGCCACCGACTGCGGAAGCACCACCACCAAGGCAATCCTCATAGAGAAGCAGGGAGACGAGTACCGACTTTCGGTCCGGGGCGAAGCCCCCACCACGGTCGAGTCCCCGTTTGACGACGTAACGGTAGGCGTCACCAACGCCGTGCGCGAGGTGGAGGAGCTTTCCGGCCGCCGCATTCTGGATACTGTCGGACGCGTTATACTGACTGAACGGTCGAGCGGGCGAACGGGCGAGCGGGCGACTCCGGATTCCGATCTCACCACGCACGACGCACAACTCACGACTTCGGATTCACCCCTTCACCCCCTCACCCCCTCACCCCCTCACGGGTCGGCCCCCTCGCAGGCCGAAGGAGTGGATCTCTACCTCTCCACCTCCAGCGCGGGCGGGGGGCTCCAGATGAGCGTCGCGGGCGTGGTCAAAGCGATGAGCGCGGAGAGCGCCCAGCGCGCCGCCCTGGGCGCGGGAGCGATTGTGGTAGACGTCATCGCAGTGGACGACGGCCGCAAAGAGTATCAGAAGGTAGAGCGCATCCGCCAGCTCCGTCCGGACATGATCCTGATGTCTGGTGGTACGGACGGCGGCACTACCACCCACCTGGTGGAGCTCGCGGAGATGCTCGTCTCCGCAGACCCCAAGCCCCGCCTTGGAATAGGCCTCAACCTGCCCGTAATTTACGCCGGGAATAAGGACGCATACCCCGCCGTCCACGAGCTGCTCGACGGCCGCGTCGCCCTGCGGCAGGTGCCCAACCTGCGGCCTACGCTGGAGAAGGAGAACCTGCTCCCAGCCCGCGAGGCCATACACGACCTATTCCTGGAGCACGTGATGCAGCAGGCGCCCGGCTATAGCAAGCTCTCGGAATGGGTCAGCACCGGCATCATGTCTACGCCTAACGCCGTGGGCAAGATCATGCAGACCATCGCCCAGCAGCGCAACATCACCGTGCTCGGGGTGGACATCGGCGGCGCTACCACGGACGTCTTCTCCGTATTCCGGGACCCGCGCGGCGAGAGCGTCTTCAACCGTACGGTCTCCGCCAACCTGGGTATGAGCTATTCCATCTGCAACGTGCTCACGGAGGCGAAGGTGGAGAATATCAAGCGCTGGATCCCGTTTGAGGTGTCCGACGCAGATCTCCGCAACCAGCTTCGCAACAAGATGATCCGCCCAACTACCATCCCGCAGCGGCTGGAAGACCTGATGATAGAACAGGCCGTCGCCCGGGAGGCGCTGCGGCTCGCCTTCGAGCACCATAAGTCCCTGGCGCGCGGCCTCACCGGCGTCCAGCAGCAGCGCACCGTAGGCGAGGCGCTGGACCAGAAAGCCTCGGGCGCGACGCTGGTGAACCTGATGGAGCTGGACATGATCGTGGGCAGCGGCGGAGTGCTTTCCCACGCTCCGCGCCGTGCCCAGTCTGCCCTTATGATGATGGACGCCTATCAGCCGGAGGGGATCACGCTGCTCACCGTGGACTCCATCTTCATGATGCCGCAGCTAGGCATCCTCTCCACGGTCCATCCGGAGGCCGCCACGCAGGTCTTTGAGCGCGACTGTCTGGTCTACCTCGGCACGTGCGTCGCCCCGGTGGGTACGGCCAAGCCCGGCGAGCCGTGCGTTACCGTCACGTTCCGCGGCCAAGAAATGGCTGTCCCTTTCGGGACAATCCAGGTCCTCCCTCTCGGCTTCAAGAACGGCAAAGACGGAGAGCCCGAGCGAGAAGAGGTCACCCTTCAGCCCGCGCGCGGCTTCGACATAGGAGCGGGCAAGGGCCGCCCACACACCATCACGGCTACGGGCGGCACCGTGGGTCTCATCATTGACGCTCGCGGTCGGCCGCTCGCTTTTCCGGACGGCGCCGCGCGCATCGCCAGGCTGCGCGAGTGGCTGACAGCCATGGGCTTGCCGACGGGCGAGAAGTGATTCAGCCGCGAACCAGCGCAAGTACACGGAAGCGGGCATGGCGCCGGGCTAGCCCCGCTGCTCCGGCAGAAACGGGCGGGCATCGTTTGGCCGTAATCAGCTTAGCAACATCCGCGGCGAGCGCTGGAATCCGGTATTCCCGTCCATTCGCGTTCATGCGCGGCTAATCAAGGAGCTACTCATGGACCAGCCGCGACCGCGCCGCGCGACGTGGCGTATCGGCGCCAGGGAGCGCAATCGCCTCCAGATCCTTGCCATCGCGATCATCCTGTTCCTGCTCTTTCTTGCCTTCCGTCCCTACTTCTTGACCATGGCGGAGACGCGCGACCTGCAGGTGTGCGAAGACCACGCCCGCAAGATTGCGCGCGGGCTGGCCATGTATGCGGACATGTGGGACGGCGCCTATCCACCCGCCTCCACGTGGATGACGTGCATCGAGCAGAACGTGCAGCCTACGTCGGGCACCGGGTTCAAGCGCGAGACCTACTTCAAGTGCCCTAAGGACCACAGCGACGCGCCTTCCAGCTACGTCTATAACGACCTGGTTGCCGGCCTCTCCTTCGGCGAGGCGGTGCGGTCCAGCGATCCCGCTACGGAGGCCCGCCGCAAGAGCATCCTCAACCCGAGTCGTGTCCCGGTGGTTTTCGAACACCACGGCAGCGCGAACAACGCGCACATGCTGGTGCCGGGCTACGATGAGCTGCAGAAGGTGCTTCAGCTTCCGCACGACCTGCCGCCGCCCACCGGCGTGATAGTTACCGGCAGCAACTCCGTTGAGCGGCGCAACCAGGAGCAGCTCCAGGCAGGGGCGGGAAGACACTTCTAGATAGGAGTATTGGGGTGATGGAGCTTGGGGGCCGGAATCCGGCCGATCAGCCATCAGCCATCAGCCATCAGCCATGGGTTCAGCCTACACACCGGGCCTGAAGGTCAGCGCCCGCACGACTATCGAGAAGATGCGGCGCCTGCCGTTGAAGGGCGATGTCCTCGTGAAGGAGGGTGACGTCGTCACGCCGGACACGGTGGTGGCCCGCACGGAGCTGCCCGGCCTCATGCAGACTGTGAAGCTCGCCCAGCAAATGGGCGTGGAGCCAGGCGATCTGAAGGGCACGCTTCTGGTTAAGGAGGGCGACCGCATCCAGCGCGAGACCATCGTCGCACGGACAAAGGGGATGTTCGGCCTCTTCAAGAGCGAGTACAAGGCCGGAGTGGAGGGCGTCCTGGAGCTGATTTCCGAGCATACGGGCCACCTCGGCATCCGGCAGCCACCCACGCCCGTCGAGAAGGACGCCTATATCCAGGGCTGCGTGACAAAGGTAGTCCCCGGCGAGGGCGTGGTAGTCCAGTGTGAGGGCGCGCTGGTGCAGGGTATCTTCGGCGTGGGAGGCGAGCGGCAGGGGGAGATAGCCGCCGTCAACTCGCGGCCCGACGAGCCACTGACGGACTCGCAGATCACGGAGGCGCATCGGGGCAAGATCCTGGTGGGTGGCTCCAACGTCTCGGGCCCGGCGCTTCAAAGGGCCGCGAGCGTGGGCGTCGCCGGCATCGTAGTCGGCGGTGTGGTGGATCGGGAGCTCATCGACTACCTGCGGTCCGCGTTGAACGACCCCAGTTACGATATCGGAGTCGCCATCACAGGCCAGGAGCCCATTCCGTTCACCCTCGTCGTGACAGAGGGATTCGGCACCATCCCCATGGCGGAGCGTACTTTCGCCCTGCTCACCTCTCTCAGCGGCAAGTCCGGCTCCATCAACGGTGCTACGCAGATCCGCGCGGGCGTCATCCGACCCGAAGTGATCGTGCCTCTGGACCAACCGGGCGCGCTGTCCGCTCCCGAATCGGCAGGGGGCGAGCTGGCCATTGGCACGCCGATCCGCGTCATCCGAGAGCCCTACTTCGGCGCGCTGGGGACCGTCACCGCGCTCCCGCCGGAGCTGGTCCAGGTGGAGTCCGAGACCTGGGTCCGGGTCCTGGAGGCAAAGCTCCAGGATGGCCGCACTGTCACCGTCCCCCGCGCGAATGTGGAGATTATTGAGACGAGCTAGCATTGCCGGACTCCATTGCGGCTCTGCACCCCCTTTTTCTTCTCCGTACAACCTGGCTCTTCGCGGCAATTTGGCCGCGGCGGCGCCACATTACAGCGGCGGCTGAAGCCACGGCAACAGGTACAGGAAGTCCGCCGTCGCGGACTCCGGAGTCCAATGGCGGGAGTGCGGAGTTCGGGGCGCTGGGTTTTCGTGCTCATAGTGTGCAGCGCTGCACGAATTGACCGGGATCCGCAGGCCCTCACCCCCATTTCCCCCTCTCCCACGCTGCGGGAGAGGGGAGATGGAGTGAGACATTGTCTCAAATTGGCGCGATGGCGCCAAGATTGGATTTGCCTTTCCAAGGGCTCGGCGCAGGGGTCTGAGTGGTAATGGGTGGATGTTGCGCAGAAAGCGCAGAAAGCGCAATAAGGGGGGCGCAGCCCCCATTTCAAGCTCAAGAGGGGCACGACTCTCATATTGCGCAGTAAGCGCAATAAGCGCGATAAGGGTGCCGATTTTGCCCATGTCGGCAATTACGGGCATGGGAAGTGCGGCCCTCTTGCTAGCAAGAGGGCCGTCAGCTCGTAGGCGCCTCTCCCTGCATCTTCTGCAGGAGCGTCGTCAAGTTTGTAAGGGCCTGCGCCAGTGCTTCGGCCTGGCTGAGAGCCGAGGCCAGATCGACCGCAACCTGGCGACCACCGGTATCGGGCGGCGCGGGCGGAGCAGGCGGCCCAGGCGGCGCCCCGCGGGGACCCAGTACCGTCAGACCAACGACGGGATGAACCTCCAGCCCGTAGTCCACGTCCACTCCATCCACGGCCGGCCTTCCGTGCGCGCGGTCGTAGATGAGCGGGCCGGCCACCTGGATCCGGACGCCCGTCCCCAGCGTGCTTACGTCGAATGGGTTCTGGTAGCCCTGGGCGGCCTGTTCCGCATCCTGCTGGCTGACGCGGCCGGCATAGATGATCTCGACCTCAAGAGGCGCCTCCGCGGAGCTCTGGTTGGTCGGAAAGCCCGCGTCATCTGGCGTGAGCGTAATGTGCAGGTCGCCGTCCTTCTGAGGGGCCGTGCCCGTAATGGTCCCCGTGATCTGCACCGCGACCGGTGCCTGGTTGGTCCCAGTGATGACCTGAAGCCGGTCGGTGTGGTTGCCGCTTCCCGGCAGCTCGTTGTAGACGTGCGGCCAGAACTCTTGCTGCAGGCTCTGATCGTACTGCGGTGCGCGGAATGGCGCGGCCTCTTGCTCGAGGTGTGTTACCACCGCACCGGAAAGATTCGGCCCGTAGGGGCCGCCGGCCCTCGCTGCCGCGAGCTTCGACGCGAGGACGGCTCGAGCATGGACGATGCCTGGCGCGGGGCTCCCGGCCACGTCTCCCGGAATCTGCGTCAGCACGGCCTTTAGCGCAGAGAGCTGCTGCTCGATCTGCGATTCGAGCGCGAGCGCCGCCTGAGCGTCCTGAGCCAGCGACCCTGTCGGCGCTGGCGCGGGCGCGGGCGGAGCCGGCTGTCGTGCGGCGAAGAGCCCACCTTGCCTGGCGTTCGGCATCGCCGGGAAGGGATTGCCATCCGCCGGCAGGTTCAGGCTTCCGTCGGGATTCTGTGCGTTCTGCTGCAACAGGGCGACCATGGCCTGGAAGGCCGACCGTCCATCCCTACCGGCTATCCTGGCGAGATCCTGGTTAGCGTTTGCCAATGCCTCATAGGTCTGCCCAAGCGGCGCGCCATTGCTGGTCGGCATGGCTGCGAGTATCTGGTCGAGAGGGATGCCCAGATAGTCGTTCAGGAACAGCAGGAACATCACGCCAGCACCGTTTCCCTCCGCGGAGCGATCGTCCTGGGAGTTATCGTTCACCCAATCGTTCTGGCCGTTCTGCCACCACTTCTGGGTCACGGCGCTGTTGAAACCGGGGATGAGGGTGATCTCGGGTGTCAGTTTGAACGCGATCATGCGGCTAACGGCTTCGCCGTCCGTCCTCCCCGGGTCCGCCTTGCCGGTGAGCGTTTGGAAACTCTCGACGATCTCAGCGGCATAGAGGGCGGTCGAAAGATACTGCCTTGCGGCGCCCGTCCGCCCGGTGGCGGCGGTCAGCGCAAGGATGCTCTGGTTGGCAAGAACAAGCCGCCTGAGGAGGTTGCGCCTCTCTTCTTGGTGCGGATGGTCCCGGAAGATGGACCGGACTCCGCTGGGAACGGCGGAGGCGTTTCCCGTGTCGACCGCTGCCGCGAGCGCGGCGACGCTTTGCTCAGCAAAACCTACGGCCTCTCGAATCTCCGCGACACCGGCCCCCTCCAACCGGGTGTCGCCGGGGTCAGTGATGCTCAGAAGGTCGCTGGCGCCTCGATGGGGAGCGAAGACGGCGCCCCGGATGGGGCTCGGAGCCAGAGCGGCCCGGAGGCCGGAATCGGCCGAATAGTCGCCTGAAGACGTGAGGCTGTCGACCACGATCCGATCAAAGTCGGATTTCGAGTTCCCGTTCAGGTGAAAAGCGCCGTAGCCGCCCTGGGAGCTCCCAGAGACAAACGCCAGCGATCTCACGCTGTTCCCGGAAGGGCTCTGGAACGGCGGCAGGTCCACGCCGCCGTACAGCGCGGAAACCTTGCTATAGATGTAGTCGGCGTTAGACTGTCCGCCCGTGTCCAACGCCGTCCCGAGTAACTCCTTCGCGGCGGGTTGGGCGTCCGTGTCTCCGGGTAAGGTGCCACTGTACACGTCCACGTTGCCGCTTGAGGAACGGCCGGCGAACTCCGCGCCAGGCGGCGGAATCTGGGACGGATCCTGGATCTGGCCGGGATCCATGGTGTCATTTGGACGTCGCATGGATTACCTCCTGGTCTATCCACATGGCCCCTTCAGGGCCAATACAACCCGGGACGCTGCCAACGTCCTCGCGGACGCGCCCGCCCGTCAAGCCTACGCAGGCACGCCCTGCGTTTCCTCTGTTCCGATCATAGCAGTCCCCGGGGCCATCCGCTGTGACCTCGGTCGCACTCTGCCCGTTAAACGCACTTCACCACCGGCAGAGAGATGTCAGGTTGCGCCATTGACCTGGTACGTGGCACTCAGCCGAGACAATTCAGTGAATCGTGAATACGTACTTTCCAGCCGCCGGGGAGGCGCGGCCGGAGCGACGGTGAGCGCGGTCTTCACCACGTTCCAGTTCTTGGTCACCTCCACGCTCTGACCGCTCTCCTCGGCGCCGGTCTCCGGCTCCTGAGCGATGGAAGTCATCCGCCGCGATGTCCTTCACGGCGGGCTGGCGCTTAAGGGGCGGGAGCGGAACGAGCCGGCCGGCCTGGAAGGCGGTCAGCTCAGCAGGCGTACGGGCGCTCACGAACTCGCCAGGGTCAGACCGGAAGGGCGTGGGGTGGGAGCCCGGCAGGCGCGGGGACTGGCCCTCCCTCAGCAGGCGCCAGGCCTCGCCGGCGGCTAAGCGGCGGACAGGCAGCACGGCGGCTACCCTGCCTTGTCGGCGCGGCGTTCAGCCGCGGAGCGACGCGGAAGGAGAACCGAATCAGCATAGACTCCACAGCGCTCGCCCATCCTCTGGGATTCCCATTAGGCTGCGCCGGCCGGCGCGGCACAACACGCCCCGGTAAATAGACCTAGCGGACCGATCATATGAGGCCCGGCCGTCGGACGTATGACGTTCTTCCCACCCAAGACTGTCGGAACAACTCCACCTCACCGGATACGGCACCCAGGCTCGCCAGCTGCACCAAAACCAGAGGCCAAGAACTAGACAGCAATCCGCCAAACGACCAAGTTCCCGCGCTGCCTGCCCGCCCGCTGATGCCGCGCTCTTTGAGCCGCGTGCGAGGGCCAGCTCTGGCTAGGCACAACGACCTCACCGGCGTTGAGGAATCTTGTGCGCGGGCAATGCTAGCGGCTCCCGAGTGCCGCCAGCGCCCGCGTTTGAGCTGACCGGCAGAATCGAGCGCCATCAAGAGGACTCAGTTGGTCCTTATCGCGGTGAGTTGATGGCTCTCGAGGTCCAGAGTAAAGCCGTCAACGCGCCTTGCCGAAGCGTATGCCACGCCCTGCTGATCGGCTACGGCGATGTACTCCGCCGTGAGAAACGCCTCCGCGCTCGTTACGCGAATATAACCAAAGCCGTCATCCATGTAGTATTCAAGGGTAGTGGGCTCCGGGTCCTCGGGCCAGACCGGGAGCGATAACGGGTACTGAATCGGGCTGCCGTCCGAATTCGTCTGCATCGGAGTTAGGTTGTGGTAGCCACCCGCCCCAGCAACGAGTACCGGCACTCTCTGCCCGTTGATGGTGCGCGTGAAGCGCTGATAGTTGTGGACGTGCCCGCTGAGCACTGCATCCGGAACAAATGGTGAACCGCCGCGTCCCTGGTTCGACCGCTTGACGCAGTCCTCGAGCTGGAACAGCAGCCCGTTCCCGCCGCCCTGCTGGGCGTCCGCCGACAACGGCGGATGATGCATCGCAACGATAACTGCCCGTGCGTCACCGCCCGCTCGCTCATCCCCCAGTGACTTTAGGCGTTGAACGAGCCAGTCGACCTGACTCTGTGGATAAATGGTGCCGACCCCTTCCGCTACGTTCGTATAGAGGCCAACGATTCGGGCGAAAGGCGTCTCCAGTTGAAAGTAGGCGCCCGGCTGATCCATACAAGTGCGACGATAAGGCCGCGCCTCAGGGAGTTGCCGCACAGAGCTTGAGCAGAAGTTATCCAGGAAGGCATCCAGAGATGTGCTCGTCTGTTCGCCTTCGTAGAGGTCTCCGTCGTGATTGCCTGGTATAGCAAGAATCGGCCCAGGATAGTTACGATACGGATAATAGAACTGGGCGTTGTAGTACCTACGCTGACCGAAATAATAGACCACGTCGCCCAGGTGGTAAAGAAAAGATGGCCGGTCACCGTCCGCACGGAGGTAATCGGCCTCCATCTGGTCTGCGACCGCCAGCTGTGCCTGAGGCGCAACCACACCTCCGGTATCTCCCACCGCGTGGAAGACCATCTTCTTGGCCGCCCGAATCCGGTTAATCTCGCCCGCGTCCAATACAGACGCCAGATCCATGGGAATCGAGGTGCGAGGCTCTTGGTAAGGCAGGAGGTCCCCACGGTCAGCCAGATTCAGGTAGCGGCCGAAGCTGTCCTTCTGGTGGGGCTTAGGTTCATCCGTACGCGTAAACTGTACGGTATCCGGGGAAGGATGCGGCTCAGCGAATTGTCTCGGCGCGCTCGGCTGAGCCGCTGGCTCCGGCTGTCCCGTGCTTTCCCGGGTTCCTGGCTTTTCTGTCATCGTGTTGGATTCCTTCCAGATGGGAGCAAGCTGCCACCCCGACTCGGCCCTGTGAGGGGACGAGGGGTAGGCCGACTTAATGGCACGATGGGTGCCGAGAAGGAGACCGACGTCCGCGGGCCGGGCAGCCCTCTCATTGACGACGACCGCCTTTCGCGGCCGATGCGCCTCGCGCGGTACCCCTAACCGACGAGCCAGCCGGACCAGGCAGTTGGGCCAGAAGCGCCGGCACATTGATTACGCCGTATCCGTACTCGTTGCTGAAGCCGCCGTTCTTGGGCTCTGCCGTGTTCCGCAAAAGGTCCCTCAACTGAGCAGGAGACAGCACGCCCGCCGGGTACAGGCGGCGAATGGCGGCCACCACTCCTGTCGCCACGGGTGTGGCGGCCGAAGTTCCGCCATCGGCCGCGAAGACCCCCGAGCCGGCGAAGTGGGTGAAGCTAGCGATATCTGGCTTCTTCGCCTCTAGGTGTCCCGGCCCTCGAGTTGAGTACCCGATCCGCACCTTGTCGATCGTGACACCGGCCACGGAGGTGACTGCGGCCGAGGAGTTGGCGCCGAAGATTCCATCATTGGTGTGATCTCCACAGCGACTGTCCGGGCACTCTCGTCCACAGTTGCCGGCAGCGAAGAGGATATCTGCGCCCGCCGCCTCCAGGCTGGCGACGATAATGTTGAATGGATGGTTAGGATTGTCGCTATAATTCTGCGGGTCGCCGACCGGGAAATCCCAGGAGGGCTGAAACATCCCCCAACTGTTGTTCACCACCAGCGTTCGCGGCGTATGGTCGCCGGCAAATGGACTCGGTGCCTTGGTCAGGTAGCTCAGCAGCACCCCGTAAGACTTCACCGCGTCGCTCAGGAGCCCATCCATGGCCGATCCTCCGGCCGTCTGCGACGTCAGGACTGCATGGTCGACCAGCGTGCATCCAGGCGCGGCGATGCAGACGTCGTAGGCGCACATAGTCCCATGCTGAACGGGCATGTTCCCGAGCGGCTGGTTGGGGAGAGGACCCCAGCTCAGGTCCGGATCGAAGCCAGGGTTCTTACCCCTGTTTCGCAGATATGCGAGATTGATGCCGGTATCGACTATAGCGACCTTTACCCCTGTTCCGTCCAGCCCCCGTTGGCGCAGTTCTGCGACGTTGAGCAACCGCTCGATGTCTAAGTCCGTTCCTACCGGACCACTTGGACAGTTGGCCGCTGATGGCGCCGCGGCAATCGGCGCGATTCTTGGATCGGAGAAGACGCCCGCGACACGCGTGTCCTGCTTTGCCTGCGCCAGGAATTTCTCCAGGGCGTCTGGGTGAACTGATGCCCTCACCACGTATGTGGCCGGCTGCCTGGCCGAGAAGGCTGCCGCCATGCCCGCCACGGCCGATTCGGCGGAGCTCGGTGCAGGGATCGGTACCGGAGCGTACGCAGTGTCGAACTGGACGCCAGGGAGCGCGCCCATTCCTACGTCGGGCGCGGCCTCGACCGGTCCGAAGGCAGCCGTTGCTAAGACAGGTGTCGAGTACATCTGGATCATCACGCGAACTGGATCGGCCATTGGTGTCTCCTTTTTCGGCTCAGGGTGGACCAGCGGTACTGATCTTCACATCTCCGTATGCGCCGACAATCTCTGGGCTGAGGCTGCGGCGGCGTTCCAGATCATCCATTGAGACCGCCCGTACTACGTACAGCGACTCACGCGGATCGATTGGCACCAGGCCGAACTCGGGGTCTATTTCAATCCCGGCCAGGCCCGGGAGAGCCTGCACCTTCTCAACGTCATGGACCTGTTCGGGCAACTTCAATTTGATCATGACGGCCATCGCTCGACTCCTTCGAAGGCAAACCTGCGAACTCGACACGACCAGCAAACATGTCGCGCCTCGCCCTTGCAGTATAACCGAAAGGGCCAGGTTCGGCTGGCAGGCCTTGCAGATCGAGCTGCCCGGGCTCCTGTGGTTCCTATTCCTGCCCTCTACTTCATAGTCGGCGGGCGTGGCATTGCCTCGGGCCGTGGTCTGCCCCCGGAATTAGGCCAGTGAGAGAGAGTTACACTCATGCGGGTGATTGATGGCTTTCGCGCTACTGCGGTTTGAACTCGGCGGGTGTGAGGTAGCCGAGCGCCTGGTGCGGACGGTCCTCGAGGCGCTTGCGCTCCAAAGCTGGCGTGGAGTTCTCTTGGGGCAGCCCGCGCGCTTTCGTCCTCTTGCTCATCCTTGGCAATCGTCCAGACCGCGAGGACGGCGCAAACGGCGGCCATTGTGAGCCTCAGACGACTAGTGCTAACTCTCGATCTGAGCCGTGTACCCAACAGGACTCCAAACCCATCCTTAACCGCCAAAGCCATTGCCCCTCCGAGCGCGGCCAGAAGCGGCGCCAGGGCGCCCACCGTATTAATCCCGTCGGCCGCTGCCGTCGCTACGAGCAGCTGCGACCCGTCCAGCCACTCCGCTAGGAACAGAATGGCGAAGGCGGTTCGTGCTACGCGCCAGAAGTCCTCGGGCCGGTCGGGATCCAGTCGCGGACCTGAGGTGGCGCCCCCGCCTGTTTGGGGGGGCATAACCACGGGCAGCCGCCCATGCCATGGAGAACGGAGCCCGAGCAGCAGGAACGAAGTTACTGCAAAGACCGCCCCCGTCAAGAGCCGAGGTAGCGTGCGGAATTCGGGCGGAAGACTGGTGAGCAGGAAAGCGCCGGCGTACGCGACCAGCAACATCTTCAGAAGCAGGGCCGCGCCAGTCCCCACCATCACCGGAAGGGCCGCGTAGCGTACCGCCAGAGCACCGCCCGCGCATAGCGTCCGATCCAACCGCACCTCGGCCATGAACGCCCCTCTGAACGCGGCGGCAAAGACGCCCAACACCATCGTGCCTCCTCCGCTAACACAACCAACTCAGAATCCAGCGCCCCGTAATCCGAAGGGCCCACAAAACCGCGACCATCCTGGCTACGCCGGTTTGTCTTCGCCGGGACGGTCGCCTTGCGGCCTGTCACCTTCCTCGTACTCGTCCTTCTCCGTGGTCCTCAGAATGCGGTACCGTTTGCCCTTTGGAGACACAAACGTGTGCTCCGACACTATCGACTTCTCGTCAGGCAACCCGCCTCTCCTGCCGGACTCAGGCTGCTTGTCAGCGCGGCCCTCCTGCTCTGGACCTTCTCCGTCTTCCTGAGGCAATGCCGTCATTGAGCTGACCCTTGAGTTGGCTAGAGTACGATCCTGGAGATGGGATGGACCTCCCAGATGGTGGGAATGTTCTTCCGAAGGCTCTTTGGTCCTGGGTGTCCGCCTGTGGAATGGGACTCGTCGAAGAAAAGCGATCCTTCTATCTCGATGGGTACAGGGGGATCGTAAAAGTCATAGGCGGCGCCGGGGAGGTTGGCCCCGAAGAACTGCTTGTAAGCGTTTCGTGCCCCCTGCAACTGGGCGAACGAATCGGCGCCGGCATCGGGCAGGCCGGACACCTCCATGGTCATGTAGAGGGCGTCGGCGGCGTTCGGCGCCCGCCCAACAATCAGGTGGAAATCGTTATCCGCCTCCATACTGGCGGCGTAGATGAAACCCTTCACGTGTACATTGCGCTCCTCCTGCAGCACGCGTCCAGAGTCCGGACCCGTCGAGATATGGAGTCCCACCATCTGGGCATCCGGCGTCAGACTCGATATGAGGTCCTTCAGGTCCGCAAAATCCTCCGTCTGCGCGGCCGAAATAGAAAGCTTTGCCGCTTTGCGCGCGGTGCCTGCGAAATTGTCTCCAATCCCCGCGACCCTGGACTGCACGGCGTCCGCCAGGGCTTGCGGACCCAAATGCTCCTCGTATTCGTCCGACTCTTCAGATCGGAAAATGGTGTAAGTTGGAGCGGCCGCCGCATCCGCTGCGAGGCCGGACCGGACCGGAGTGAATTGGATGGTCTTTGTAACCTTGGCAGGGCGCACCCCACCTTGTCCTCGTGTGCTGCTATCGTCTGACATAGTCCTGAGCCTCCCTTCCGCCCGTTCCGGGCGATCATGCTTGCCTCGTGAGAGATGCCGGAACTCGGATCGGCGCTACTTGCCTCCTACCACCGGCACGCCGGCCGACAACCGCCGTCTTTGCACTTGGCGACAATTCGCTGAACCTAAACCGCGTAACAGTAAGCGCTAAGTATTGTCCCGATCGATAGATGATCACTGCCCGTGTTCCACGAAGCCCATTTACCCCAACGGACACCTCCAGATCCACCGGTGACGCGCGGACTACGACTTCGGCGATGGGAGCCCTTTTGCGGTCAGGTAGGCTGTATGACTTATGGCAAGTAGGGCTACAGCGCTTGTCGAAAGTGGAGGTAGACTGCCGACCGGACCTGGCTTGGCCATGCTCAACATGATCGCAACGACGTACGACAGCGCCAATACCATAGTGAGGTAGAACATCTGAAGCTTGCTCAGATCCATCGTTGCGGCATCGGCTACTTCCTCACCGCGGAAAAGGTCCCTCCACTCAGCGCATTCAGGACACTTGCGCACCATCAACAGTCCGCTGTTGTCCAGGCATCCGGCCGGCGTGCTCGCATCGTCCGAGGCGGCTGTCACAGTGGCTGTCGACTGCCCTGTTAACCGCGTCTTCATCGCGGTTACGGCATCCTGAGGAGGGCTCTTGTCTTGCTTGGTGGTAAGCAGCAGTGGAGTTCCCACCAACGATGTGACCGCAATACCCATGACTATCCATAGCTCTTTGGGCACCTGGACGCCAAGCGGGTCGATTGGTTCGGCTTTCGGATTCGGATCTGGTGTTCCTTTCTCGTCGAGCAGAAGTAGTGGCGAGATGATTCGGCGCACCTTGTCCTTGCGAGGCGCGCGCGTGGACCGCTGTAGATTCGAAATCGCCGCCGTGCCATATGCGGAGAGCACAATCACGGTCCACAGTGCGGCTTGGAACCGGGAGAGGCTAATGCGATACCGGCTGTCGATGAACAATCCTCCCCAGCGTCCGGAGATCGCCCTCCCGACGATCATCCCGAAGAGTGCCAACAACAGTGCCGAGAGCAGAAAAGCGCAGGGGCGCCCTGCTCCCCCATCCTCGGACCCGCTGGTAGGCGGGAGAAACCACGCGGCAACGCCCATCGCGGCGAGGAGAAAGCCAAGCGATAAGATCATCCAGCCGGATGGGCGCGGTACTGGCTTGCATCCCGGTCCGGCCGAGGCGTCATCCGGCATGGACGTGACCCGGGTGTCAGTTGCTGTCACTGCAATGCTGGGAGACGGCAGCGTACCCAACATGGAGCCGCTTGCAGGTATGAGAATGATAGGGTGTGTAGGGTCGTCGCTCGCGACCTGCAGCGCCCCGATCGTGTCTCCCGGGCGCGGGGGAACGAAGCGGACCTTGATCTCGAGGCTCTCCCCTGGAGGGAGCGTTGCCGGGAGCGCAGGCGCTGGATCTATACGGAAAGCTCCGGTTCCTCCTCCGGGCGCAACGCTCTTCACCGTTAGATCGGCTCCTCCCGCGTTGATGAGGCGAATCCCAAGCGGGTTGGCGCCATTAGGCGGCGCAACGCCAAACGCAAGGTTGCTGAGAATTGATAGCCGTGCCTCTTGGGGCCGTGTAAGTTCAAAGACGCTACGGCCGTATGTGCCGGCGCGCAGCAGAGGCGGGCTGACTCCGATATCGAGTGCCAGACTCGTGCAGTCGACAACGGGTAGACCAGCTCCCAGTTGCCGCCATGTCTTGCCTTCGTCGATCGTGTGCAGTACACCGGCCGCCGTTGCAATTACAATGCCTTGACCTCCGGTGGTGGAGTCGATCACAACTCCGTGGACCGGAAGGTCGGGCACATTTTGATTGGGGTTGCCGCCGTCTGTGCCGCTGATGTCTGACCACGAGGCGCCGCTGTTGATTGTAAGGAATACGTGCTTTGTCCGCAGTCCGCTCCCTGCCCCGCTGTAGCCTTCGAACACTACAACCGCGCGCGCAGCGTCACTCGGATCAACCGCAATGTCGGATGCTGGCAGCCCGGGTCCGGCCGTCACCGGGCGCGGAGTCCATTGGCTGCCGGATCCCTTGTCTGCCTGGTCTGTCCACACTACGCTGCCGTCCGCTAACCCAATCCACAGCACCTTCGTATCGCTTGGCGCTACTTTGAGCGAACGGATCGACGCTCCAAAAGTACCCACCAGCTCAAATGTCGACGCCCGGTCGGTGCTGCGGAACAGTTGTGCTCCCGCCGCCACGTAGACGATCATGTTGTTTGTGGGATCAGCGGCCAGTGGCCAGGCGCAGGCATTTGGACTGTTCGGGCATCCCGGCAGTTTCGAATCGGCTGATTGGATGTAGTTCCATTGGCGGCCCCCATTCGTAGTCTGAACAAGGTGGTCGTCGGTCGTGGCGTATGCCCAGAGGGGATCCTTCGGGTCCACGACGACCCTCTCACCGTCGCCGTCAACTCCCAGCCGCCAGACTCCGTCCCCGTCATCAGGCCGATGTTGGACTGTGCCGGTGTCTTGCGTTCCACCATATGTGTAGTCATTACCCGCACCGCGGCCGATATCGATACCTTTAAACAGCACGGTTGCCACGCCGTCGTTCAAGTTACTCCACGTCGTGCCGCCATCCATGCTTCGCGAAAGGCCACCATCCGTGCCAACGTACAGTGGAGTGGGCCCGCTCACCCAGTGCGATCGGGGGCTGAACACCAGGGCGTGATGGTCCCAATGTACCTTTCCGCTCGACACCGCGGGCGAGCCAAATGTTGTCCCGCCGTCAATGGAGAGGTAGAGCTCCTGGAAGCCCAGATAAACGCGATCCGGATTCTGCGGGTCCACACCGATGGTCTGGTCGTATCCGAGCTGAGCGCCGTTGTTCTCAAGAGCGCGCGCAGCGGCGTCTGGGAGGACAGTCCACGACGTACCGCCATTGCTTGACTTAAACAGGCCGCAGTATTTGGTGTCGCCGCAACTCTGTACGTTTGCGAACAGCACCTGATTGTCAGGAACCACGGATTGCGCGCAGGTGATCATTCCCATCGGTCCCGCCGGTCCGCCGTTTGCCGCCGTCAGCAGGTTTGTCGGGAAGGTGGCCCCGCCATCTGTAGAACGGTACACGCCGCTCCCGTTCACTGCGGCGTAAACGATGCTGGCGGTTGCCGAATCCATAAGGATGTCCGTGATGAACCCTGGAAGCACCGGTTTCCCATCGTCAAAGCTCGGTGCGTTACTTCCGAAATGCAGCCCGCCGTCGGCGGAACGGTAAAGGCCATCGACGGTACCGACCATCACCACACCACTGGTGGGGAGAACGATCCGGGAGACGCCACGGTTCTCCAGGAGCGGTCGGCCAAGGTTGTTCCAGGTCTCGCCCCCGTCAATGGACTTGTAGATGCCGATAGCCTTGCTGAACTCACGCCCGCCGTCGAACAGATTCCCTGTCCCCGCGTACACAACCTGTGGGTTGGCCGGATCCAGGGCCACGGCGCCCAGCGACAGGCCCGGCAAAGCGTCCATCGTAGCGCACCACGTCTTGCCGCCGTCCCTGGATCTCCACACACCGCCGTTATTGGTGGCGATGTAGAGCGCTTCATCCGTCTTCCCGAGCGGGCTGATGGCGATGTCAACCACCTCGCCTGCGATTGGACCGAGTCCTTGATAGTTCTGTTCTTTGTCGACCTCAAGTCTCGTCGGCCCCGCTTGCGCCCACAGCAATCCCCGGGCCGGCGTTGCGGCTGCTGGAGCCGTAGCCGCGAGCGGGCGGGTCGCAGCCGTCACTTGCATGCGGTAAGACTGCGCTATCCCCGACCGCCACAGGTCCGGTCGGGCGATGCCCGTCGCGTCTAGGTGGCGGCCACGGATCCAGCGTCGCCGCTGTTCCAGGCGCTCGGCTGCTGTCCTCACGTCACACTCTCCCAAGCCCGGAGGAGTAGCTCAGTGCCGGTGTTTTCATTGGCTGGCTGTCTGGTCACTTAGTACACTCAGGGAGCCATAGCTCAAGGCGATGTCAGGAGGTCCAGTCTGGCGGTCTCGCGCGGTAAGCAGCAATCTATCAGCAGAACGGCTGCAGCAACACTGGGACGCCACCTGCCAGCGGAAAGCACAAACATATTCACTTGCGCCACTCCCGTGCCGGTTCTAATGGCGCCTACCCCCATGACTGACCGGTGCCGGCGGAAGGGCCGGAATGGTCACGATCTCGCTCTTGTTGCTGCCAGCCCGGCCAATCTCCAATTGGAGCTCCGATCCGGGCGCACGGCTTGAAACCACAGACTCCAGTTCATCTTCAGTGCGAATCTCGCCTCCACCGGCTCTCACTATCACGTCACCGCGCTTGATGCCAGCCTGGTCGGCTCGGCTCCCCGGAAGGACGGTCGTTACGATGATACGACCAGAGTAGTCCCTTAGCCCGAGCCGCGTTGCGTCCCCTGGGGTGATGATGCCGAGGGACAGTCCCAGTTGGCGCACCAAAGGGTGAATCTCTGCGAACGCGGGATCGCGCCTGAGGAGATCGGGGTGCAGAACAGTAGGCTCATCCGCCCCCGATCGTTCTTCGTTAACCACCCGGGCGCGAATGAAGAGGAGGATCTCGGTGCGCCTGTGTTCTGTATGCCGGTTTCGGAATAGATGACCGATAATGGGCAGGTCTCCGAGCAGCGGGACTTTATCTAGCTGGCGGATATCTTGTTCTTGAATCAGCCCTCCAATCGCGAAAACCTCATCATTGTTCAACCGTACCGTCGTGTTCGCCTGCCGCGTACCGATCTGTGGGAGGATCCCGCCCCCTGGAATCGGGTCGAACCGGGTTAAGGTACTGACGGTGGGAATGAGCTTCAGAGTGACGGCTTCTCCCTCAAGGTTGACTACCGGGGTTACGTCCAGCGTCACACCCACGTTCTGGGACAGGACCACTAGCGCTGGGGTTCCCGTCAGTGGCGTATTCGCTTGAAGACCGAGGTAGTTAATCTGGTCACCGATGAAGATTGCCGCTTCTGTCTGGTCCTGAACGGCAATAGTGGGATCAGCAACCAGGCGAGCATATCCGCGCGAGATCGCGGCGTTGATGGCGGCATTAAACTGGATGCCTCTGCGGTTGAAAGTACCGAAGCGGATCACGTTGTTCTCTCTGGGGGCAGTCTCTGTGATCGTGGACCCGGTCACCTTTCCGGCTGCATCTGTCCACTGAACCCCTATCGTGTCTATGGCCTGTGGGGCAACCTCCAGCACCATGGCCTCGATCATCACCTGGGCAGACTTTTGGTCCAATTGATCAAGGAAGCCCTCCATTTCGGCGATCTCGGCCGGTGTACCGATAAGGATCACGAAAGGCAAGTGCGGAGCCGGAGGAGTCTTGTTGTCGGAACCTGAATCTCCGTTGCCGGCGTCGCCGGCAGGGGCGGAATCATGCGGGTCAAGAGGTCCGGTACCCGCTGACAGGAATTTTGCGCCAGGACCGGTGGTTTCGATGTGCAGGCCCTTTCCACCCTGGCCTGTCCCGCTATTTGCCGGCAGTGCGTTCACGAACTGCAGGCCTGCACCGGGTTGAAGGACTTCGGGGCCGGGCCCGAATCGCCACGTGTAGTTGTTGGTATCTTTTATCATCTGTAGAGCGCTTACGGCTGCCAGAGCAGTTATGTTCTTAAGCCGATGCACGGTGGTTTGTAGCCTTGGACCAGGGATCTGCAACTCGGCTGCATGCTTGAGCAGTTCTTTGGCTTGAGCAATCTGATCGGCCGGAGCGGTGAGAATGACGTGATACCCGTCATGCGCCCGATAGAGCGTCGGTTTCGCGGTCAATCCAAACTCGCGTTTCAGGAGATCTCCAAGTTCCAAGGCGACATCATCGGATAGAACACCCGGGATCGGTAGGTCCATGGTTTTTGGCGTGTTGGAGCCGGGCATGCCGCCCGCAGGCGCACCGGCGCCGTTCGGAGCCTGCCGCCGAGCCAGCCCGGCAACTCGGTGCTCACGGTAAACTGCGCTGTCAGCCAGAACATGCGTCGGGACCGGATTCGGAACCGAATGTATCGGTATGATCACTCCAAGTCTCCTTTAGACAGACGTCGGTGAGCCGCCCAACGTTAGGATGCCGGATTTGCAGACGGGGTCTGCATTTCCCTAGTTGTCCAGTAGTACGACCGCATCTAGAGGGGCGCTCGATCCTACCGGCTGGACCAATCCGACGACTACCACAGAGTAGGACCTGCCATCGGCTAAAGTCGTACCTTGTGCTAGCGTCGCGGTGTTAAACGGCGCCCCACTTGTGGTGGAAACAAGCTGCAACTTAAGACTGCCCGCCGGTGATATGACGACGTACCGTGTCGCGTTGCCATAGGCCACGTTAGTCAGGCCAATCACCGGCTGATTGCCATTGTAGAGGCTCACGGGTTGGCTATCCGGGCTCAGGTTGATCAGTCTTACCGCCGCTCCCGTGGTGAAGGTGGGAAATTGGTCCAGAAAGCGGAAGATCGTCGGGGTTTGTGGTCCCTGTCCTCCGACTACACCGGAGGCGGCGATTGTATACACCTTCGTGGTATCGCTAAGGTCAAGCGTCGTCGGGCCTGCCACCACCGTCTGGCTGCCGGTGGGGGTCACCGCAATTTCTGCTCCGCCCTGCGGAACCTGCAGGTACTGTGACGCACCACCGAGCGGTATATTGGTTGTGTTAAGGTTGTCGCGGCTATGGAAGTCCACAGCGGTCGTTGGTTTCAATATGAGCGCGTGGAGAGTCCGGACGGAGGAGTACTTTATTCTCAACCCGGGCGCGCCGCATCCAGCGGCAAAGGAGGCCAGCACGGCGAGCCCAGCAATCAACCTTCGGACGTTTACCTTCATGGAGAACTCCGACCCAGACTAACCAGGTCCCATGTAATCGGCTGCAGGTTCCATTAGGGCGCCCTCCATATCTGGCGCTCCCACGGGGCTGCCCACTACCGCGGGATTGAGAGTCCAAACCCAGATAAGGGCCGCTTGAATGTGGTAGTCGTTGTACCAACCCCGGTGCCCGTCGTCAAAGTCGTACGTAAACATGATCCCGTTAGTGTATTGCTCCTGTAGGAGGTGGACTCCCGCGTCCCAACGCCAGGCATCATCCTGGTGGTATTGGCCACCGAAATAATAAGACGCGACCCCTCCGACTGGGTCATACGCGTGCCATGGAGTTGGTGATGGCCAGCTGCCGCCCAATTGATCGATAAAGCTCCCGGGCGTCGCGGGCCCCGGCGGAGCGCCGAGGTACCTGTACACGACCACACGCTGGAAGTAGTTCGGCGCCCCAAGATTGCCCCCGGTCACGCGCACAAATACCTGGTGTGACTGCTGCGTCCAGAACATGGGGACGTTGATCCCGGGCAGGGTCTGTTCGACTGTCGGCGCGCTTGTGCGCTGACCTAGTGGAGGATCCGATGCGGCGATGTCGGCGCGAGGCAAGACTGCGGTCGTTTGCGCATATTCGCGGGATGCGGGATTCTGCCTGAGGAGCTGCGGCCAGCCACTCTGAAGTCCAACCGCCTCCGAAGCACTCCCTCGCCCACACACTATGCCCGAGAAGTACCTGAACTGCGATTTGAAGACCACTTCACAAAGGGGCCTGCTTGGGTCGCTACCGCATCCAGGGCCAATAACCTCGACCGCGGCTACGGCGGAACTCGGGATTGCAAACCACTGACCGCAGTCCGGCGCCGCCACTGTCAACAATTCGGCATCCGACCGTTCGGTGTCAACGACCAGGAAACATCGCCCGGATGCCGCGTGAGCGGCCGCAGCTTCGATGACCGCGCCAGGTGGCCGCCTGCCAGGGGAGTAGAGACGGTTTGCTGTTGGAAGCGCCAATCCCGGAGCCCACGGGTTGTCGGAGTCGAGATCCACCGGCGTCCCCGATGGGAACAGTGACTCGATCTCCGAAGAGAATGCCTGCCACGCATTATCAAGTCCTGTGAGGCGGGCATACATTTCGCCCAGGGTGGCGTCCCCCGCGGCGATAATATCCTTCCACGAGTACCCCTGCTTGTACCGTGTCCAGTTCAGGAACAGCACCGAGCACCCGATAGAGTAGTAGTTCCTATCAGTCCGGTCGGTCCTCTCCACAAAGTTCTCACGCGCACTGTTCAGCCACCACGTGGACGACACAAAGCCCTTGGGCTCAGCGCCCGGCACAAGCTCGTTTGCGAGTACGCGTGAGAGCCCTTCGCCATTGCTGTATCCACAGTTCCAGCCGCGACCAAAGCTAGCCATAAACACTTCGTCGGCTTCTGCTATTACGAGCTGGCGCACAACCCCCGTATCCAGAGTAGGGGTGGAGCGAACACCAATATCGAGTCTCGTAGATGTGCACGTTGCGTGCGATGCGCCCGTCGTTCCCGTTGTCAATACAATTTGGAACGGCATGCCCTCTGGCGTGATGCCACCGAAAAAGTCTTGAAGGGCGGAGAAGTCCTGCTCGCATACGGCCAGGATCGCCTTCACGGCCGCTGTACCGTCGTCACCGAGAGCCGGATCGTACGAAACCTGAAAATGGTCTGTCACCTCGTCGTGAGGTCGAAAGGACGCTGGCGGGTGACTGACTATGTCAACACCGGCACGCGCATACACAAAATGTTCCCTGTTATTTCGCAATTTCCGAGCTCCTTTGCAATGGTCCAGACCTATATCCGATCCACTCGCTGCGCGAACGCACTGGCACCGCGAAAACGCGCCTCGACGGTATTAGTGCTGTCCGACACGCCTCAGTCACGGTAGACACAGCGTCTTCCTGGCGTAGCGCCTACCTGCTCCAGATATGGCGAAATAATCGCTCTCGTTGCAAAATACAGAAAGATCACCTAGGGTCGGCTTGTGCCGTCGGGCCGAGTTGTGCGGTCCAATGCTCTGGAGGCGTCGGAACCGATTGCTACTGTTGCGGCAGCGGCGCCCGGGGCAACCATCCGCGATGGGCAGCCCAGGCGATGAGCTCGGTAGTGTGGCGGACGCCGGTTTTGAAGCGCAAGCGGTCCAGGTGGGAGTCCACCGTATGGGGAGAGACGCAGAGCGCCTTGGCGGCGGCGATGGTGCCGTGCTCAGCCATCGCACGGAGGACGCAGATCTCTTGCGCCGTGGGTACGACGTTACGCTCGGGCATGTACAGTAGCTCCTTCCCGGGAGTAAGACAGTCGTAATGAGCCGCTCGTGGCGCCGCACGCCACTGAGCCGTAGCCGGACCGTGGCATGTCCAACTCCGCGGCCTGGATTGCTCCTGAGTTCCCGATCAGTTGGCGGACGTCACTGTCACGCTCGCGGAGGCCGTCCAGTTGGCGCTATTCGTCGCGTCTACTCCGGTCTGGCAGGCCCCGAGTGTGGCGCTCGAGGATGCCGTGACCGTGAAGGACTGGGTGGTGCTCCCCGCGGGGAAGCTCAGAGTGTACGGCCAGCTCCCGCTGGGCGAAGTGATGCCGCTAGCAGGGCTGCACATCACTTGGACCGCGCTGTCCACAGTAGGCGCCTCGTTGACGGTCACCGAGACCGTTACGGTCGACCCGGCGCTAGGAGACGACGGATTAATGGTCAGGAAGATTGGGATGATCTGAACGATGCGGTACGCCGCCAGCGGCGCAGCTCCGTGCGATCCCCGACTGCTCGCCGTCGCAACCGTACGCCCGGCACGGCTGGCTTCGGTGAATCGCGGCGCGGTCGTCCGGGCGGCTGCCGTACTGAGCGCGCCCAACGCCCCGAGCAGGACACACAGGACGAGAAACGGCCGGTGACTGGCGGTTCGCGAACGGCGGACCGGGAGTTCCAGAGGGCGCATAGGTCAGTCTCCTGCGGGTTCTATCAGCGGTAGACCGCTGTTTTGCCCATCATACAGAAGGCACTCTGAAACCAGTCTGAGGATTCTTGCAGTTTTAGCGCAGCAGAGGGTCCTGCGAGACTTGGCGGAACTACTGCCGGCGAATCAGTCCGCGGAGGCAGACTTTGTGTACTTCGTAGGCGCGGTTTACAACCGCCGGCCCTCTACAATGCGAAAGTAGGGCTCCCGGCGATCGCGACCGTGCGGGCCGCCAGCTCGTCCACCATCGGTTCTTCGAGGGCGTAGGCGACGGCATCTTGGAGGGACAGGGAGTGGCCGTACTTCCAGGCGGCTTGGAAATCCTGTGGGCGAAGGCGCCGCCGCACAGTGTCCACATCCTCATCAACTATTTCTCGATTGAAGCATGTCAGCGGGACGCCCGCTCGGTCCCGGAGCGCGTTGGAGGCGGCAAAGAGGCGCACGGCGCCGGTGAGGTCTCCCAGCTCGGCCAGGATGTTGGCGAGCGTGATGAGAGGCAGCGAAATGCCCGGCTCATCCCCCAGCTCGCGGCGGATGCGGATGCTCTCGCGCACGAGGGCAGCGGCCTCGGGATGGTTGCACTCCCGGTACATCGTCTCGCCCAGGTTATACAGGGCTACCGTGATACCCCACGTGTTGCCGGTGGCGCGGAAGATTGAAAGGCTCTGCTCGAAGCATGACCTGGCAGTTGTGTAGTCGCGCTGTTGGTACGCGACGGCGCCGAGGTTGCTCAGCACGTTAGCGGCGGTGGCACGGTCTCCCAGCCTGCGATAGAGGGCCTGGCTCTCATCGTAGCAGCGG
Source organism: uncultured Chthonomonadaceae bacterium (assembly GCA_964396385.1). Taxonomy (GTDB): domain Bacteria; phylum Armatimonadota; class Chthonomonadetes; order Chthonomonadales; family CAJBBX01; genus CAYNFH01. The sequence goes on along the minus strand of CAYNFH010000039.1, from coordinate 7,377 downwards.
CGCGCCTCCGCTAGATCGCCGGTGCGGTGCGCGATGCCTGCCAGGTTGTTCAGCGAGCCCGCGGTACCCCACTCGTCGCCGCACGACCGGCGGATCCGCAAACACTCCTGGTGATACGAGAGCGCTGTTTCGTGGTCGCCCTGCTCGTCCGCCAGCACGCCCAGGATGTTCAGGCCGTCGGCTGTGCCCGCCTGGTCGCCCGCGCGCCGCGCCAGCTCGACACCCTTGGCGGCGCGCCGCCGGGCCTCCGCGTAATCGCCGAGGTTCCAGCAGAGCACGGCCAGGCCGTTGCAGCCTTTGACGCGGATCCCCGCGTCGGCGTGCTCGCAGCCGGCGAGGGCCTCCTCCAGCCTGCGCCGCCCTTCGGCGGCATGGCCCCTGATCGACCAGAATCGCCACAGAGCCGACGCCATGCGCAAACCTGCTGCCGAGCCTCTTGCCGCCGCCAGTACCGCGCGCAGGTTGTCGTGCTCGGCATCCAGCAGTGCCAGCGCCTCCGGGGCGCCGGGCCCGCGCAGCCGGGACTCCATCTTCTCCGCAAGGCCCAGGAAGTAAGCCGCGTGGCGCTCGGAGTAGAGGGTGCGGTCGGGCGGCATGAGGTGCTCGTCCGCGAACTCCCGCAGAGATTCGAGCAGCCTGTAGCGCATCTCCGGACCGCGATCCTCGGCGACGACCAGGGAATGCTCCACCAGTTGCTCCAGGCAGTCCAAGACGCGCGACCCGGGAAAGACCGCTCGCGCCGCCTCCAGCGTCCAGCCTCCTCGGAAGACGGATAGGCCCGCAAAGACCTCCCGGACCGCGGACGGCAGGAGATCGAAGCTCCACTGGATCGCGGCGCGGAGGGTCCGGTGGCGCGTCTCCGGCTGGCGATGGCGGCTGACCAGGAAGTCGAACCGCTGGGACAGCTCCTCCAGCATCTGGCGCGGCGTGAGCGCCACCGCGCGGGCCGCAGCCAGTTCAATAGCCAGCGGGATGCCCTCCAGCTTCTGGCACAGGCTTGCGACGGCCGCGGCGTTGCGTGGCGTGATCTGGAAGGCTGGCTGCACACCCTGGGCGCGGTCGACGAACATGGCCACGGAAGCGAACTCCAGCAGCCGCTCCGGAGTGCCCGGCCGCTCCGGTACAGGCAGCGGCTGGAGGGGGTAGGCCCGCTCGCCCGCAACGTGCAGCGGCGTCCGGGACGTTACAAGGCAGCGGAGCATGGGCAGGCGATGCAGCAGCCGCTCGACGAGCTGGGCGCACGGCCCCCCAAGATGTTCGGCGTTATCCAGCAGGAGCAGGTGGGGCCGCCCGGACAGGCTGGCCTCTATCTGCTCCAGCGGCGCGCGCTTCCCGTCGGTCTGCTCGCACACCCGCTGCCGGACCGCCTCTGCTACCTGGTCCGCGCCGGTTACGTCCGCCAGCGGTACGAAAGTGACCGCCCGGTCGTACGACTCGGACAGCCGGCGCGCGACTTCGACCGCGAGGCGGGTCTTGCCGCACCCTCCCGGTCCCACCACCGTCACAAGCCTGGCGTCCGCATATTCAGCCGTCGTGTCGGGCATGTGGGGGCCCAGGAGTGCGCTGAGGTGGGCCAGCTCCGGGTGGCGTCCAAAGAACCGCGTAATGTCCAGCGGCAGCCGCGGCGCGGGCAGCGGCTGGCAAGGTGCCTCCTCCGGCCGGGAGCGGGCTTGGACGAGCTTGCTCGGCGACCGGCGGGGGCGCGGCGCGTACAGTCGCACCGTGCGGTCTGGAAGTCGCAGTCCTTCGACCAGTTTCCTCGTGCGCGCCGATGGAGGCCGCCCCTCCTCGTCTTCCAGGATGCGCTCCAGGTCCCGGTACCTGCGGGCGGCGTCGGCATCGCGGCCCAGCGCACGGTTCAGACGGATGACCTCGAAGTGCGCCTCCTCCTGAGCCGGGGCAGCCGCGACGGCGCGCAGCGCGTACTCCAGCGCTCGCTCCGTCTCTCCCTGCTCCTCGCAGCACCGGATGAGCTGCCGCGCGATGCGCACGTACAGCAGCGCGAACCGCTCACGCGCGGTGAGGACCCAATCCTCGACGCAGTCCGGCAGCAGGTCGCCTCCGTACGCGTCGACCGCTCGGGCCAGGAGGGCAAGCCGCTCGGGCCCGTGTGGAATCTGTTGCGCCCTGCTCGCGTGCTTCCCGAACTCCAGTACGTCTGTCGTGACCGCGGCGGGATTCAGCCGGATGTGGGTGCGCGTGCCGGCAATCACGCTGCCGGCCGGGATGCCGGGAGGCTCCAACTGGCGGCGCAAGGAGTGGAGGGCCGAGGACAGGCAAACGCGGGCCCCATCCGCGTCCGCTTCCGGCCAGACCCGGTCCGCCACCAGGTCGCGACTATGGTCATGGTGGAGGTGGAAGGCCAGAAACGCCAGGACGGCGCCGGTCCTCCGGGTCTGAAACCGCACAACACAGCGGCCCTCGCCATGTGCGGCGAGTCCGCCGAGCAAGGTTATGTGCCAGAGCTTGTCCATGGCGGATCGGACGCGGCCGGGCAGCAGTTGGCAGGACTCTCGCGGGCAACGGGCACGCTGCGCATGGCCCGGTAGAGAGGTCTACACTGCCCGATAGCGATTAGCCCTAGCCGTCTTCAAGGACCGCAGCCGGCCAGGGTTCAGCACGATAGCTAATGTTTTTAGCATTATAACCTCGTTTCCTCCTTTCTGTGTCAGGTATCTTGCACGTCGACGCTTACGGCAGGAACTCCCTTCTGCAGTCCCGAATTTTACATTGGCTCTGCTCAGTCGCCATCCAACCGCACCACCCTGCCTAATCCATGCGATTCAGCCTGCCTCATATGCTCCGCGTCACCAGGCCACCGGGTCACCGGGTCACCAGGTCATGCCTCAGATTCTCAGTAGCCCTGCTCATTGCGGCAACGCCCGGCTGCCGGCTCTCCCGCGACGACCCGGCCGCGGGGGTTACGCTGGAGGTGGCAGTATTCGAGGGCGGGTATGGGATCGACTGGCACAAGCGCATCGCCCGCGAGTATGAGAAGCTCCACCCGGGCATCCGGGTGAACCTGTGGGGCGACCCGCGCGTGGACGAAAAGATCAAGCCGCGCATCCTTCGCCGAAACCCGCCGGACCTGGCCAACTGTACGCTCCCGGTCTGGAAGCTCATCGTGGCCAACAAGCTCTATCCGCTCGACCTGGCCCTGGACTCGCCCGCCTACGGTCAGAACATCACGTGGCGGAAGTCCATCATCCCCGGCCTGCTCTCTGACTTCACCTACCGGGGCCATACCTACGCCATGCCTTCCAACCTGAGCATCTGGGTCTGCTGGTACGACCGGAAGCTGTTCCGCCAGCACGGCTGGAGCCCGCCCCGCACTTGGAGCCAGTTCACAGCCCTGTGCCATAAGGTGAAGGCGGCTGGCGTCGGGCCTATCGCGTTCCAGGGCAAGTATCCCACCTACGCCTGGTCCACCCTGCTTGCACTCTACGAGCGCCTCGTCCCCTTTTCCACTTGGTACGCGATGCAGGACCTCAAGCCCGGCGCCTTCCTGGACCCGCAGTTCATCCGGGCGGCGGAGCTGCTCCAGCAGATGTCGACCCGCTACTTCGAGCCCGGTGCAATGGCCATGACGCACACGGAGTCGCAGCTCGAGTGGGTCAATCACCGGGCGGCCATGGTCTTCTGCGGCCTGTGGCTCAAGAATGAGATGAAGAACGCCATCCCGCCCGGATTTGAGATGGACTGCTTCCCGGTGCCCGCGGTAGATGGCGGAGACGGAGATCCTACGGCCGTCTACGGCGGGGGAGCGGAGAACTTCTTCGTGTTCCGGGAGGCGCCGCATCCCCAGGAAGCCGCGGACTTCCTCAAGTTCATGGTCAGCAAGCAGTCCGCCCGCAGCTATGTGGAGTCGCTGGATACGCTCTCGCCCGTGAAGGGCCCCGCAGAGGGGATGGACGTCCCGCCAGACCTGCGGACCGCGGTGGAGATCGAGGACCACGCCTCCCGCAACTTCTCGGACCGGCTGAGCAGCCTCTACCTGGACTTCGGCCGAAACGCCATGCCGGCGCATCTCGCCGCCCTGCTGGAGGGCAAGATAACGCCGCAGGAGTTCGGCCGGCGCATGGAAGCCTCCATCGACGCGGTCCGCCGCGACCCGGACGTCTACAAGCCCCCCGCACAGGGCGTCCCGGCAATGCAATGAGAGACAGAGCGCGAGAGCAGGAGAAGGTGCTGCGGCCTTCCGAATCCCGAGCCGGAGGAGGCTCGGGCGGCCGCAGGGGAGAAGGGGAGAAGGGGAGTCTCCGGATTCCGGACCTTCAACCTTCAACCGGGGTGCCCAGCCCCGCCACTGGTCCGAGGGGCTGGGACAACCTCCAACCAAGAGGTGTCAAGCCTCCCCGCACGTTCATCGCCGCCCTGCTCGCGCCGTCCCTGCTGCTGTATGGTGTGTTCGTGCTGGTTCCGGCTTTCAACGCGTTCCGGTACAGCCTCACGCGGTGGGACGGCCTCAGCGCGCCGGTCTGGGTGGGGTTCAAGAACTTCGCCGACATCGCCAAACGCCGCGGCGACTTCCTCACCGCGCTCGCCCACAATGTTTACCTTATGGTAGTGCCGGGTGTCTTCATCCTGAGCTTTGCGCTTTTCTTCGCCTACAGCCTGCACCGGCGGATCGCGGGCGCGCGTCTCTTCCGCGTGGCCTTCTTCTTCCCCAACGTGATCAGCTCCGTGGCGGTGTCGCTGCTCTGGATACTCGTCTACAGCACCACGGACGTGGGCCTGCTCAACAACACGCTCAAGCTGCTCTTCCACGGCCATCTGCCGCCGATCCTGGCGGGCTGGCTCGGCGCGACTGCGCCGCCGGTCGCCTTCACCCAGAGCAGCCGGCTGCTTACCGCGCTGCCGCCCATGATGATCTGGGGCGCTACGGGCTTCTACATGGTGCTGTTCCTGGCGTCCATGGAGTCCATTCCGGAGGACTACTATGAGGCGGCGAGACTGGACGGCGCGTCCAACGGCCGGACCTTCTTCGCCATCACTCTGCCGCTGATGTGGGACGTACTGACCACCGGCGTGGTCTACCTGGTCATCGGCGGGCTGAAGATCTTCGACACGGTCTGGGTCATGGAGAATGGGCGGCCGGGGAAGGATACGCACACCATCGCCACGCTGATGTACTCCAAGGTGTTCGAGGAGTACAACATCGGCTTCGGCACGGCCATCGCGGTCTGCCTCTTCCTGCTCACCCTGCTCGCCACCCGCATCACTTTCCGCCTGCTGCGGCGGGAGCGGCTGGAATACTGATGGTCCGAGCCGCGGCTACATGCGGTCTCATCACTCCGATTCCGCAGTCGGCGAAGGCCGACTTTGTGTATTGCGTAGCCCGCGGTTTCAACCGCAGGGCATGGGTGCGAGATCTAGGCAATGGATCCTAAGCCTAACAGCCCTCGGGCATGGACAGCCGCAGCTCTGAAGTACGGATTCCTGCTGGCCTACCTCGCCGCGGTGGTCTTCCCACTGGTCTGGGTGCTCTACACTTCCGCCAAGAACACGCAGGAGATCTACGCCCACCCGTTCGGCCTTCCACGCGTGCTCTACTCTCCCACGGCCGCCAACGCCCACTCGCTGGTCGACAACTACACCCGCGCCTGGGTCGGCAGCCACTTCCAGGGCTACTTCCTCAATAGCATCAAGGTGGTCGGCATCAGCCTGGCGCTCATTGTGGGGCTGGGCGCGATGGCTTCCTATGCCCTGGCCCGGTTTACGTTCTTTGGCCGTGACCTCGTCTACACGCTGTTCCTCAGCGGCCTCATCATCCCCATGCAGCTCATCCTCATACCTCTCTTCTTCCAGTTCAGCGACATGGGCGAATGGCTCACCCGCACCTTTCAGCCGTTGGCGCGGCCTTTCGGCTATCACCTGACTGTCTCGCTGCACGACTCCCACGCCGGCCTCATCCTTATCTACGTGGCGGCCAGTCTGCCCTTCACGGTCTTCGTGCTCACCGCCTTCATGCGCACGCTGCCGGAGGAGCTCCGCGAGGCAGCCCTGATGGACGGCGCGGGCGAAATGCGTGTCTTCCGCTCCGTCATGCTTCCGCTGGCCAAACCGGGTCTGGTCACGGTGGCCATCTTCAACTTCCTGGGCCTCTGGAACGAGTATCTGTTCGCCCTGGTGTTCCTGAACAGCGACCGCCTCAAGACGCTCCCGCTGGGCCTTCAGAGCGTGGGGATGCAGGCGCAGTACAAGACCGACTATGGTCTCCTCTTCGCCGCTCTTGTTATCGTGATGCTGCCTACTCTCGCGGTCTACATCCTCCTCCAGGACCGGCTGACGAAGGGTGTTACTCTGGGGGCGCTGAAGGGATGACCGCTCGCAAGAGGACCCATCGCATGTAGGGCCGCCCCTACGCGGATTCAACGATGTAACTCAACGCGATCCGGGCTTCGCGGAGCAGGTCTGCTTCCCCGATGTCGTGGGCGTAGAGGGCGATGATGGCCGTGTGCCAGACGGCGCGGAGGCGGGCCACCTCCCACGTCAGTTCCGGAATAGGGCCGTAGGTGTCACGGAACGGCTGATGGGCGGAGGGTGGTAAGAAAGTATGGGCGATGGCGAGGTCGAGCGCGGGATCGCCGATGTGGAGGTCGCCCCAGTCGATGATACCGCAGAGCTGGCTCCGGTGGTCCACCAGAAGGTGGCGGGCGTACAGGTCGCCGTGAACGAGGGTGTCGGATCGCGGGACGTAGTCTCGCGGCCCGGCGTCCAGTATCGCGGTGAGTGCCTTTGTGTCCGGCCGGATTCCGGCGTCCTCGAGGCGACGAATCGACTCTCGCGCTTTGTTCACCCGCCGCAGCACGTCCAGTCGGCCAATGGTATCGCCGGGAGCGCCCGCCGCGGCGGCTTCAGCGGTAGGGATGGAGTGCAGTGCCGTCAGGAAACGGGCAAGCGGCTCCGCCGCCATCGTACGCTCCGAATCTGTCAGCCAGGCGGCGCAGGCGGTGCGGCCGGGAATCAGCGGATACCCGGCGAACGGATACCGGAAGGCATCCGACGGCCGCCCGACGAAGCAGGGACAGGGCACGGATAGAGGCACGCGGGGCGCGATGACGGGCAGCACGCGGCTCTCCGTCTCGAGGAGCGCGACCACCCATTCGCGCCGAGGGAAGCGAAAGACGTATGCGCCGTTGGCCTTGTACGCCGTGTTGTCCCAACCTTCGCCGAGCGGTTCCAACGTCACCGGCGCGAGGGCGGGGAACTGGTCCTCGATAAGAGCACGGGCCAGCTCGGCGGTAACGACTATCTGTGCGGTCCACTCAGGAATTACTTGACTCATAGGAGGCAGAGTCGATGTCTACTGATTTAGCGGACAAGAAGTGCGTGCCTTGTCGCGGCGGAGTCCCTCCGCTTACGCCGGAGCAGATC
>CAYNFH010000038.1:34002-35364 GCA_964396385.1 uncultured Chthonomonadaceae bacterium | reverse complement strand
CCGGAGCCATCCATTGCCCAGACCGTGCCGTTGCCGTACCGCCCGCCGGACAGGCACGTGCCGTAGAAGTTGCCGTCCGGCCCCTGGATCACGCTTGAGGGTTGGGCGCCTTCCTGCGCGTAGTTGCTGAAGGTGTGCAGGATCTGGTACCCGCCGGCAGGAGTGGACTGGTAGAGCACGCCCTGTCCAAGGACGCCGCCATAGATGGTGACACCGTAAATGTTGCCGTCCGCGCTCAGTACAGGGCTGCTCTGCGGACTGTAACCATCCTCGTACACGTCGAGCGAGTGGAGCAGGGTGCTGCTCGCCGCGCCGGAGACGGGGTCAATGGAGATGCTGTAGAGAGAGCCATAACCGCCGCCGGTTAGCTGGACCTCCAGCCCGCCAATCTGGCTGACGCCGTACAGGTTGCCATCCGATGCCATTATCGGCGGGGTGAGCGGATCGTAGGCATCGGCCCCGTTGAAGCTTACAAGAACGCTGAAGGTCCCTGATGGGTTCAGCATGAACGCGGTGCCGTAACCGTTCGCTCCGCCGTCGGTGGTCGTGCCATAGAGGTTACCGGAGGCGTCTATGCTCAACCCGCTCTGCGGATAGGCGCCGGTCTCGCCGTCAAAGTTGTAGATGATGGAGAATGCACCGCCGGCCGACGGGTCAATGCTATAGAGGATCCCCAGGCCACTGAATCCGCCGCCCGGGGTGGTGCCGTACAGCTTGCCGTCCGCTCCTCTGGTCAGGCCCCACCATGCAAACCGCCCGTCCGTGTAGGCATCGCTGAAGGAGTGCACAACCGTGAAATTGCTCCCGTCCTTGTTGATGGAGTAGACGACGCCGTCTCCATTCGCGCCGCCATAGAGTGTCGTGCCGTACAGCCTACCGTCGTTCCCCTCCGCCACACCAGACTCCGGGTTGTATCCGTCCGTTGCGACCCCGGACTTGAAGTTGTGAAGTACGGAGAAACCGCCACCGTCTAGGGACATCTTGCAGAGCGTGCCCACTCCGTTGGTACCGCCGTCCTCCGTCGTAATGTAGAGATTGCCGTCGCTGGCCTGAAACAGGCAGTCGAACTGAGGGTATGCGCCACCCGCATTGTTGAAGTCGTGGATCTTTACCACAGGAGGCGATGTCGAAGGATCAAAGGAGAAGACCGTCCCGTACCCGCCAGCCCCGCCGGCGCCGGCCGCCCCGTACATCTTCCCGTTGCTGGCCAGGATCAGACCGGACACGAGATTGGCACCCGTGCCCGTTGCGCCTCCGCCGGTGAAGCTGTACACGATCGTGCAGGTGTTAGTAGCCGGGTCCTCCCTGAAGATGGTCCCGGCGCCCTGGCCGCCGTTTTGGGTAGTGCCGTAGAGGAAGCCA
>CAYNFH010000038.1:0-33992 GCA_964396385.1 uncultured Chthonomonadaceae bacterium | reverse complement strand
GCTCCGGGAGCGGGAGCCGTCGATGTAACGGTTGCTGAAGGCGTGCAGGATGGTGGGCGACTGGATGGACTGCGCGCCAGCCGGCACTCCCCCCAGCGCGACAAGGGCGAAAGTGATGCAAGTCCGAGTTCGCATGAAAGCTCTCCTGTTCATGAATCGAACTGCTCGATGGCGCCTGCCTCCGAGGCTCCTGGGCAGGCAGGTTCCAACAGCATAGGGGGCTACCGTTCACCTAGCGTTCATCCACCGTTGGCGGACTGTGCGGCCGCGGGATGCGCGGGGCTCAAGGGGCTCAGGGAGCGTATTTGAGGGTGGTGATGGTGTTAGCGCGGTCGCCGCCGGAAAGACCGGTCACTATAACGTAGTCGCGGACGTCGACCGCCACGCACCGTCCCGCGTCCCAATGGGCACGGTTGTCATACCGCGCCTTCCAAACCGGGAGCCCGTTCGCGCGAAACTTTACCGTGAAGTAGTCCATCTCCGATCCACCGGCCGCGCGCTGGCCACCGTAGGACTGGCCGGTGGCTATCAGGCTCCCTGCACTGTCAAAGGCGGCTGCCAGCGCCATGTCCTCGCTGTTGCCCGGACCATTGTACGTTCGAAACCAGCGGGGCGTGCCGTTTTGATCGTACACCAGCGTCAGATAGTCACGACCGCCCTCGCCGACAGTCCATCCTGCAATGCCCAGCTCCCCGGACGGGCCGGCTGCGGCCGTCTGCACTTGTTCATCCCAATGGTTATGGTCGAAGGTACGGCACCATATCTCATTGCCGTCTGGGCGGTACTTAATGACGAATACGTCGCGCATGCGACCTTGGTCCAGCGGGTCGCCGGCCCAAGTCTCGCCGACGACGTAAAAGTCGCCGGCCGAGTCCACGCAGAGGGCGACAGGGCGGCTGTTGCCGTTCGCCGGCCCGGTCCAGGTTCGCCGCCAGATGACATCGCCGTTCCAGCCGTATTTCACCGTGAGGATGTCAATCCTTCGCGGGTACGCGCGGTCGTTCCACATCCAGCCGGTCACGTACGCGTTGCCCTGCGGGTCTAATGCCATATCCGCAGGAGCGGCGCTCATATCCCCTTCCGCCCTCTCACGTCGTACCCACCGCTGCCTGCCCTCAAAATCGTACTTGACAGTCGCCCATTCGTCGTAAGCATTGCGCCCGCCATCGATATTGCGTGCCGCCATCGACCTTCCCGTCACGTAGACGCTATGATCGGGTCCCACACGGACGCGCACCGGGCACTCTTCGCCATCGTCCGGGCCGTTGTACCGAGCCACCCAGAGTTGATTGCCGTTCCGGTCGTACTTGACGGTGGCGAAATCTGTACCTGCGAGGCGCGTGAGACCGTTGCCTTTGCCGTTGTCCGAATCTCCGGTCACGTAGACGCTGCCCTCGTCGTCCACGGCGATGGAGTAGGCACGGTCGACGTCATTGCCCGGGCCGTTGTAGCGCGCTCGCCAGAGCAGCCGTCCGTCCGGCCCGTACTTCAGCGTGAGGAAGTCCACGTCGTTGTGGAGGGTCTGCACAAGGCCGGTGATGAAGATGTTGCCTGCGCGATCCACCGTCACCGCCTTTGGCTCGCTGTCCTTCTCGTCCGGCGCGGGCGCGTACCTGGCCATCCAGACCGGCTGCCGTTCCGGCACAATGCGGCCGGCAGCCTCCGCGCCCTTCCGTAGCGCTGCAGAGGGTGGTGGCCGCCGACCGGAGGCGGCAGCGTGAAGCGCGCCGCGCGCCAGGGCACTGGCACGTCCGCCGAGGCGTCGCGCGTGCGCCGAAGCGGAGGATGTACCTGCGGCCAGGCTGACCGCTCCCATCATCGGTAACGCGTCCGAGTCCGGGGATGCAGCTTCAGTAGGCCCGGTCCGAGCGACCGCCGGAGTATTGGCGGCCCGGACCGCAGGCCGGCCGGCGGACGCCTCCGCAACCGTATCCGCCGACCAGGAGCCCTGTCCCGCATTTCCGGAGACCGCGGGACGCATGTGCCCCCGGTCCAGGCCAGAGCTGCGCCCGCCGACCTGCAGCCGGCCGGTCGTAACGCCCACAACCAGCACGCAGAACACAGAGGCCATCGCCGCCCTGCGCCGGGCACGCCCTATAAACCAGAATACGGGCAACCGCCCTTCGCCTGCCGACGCCTCTAACTGCTCTTGGGAGACGGCCGGAGCCGCTTGCAAGGGATCCCCGACCCCTCCCGCGTCGGGAGAGCGCCTTCCCATCCTGCTCGCAGAACCGTCCGTGGGTGGGCTCAATGGAGGGGCGCCGTTTCCCGCGGCCCGAGCCTGGGCCCGCTCCCGCAGGGACTCGACGAGGAGGCGCGTGGATTCCGCCGGTTCCTCCCCCAACTCCTCCTTGAGCGCCTCCCGGAGCACCTCGTATTGGCGCAGCACCGCCGAGGGTCGCCCCAGCTCAGCGTAGAGGCGCATTAGCCGGCAGTGCGCCTCCTCCATCAGTGGGTCGCGCGCCACCGCCTTGCGGGCGTACTCGGCGGCCGCCTCCAGGTCGGCCGCGGCTTCGTGGGCGTCGGTCAGCGAATGGAGTGCCCGCTCATACAGACCGGAAAGGCGGCTCCGATCCGGTTCCAGGCACTCGTGGTAGAACCCCGGGAGAAGCTCGCCCCGGTAGAGAGTGATGGCCTCCGAAAGCAGCGGAATGCGCTCGGCCGGATCGGGCAAACGGGACGCCGTCGACATGCACGTTTCGAACCGGGCGACATCCGTATCGACCATTGACGGATTCAGGCCGGCCGATTGACGGGTAGCCGTCAGGATTTCGGAACAGCCGAGGGGCGGCGCATTGAGGAGGCGCCGGAGCGCATGGAGACAGTGGCGGAGCTTCTGTCGGGACGCGTCCGGATCGTCTTCCGGCCAGAAGAGGTCGGTAAGCCGCTCGCGCGGATGTACCGACTCGAGGTGAAGGGCGAGATAGGCCAGGACGGCGCCAGCCTGGTGCGAGGGCAGCTCGACGGCCTCGCCGCCTTCGCGACGGACACGGAGGCTTCCGAGCATCTCGATGGTGATGCGCGGGCTTGCGGGCATATCCGGCTCCTCCTCTGGAGCGATGCCGTCAACACGGGCGGACGCCAGACGTGCTCAATGGGAGGCTGCGCGGTGATGCCGAGAGAGCTGCAGGTTTTTCACCGGCGGGACATTCGCACCATTCGCGGCACAACCGCCGAATTCCTGCTGGGACTGTTGCCCCCCGCCTACCCTTCCTGCGAGCGGCGGCGGCGAGCGATGAGGATGGCGTCCAGCCACTTGGGGTTCATGGCATCCAATGCCAGGACGAATCTGGACAGCGTGCTGGTGTAGACCTCCGGCACCGGACGCCGGATCGACCGGAAGATGCGCCTCGCCACCTCTTCCGCCGTGATCACGAAGCCGCCGGGCTCGTAGGCACCGCCGGATCGGTTCTCTGCATTCTGGAAGAAGGGCGTCCGCACGGACATCGGCAGCACCTCCGTCACGCGCACCCCCGCTACTCGTCCCTCCACGCGGAGAGCCTGGTTGAACGCGTGCACCGCCGCCTTGGTGGAGGCGTAGACGCTGAGTCCGGGCAGGGCGCGGCGCGCGGCAGCGCTGGACACGTTGATGATCTGGCCGTGGCCGCGCTTTCCCATGTGCTGCATCGCGTCCCGGCTCAGGGTGACCAGCGCGAAGAAATTGACGTCGAAGAGGTGGCGCAGATCGACGTCGCAGATGTCGCTGACGTCGGCCTGAAGGCCGATGCCGGCGTTGTTCACGAGCAGGTCAATAGGGCCGTGCTGCTGCTCCACGCGGTCTATCAGGCCGTGGGTTTGCTCGCGGTCGGAGAGGTCGACATAGACAGGGAAGGCACGGCCGCCCTCTGCGCGCACGTCGCGGACGGCGCAATCGACCTGAGCGGGATCCTCCGCCAGGATTCCCACTTCGATGCCATTTGCTGCGAGCAGCCTGGCGGTGGCGTAGCCGATGCCGGAGGTCGCCCCGGTTACCAGGGCGCGGTTGGGAAAGGGTTTGGACACGTCTTAATTATGCTTTCTGAGTTTGAGTCGCTTTAGGGCGTGTAAACACGGTGGCAGGGCCGGTGTCTGGCGGCAGGTAAGGCGGCAGTAACGGCTCCGGCCGGATCTCCTCCAACGAAAAGGTGCGCAGCACCAGGTCCGCCAGCGGGATCACTATATTATAGTTGAGGCGCGCCTTGTGGTGGTGGACGCGGTGATACTCGCAGTAGTACCGGAACAGCCGGGTCTTCTGGAAGCGATAGCCCTTGGGGGCGTGGATGTAGAAGTGGATAATCTCGTATCCCAGCATGTAGAGAAGGCCGCCAGCGGCAACTCCGATGCCGGCCCAGAGGTTGCTCAGCTTCCACACCAGAAGATACGCGGGAAAGTGGACCGCCCAGAGGACCGGAATGAAGGAAGACTCGCCCAGATGGTAGTGCTGCGCGGGGTCCTCCTCCGGGATGTAGAAGCTCTTGAGGGAGCGCCGCTCCGTGTGGTGCATGATGGCGTGGCGCTCAAACGCTAGCTTGGAGATCTTGGGAGTGTGCATGGCCTGCCGGTGGATAAACCACTCCAGGAAACTGCCGTAGATCAGCGAGCCGAGCAGTCCTAACAGTCCCGAAACGAGCATTCAACCTCTCCTTTGTAGCGGCCGTTTTGACATTATAGCGCGAGTACCGCCTGGGCACGCTTTCCGCTCACTGCGGGTCCGACCAATTGTGCCAGGAGACGCTGCGGGGCAGCTAGTGGCCTGTCGGCGAGCTCTTCCGAATCCACCCAAGCGACGGCGGCGCAGTCCAGCGGCCTCGGATCTTCCTCCCACTCTGCCGCGGCGAAGCCGTATAGGGTGATGTTGTGGTAGGTTACCGCGTGCCTGACGGTGCCAAGCCGCTCGCCGGCCACCATCGAGATGCCGACTACTTCCCGCGCCGCGCGCTGCGCGCAGGCGGCCGGATCCTCGCCGGGCTCGCATACTCGCCGCGGGAACTCCCACAGACCGCCCCAGAGGCCGTGGGCCGGTCGCTGGATGAGCAGGAGGTTGCGGCCTCGAGTCACGATGGCGCTGGCGTGGACCTCGCGGACCGTCCGCTTGCCGGGCGGTATCTGCGGCCAGGCTGTGGGGTCCGGGCTGTTGCCTGCCGCACAAACCGGCAAGAGCGGGCACCGCTCACACGCAGGGTCGGCCGGCGTGCAGACCAGCGCGCCGAGCTCCATGAGCGCCTGGTTGAAGTCCCGCGCGTTTCCGGCAGGTATCAGCTCCTCCGCAAGCTTCCAGAGCCGCTCCTGATTGGGTCCGGCCTTCGGGTCCCCATCCACCGCGAACACGCGACAGAGCACGCGGGTGACGTTGGCGTCGAGTATGGGCGCGGACCTATTGTACGCGATGGAGAGGATCGCGCCGGCCGTGTACCGGCCGATGCCGGGTAGCTCCGCCAGCTCCGCCGGATCGTCCGGTACCCGCCCACAGTGCCGCTCCACCACCTGTCGTGCTGCGGCGTGCAGGTTGCGGGCGCGGGCGTAGTACCCGAGCCCCGCCCAGGCCCCAAGCACTTCTTCGAGCGGTACGCCGGCCAGCGCTTCCACCGTCGGGAACCGCTCCATCCAGCGGAGGTAGTAGGGGATGACGGTGGATACCTGGGTCTGCTGGAGCATGATCTCGGAGACCCAGACCGCGTAGGGGTCGTCCTGCCGCCTGCGCCACGGAAGGTCGCGCCGGGCAGCCCGGTACCAGTTCAGCAGCGGTCCGGCGAAGACCGGCTTTGCATTCTCGACGTTATGCTCCGCTCCGCCACCCTTCACGCGCGGTAGTATACCTGCGCCGCCGAACGGTTGAGGGTTGAAGGTCCGGCATCCGGATTCATCCCTCATCCCTCATCCCTCCGCTTGGTATACTACGGCCATGCCACAGGCCGACAAACGTGACCTACTTGCGGGGCTGAACCCGGTCCAGCGGGAGGCGGTGCAGCATACGGAGGGACCGCTCCTGGTGTTCGCCGGGGCCGGCTCCGGCAAGACGCGCGTGCTCACCCACCGGGTCGCCTACCTCATCGCGGAGAAGGGCGTCTCGCCACGGAACATCCTGGCGGTCACCTTCACCAACAAGGCGGCCCAGGAGATGCGCGAGCGGATCGTCGGGCTGGTCGGAGAGGACCAGGCGCGGGCGATCTGGATCGGCACGTTTCACGCCACCTGTGCCCGCATCCTCCGTGAGTCCGGAGACAAGATCGGGCTGGACCGCAGCTTCCTGGTCTACGATGACGGCGACCAGATGACCCTCATCCGCGACTGCCTCTTCCAGCTCCAGATCGACGAGAAGAAGTTCGCGCCCCGCGCGGTCCTGAGCCACATCAGCCGGGCGAAGGAGAAGCTGATCCCACCAGAGGAGTTCTCCCTCCACTTCCGGGGCTTCTTCGAGGACATCTGCGGCAAGGTGTATCCGCTCTACCGGGACAAGCTCCGGCAGAACAACGCGCTGGACTTCGACGACCTGCTCATGATGGCGGTCCGCCTGTTCGAGCAGCGGCCGGAGGTGTTGGAAGGCTACCAGCGCCGGTTCCGGTACATCCTGGTGGACGAATACCAGGACGTGAACTATGCGCAGTACGTGCTGTTGAAGCTCCTTGCCGGCCATTCGAAGAACTTGGCAGTAGTTGGCGATGATGATCAATCGATTTATCAGTTTCGAGGCGCAGATGTTGGTTTAATCCTTCAGTTCGAGCACGACTACCCGCAGGCGCACGTGGTGAAGCTGGAGCAGAACTATCGCTCCACGAAGACAATCCTGGAGGCCGCCCATGGGGTGGTCTCCAGCAACCGGAGCCGCAAAGAGAAGAAGCTCTGGACCGAGAACGAAGAGGGCGTGCCAATTGTCCGTAAGGAGGCAGAGAACGAGCAGGAAGAGGCGGTCTTTGTGGTCCAGAAGGTGTGGGAAGCGGTCAGGTCGAGCAAGCGTAAGTACGGCGACTTTGCCGTACTCTACCGGACGAACGCACAGTCCCGCGCCTTTGAAGAGGTCTTCCTCAACTTCTCAGTACCCTATCGCATCGTGGGTGGTGTGCGATTCTACGAGCGTAAGGAGGTGAAGGACATCCTCGCCTACCTGCGCGTCATCCTCAACCCGCTCGATACGGTGAGCCTGAAGCGGGTCATCAACGTGCCGTCCCGCGGGATCGGGTCGACCACGCTGGAGCGGCTGGAGCACGAGGCGGAGGAGATGGGCCGGCCCCTGTGGGACGCGGTGCTGGAGGCGCATAACATTAAGAGCCTGCTGCCGCGCGCGCGTAACGCCGTTACGGAGTTCGGATCGGTGATACTCCGGCTGCGCGAGTTGCGCGAGAGCGCCACGGTGACGCAGATGACGCAGGCCGTGCTCGATGCCACGGGCTATCTGCGCGAGCTGGAGGCCGAGAGAAGCATCGAAGCGCAGACGCGCGCGGAGAACGTAAGGGAGCTATTGACGGTGACGACGGAGTTCGACGCCACCGCGGACGAGCGCACCCTCGCGGCCTTCCTGGAGCAGGTCTCATTGGTGTCGGACCTCGACAGTGTGGATACTCATTCAGACGCGGTCACCTTGATGACCCTGCACGCCGCCAAGGGGCTCGAGTTTCCAGTGGTGTTCCTGGTGGGGCTGGAGGAGGGCGTTTTCCCCCACATCCGCTCCCTCAACACGGACAAGGAGCTGGAGGAGGAGCGGCGCCTGGCCTACGTCGGCATCACCCGGGCCCAGGAAGAGCTCTACCTGACGCACGCCTACCGTCGCACCCTTTTCGGCAGCATCTCCTACAATCCGCCCTCACGTTTTCTTAAGGAGATTCCGACGCACCTGTTCGACGCTCCGCCGCCGGTTCGCGGGTTCATCCCGGACGACGAGCCGGCAGCCCGGCGCGCGGAGCCGCCGAGGAAGCTGTGGGTCGATGCGCCGCCGACGCCCCGACAGCAGAAGGTTCAAGAGGCGGGGCACGAGTTTCGGCCGGGCCAGAAGGTGAAGCACGAGACGTTTGGTACCGGGGTGGTGCTGAGCTGCAAGGAGGCGGACGGCGACCTGCAGGTATCGGTGGCGTTTCCCGCGCCGGTGGGCGTCAAGAAGCTCATGCAGTCGTTCGCAAAGCTACGGAAGGTGGAGTAGCAGGAATTGTCCGCCTGTGCGCCTAATGGGCTGGCGAACCGGTGGTCCGGCGGGAGACCTGGATCCGTAGAGGAGGGGACAGACGGGATGAAGGGAGTTCTTGCTGCAGCAGCGGGCATTCTGGCAATGGCGGCGGTGCCGGCCGCCGGAGATTCGAACGCGGCTGCGAAACAGCAGATTTCCGCGGAGTACAGCCGGTTGATGAAGCTCATCGAGGCGAAGGACGTGGGCGGGATTATGAAGTTGTGCGCACCGGACTGCGTCTTCGTTGAGAAGAACGGCCGGAAGCTCTCGGTCGCGCAAGTGAAGGCGGAGATGACCGGCGAAATGGCTCGCATGCAGAGCATCCACGCCGAAGGCGGAATCGACTCATGCAACATCAACGGCAACACGGCCGTGTGCGGCACGCACCAGACGCTGGACGCTGTAGTGCCGGGCCAGGACAGGAAACCGCACAAGGTCCACGCCATCGGTCACTACAAGGAAACACTGGTGAAGTCCGGAGGGTCTTGGCTGCTCAAGCGCGAAGATACTCTATCGGAGTCTGTCACCGTGGACGGAAAGCCTGTTCCATCCGGTCCAGGCTCGGCGCCCGGCGCCCGTCGCACTCGAAGGAAGCGCTGATTCCACAAGTATTGGGAGCTGCCGGCGGGCCGCCATGGCGTGCCGGGATACTCCCGGAGGAGGAGATGAACTCAATGAAGTGGACTGTGATCGCTGCAGTGGGCGCCCTGGTCGTCCCGGTGGTTCGTCCAGCACTTGGGGACGCGGCCTCAGACAGAAAGCAGATTGAGGCCGGCTACAAGCAAGTGCTGAAGCTCATCAACCAGCGGAACGTGAATGCGCTCATGAAGATGTGTACGCCAGACTGTACGTTCGCGATGCACGGCCAGACGTTCACGGCTCAGCAGGCCGCCGCCCAGATGAAGCAGATGATGTCGATGTTGAAGACCGTCAAGGCCTCAGGCGGCATAGATTCATGCACGGTAAAGGGAAACACGGCCGTTTGCATCACACACCAGACCCTGGACGGGGTCATGGTGGGCGCCGACAAGAAGCCGCACAAGCTGCACGATGCGGCAAAGTACAAGGACACATTGGTAAGGAGCGGCAAGAGCTGGCTGTTGAAGCACGAAGACACGCTGTCTGAGAAGGGCACGTTGGACGGCAAGCCGATGCCCGAGGAGATGCCGGGCGCTCCCGCGGGAACCCCGGTCCGTAAGAAGTGAGCTGACCCTCATGCGGTTAAGGAGAGGCCCTGGACATGCAACCGTCCAGGGCCTCTCCTCTTGAGTCGGGTAGGATGGACCTATGCTCCGCCTCAAGGACACTATCGCGGCCGTTGCGACGCCGCCCGGTGAGGGCGGGATCGCCGTGGTGCGCGTGTCCGGACCGGACGCGTTCTTCGTCGCCGACCGAGTGTTCGTGACGCACGACGATCCCCCTTCCCGCCTTCCCTCTCACACCATCCACTACGGCCATGTCGTTTCAGACGCCGGCGAGCGGCTGGACGACGCGCTGCTGATGGTGTTCCGCGGCCCGCGCAGCTACACGGGTGAGGACGTGGTGGAGATCTCCTGCCACGGCGGACCGGTAACGGTCGGCCGGGTGCTCGCGGCCGTGCTGCGCGCGGGGGCACGAGCAGCGGAGCCGGGCGAATTCACGCAGCGGGCCTTCCTGAACGGCCGGATGGACCTGGCGCAGGCGGAAGCGGTATGCGACCAGATCCGGGCGCGGACCGAATCCGCGCAGCGGCTCGCGCTGCGGCAGCGCGAGGGTGCTCTTTCCCGCGAGGTGGGCCGGATTCGGAGCGAACTGGTCGGGGCGCTGGCGGCCGTGGAGGTGACCATCGACTTCTCCGACGAGGTGGGCGACCTGGATTATTCGGCCATGTCCGGGCGGCTGGCCGCCATCCGCGCGGACCTGGAGCGGCTCCTGGCCACGGCGGCGCGGGGGCGGGTCTATCGTGAGGGGGTCCGGCTCGCCATCGTCGGACGGCCCAACGTGGGCAAGTCCAGCCTGCTGAACGCGCTGCTGCGCCAGGAGCGAGCCATCGTCACCCCGATTCCGGGCACCACCCGGGATGTCATCGAGGAGACGGCCAATATCCGCGGGATCCCGATCGCCGCCGTGGATACGGCCGGACTGCGCGAGACGGACGACCCGGTGGAGCAGATCGGGGTCGAGCGTGCGCGGCAGGCGATTGAATCCGCCTCCCTGCTGCTCTTCGTGCTGGATGCAAGCACCGGTTGGACGCCCGAAGATGCACGGATCCTGGACCAGATCGACGGCAGGCCCGCAATATGGGTGACCAACAAAAAGGACCTGGCCGAACGGAAGGCCCTGATCCGGATGCATGCGACCATCAGCAGGCTGACAAGAGGCAGTCTCAATCTGCCTGTCTCCGCGACGACGGGCGAAGGAATCGAAGACCTCGAGCGCGCGATCGAGCATGTGATACTCGGCGGCACCGGGCAGGAGGAATCGATTGTCGTCTCCAACGTGCGCCACGCCCGCGCTCTGGAGGCGGCGTTGGACAGCGTGCGGGAGGCGGAGCGAACCGCGGCAGCGGGAATGGCGCCGGACTTCATTTCGATTGACTTGCGTGCGGCTCTGGACGCCCTGGGCCAGATCACCGGCGAGACTGCTACCGAGGAGATCATTCACCGCATCTTTCACGACTTCTGCGTGGGGAAGTGAGATTGACGGCCCCCGTCGCGTGCTGTATAATGTCTATCCGGCGGGGTGTAGCTCAGTATGGTAGAGTGCCTGGATGGGGGCCAGGAGGTCACCAGTTCAAGTCTGGTCACCCCGACTTACAGATTCCGCGAGGGTACAGCCGCTGGCTGTACCCTCTATTGCTGGCGTGCAAGCGGTAGGCTACTCAGTACTTCCGTCCGCCTCATCCCCGTCCCCATCGTCCGTCAGCTCTAGCCATCGAGCGGGATCCTCCACCGGCCCGGGTAGTCGATCCTTGAGCACGGAAGCGATGTACCCCGCATCTAGAAACGGTATCTTTGCCTCAATAACCCACGACAGGTACTCCTTCGGCCCGCCATTCAGATACGGCGGCGGGGACACGGCCCGAAAGACAGTGGGTAACCGTTCCTCCAGGGAGATGTAATTCAGAACGAACGCCAGATACTGCACTGCGTGCCAGGCAAGCGGGTGATAAATGTCAATGGCGAGCTTGACCCACCAGTACGCCTCGGTCGGCTCGCTAGGATAAACACGTGTGATAGCCGGTACGCGACGCAGAAAGTCGGCGAGTTCGCCCAACCCCTCCGCAGCCTTGCCCTCGGCGAAGTTCTCAGCAGGCGCAATGCCGTCTTCCAGGACGTTCAGTACTCGCTCGGACGGAGTAATGCCTAGCCCCTCCGCCTCCTTACGAACTCGGCCGGCGAGCTCCTCCGGAATTGTGACTGTTAATGTGCCGTTCGTGTCCACGGATTGCCGCTCCTGTCCTTGTGTGATAGTATGGTAGCGTGCTCAACTTCCAGCCGGAGGTGATTCCATTGGCTATAGCAACGCCCTCAGGGCGTATCTCGATGTCCTCGGAAGAGTTCGAGCGACTCCCCGAGGGCCCCCCGTTCTACGACTACATCAATGGCGAGGCGATTGAGTTGAACAAGCCCACTGGAAGGCGCCAGCGCATTGAGTTGCGATTGGCCAACGCTCTTTTTGAGTTCACGCATTCCAGAGGATTGGGCGAGCTGTACCACCAGATCGACGTCAAGCTGCCGCAGGGCAACTGGGTTGGACCTGACATCGTATTCATCGCCAAGGAGCACCTGGACCGCTACGACGATGAAAAGGGAGATCTCATTGGTGCGCCGGACCTGGCGGCCGAGATCTCCTCCCCGAGCACCGCCTCCTACGACCGGATCGAGGAATTCGAGCAGTACCAGATCGCCCATGTTCCCTGGGTCTGGATCGTGGATCAGGATACATTGACCGTCGAGGAGTACCACTGGACGCCCGACGGCTACCTCCGAGTCGGGGGCGCGGGCGGTGGCCAGCCGTTCTCGCCGCAGCTATTCCCCGGTCTCACCCTCGACATCGCCGCGCTGACCGGACTCTGATTCCTCGCGCCACGTCAGGCCAACAGCACCTGACGGGCCTCCGTCCCAGGCTGGCCCTCCCGGATCACCGCGCGGGCACCGTGGCAGAGCGGATGCGCCCGCAGAACAGGCTCAATGCCCGCGAACAGCCGCTCTGCATCCGGTCCGTACATGAACAGCGTCGTCTCATCCGGTCCGAATTCGTTGCCGTCGAACTCCCCCAGCCTCCCGTCTTGAATTACTCTCTCGAGCTGATCCTCCAGGGCATACACCTCGTCAGGCTGGCAGGAGCCATCCATGTAGACAAGCACCGCCTGCTCCTCGGATTTCGGCGCCGGCATCTCCCGCTGTTTGCTAAACCGCTTCGCGAACATTAGCTTCTCCTCTCTTCCTCCTCACGCGCGCCACCTTGCCGATCCGCCGCCATCCGGCGGGCCGGCCATTTACCGTCCAGTCGATGCGGGCGATTGGCAGTATCTCGATCGGCTCGGACAGCTCCCCATCGTATTCGAATTCGAGCTCGTCCGGCAGCGGACCTCGACGCAGGATCATGACCGACCCCGCCCGCAAGTCCCTGGCTATGCGGGATGCCCGCTGAAGATTGCGGGCCATCCAGTACCACGTCCGGACGGTGATGGCGCCGCACAAGACGAGCTGCACCTGGTACTGTGCGGCGGTGCCGAGTATCAGCGGCAGGGAGAACCAGGCCGTCAGGAGGAGGGTGGGCCCGACCGGCTTCAGCGTCAGATCCCGGATATAACGCCTGAGCTCCCGGCGCTCCGGCTCGCTCAGCTCGCGCCTGTTGCCGTGTACCACAGCCCCAGGAATGGTGTAGAGCGGCTGAACCCACTCCGCCGCAATGGCCGCGGCCTCGGGCGGCGGTTCCGCGTCCGCATACTCCACGCGGACGTACGCCGCGATGCGCGCCCCATCGAGCCGCCAGGCTCGCCGCGAAGCCGCCAGTGCCTCCAGGCATCGCGGCCCTTCCTGCTCCAGGCTCAACAACTGAAGCCGGAGCAGTTTCTGGAGAGTTTCGTCGTGAAGCGAGGCTTCGCGCGGTCGCCGACAAAGATGAGCGCCTTGCCGAAGGATGCGTCTGACCGGAGCAGGGCGCCTCGCCGAAGCCGTTCCCTGGCCCACAGAGCGAGCGGCGGGCCGCCGAAAAAGAAGCCGGCTGACAGCGACAACACGATACCCACGTTCCAGAAGAGATCCTTGCGGCCTGCAGCGACCACGTAGATCGCAAAGAGAATCGGCGCTACAAAGAAGCCCGCAGCCACTGTAGCCGCCGCGGCGCCTCGTTTGACGAAGCGTCGCGATTCTCGGCGCAGGTCTTCCAACTCTCCCGCGTCCAGCTCCCGTTCCCCAGCAAAGCCCAAGCCCGCGCACCACTGGCTGGACGGACCGCACGTCTCCTTCACGAGCACTGCCTCCTGTACCGGGGGCTGGCTGCGCCCCGCCTCCCATTTTTCCACGTCGGGCGCCTCCCAAAACCACGCAATAAACCGCAGAGAAGGCGGCGGGCGGACATGGAACCACGTTGTATGTCGTCGCGTCCTTAGCACACGTCAGTCCATGTAACCATGAACGCAGGAGGCGAGCGATGATAAATCGAGGCAGAGCTGCGCACTCACGGCAGTTCTGGAGCGGGGGCAACTTGGACTTTACCGAGGCACTTCTACTCCTGGGCTTGGCTGCAGGCGCCACCCTGTTGCACATCTGGTAGCGTCCGCAACCGAGTGTGAGTAGCGTCAGCTTCTAATTCCGGCACCCGGTGGGATGATCCCACCGGGCGCCGGCTTGCGTCTGGGCGGAGGGATTCTGGCGCTCTTCGCGAATGAGGACTCAGCGAGAAGGAGGCGAAATGCCGGAGGCGGGGCGCTACCTGACCTTTGACCTGGGGGCCGAGAGCGGGCGGGCCGTGCTGGGTGAGATCCAGGGCGGACGGCTCTCGCTCCAGGAAGTCCACCGCTTTCCGAACGAGCCGCAATGGCTGCTGGACCGTTTCCACTGGGACACGGTGCGGCTATACGCGGAAGTGAAGAACGGGTTGGCACGTTTTGCCCGCGAGCACGGAGGACGGCTCGACGGCATCGGGGTGGACACCTGGGGCGTGGACTACGCCCTCCTCAATGGACACGACGAGCTGCTCGGCATCCCCTATCACTATCGCGACAGTCGCACGGACCGCATGATGGAGCTGGCTTTCTCCGTGGTTCCGCGCGACGAGATCTACCGCACCACCGGCATCCAGTTCATGCAGCTCAACACGCTGTTCCAGCTCCTGGCGGTGAAGGAGTTCGACCCGGCGCTGCTGGACGGAGCGCGATCACTGCTGATGATGCCGGATCTGCTCAACTACTGGCTCACCGGCCGGAAGGCCAACGAGTTTACCATCGCCACCACCACCCAGTTCTACAACCCCAACGATGGCGGCTGGGCGAAGTCCATGCTGGAGCGGCTGGGCATCCCCACGCACTTCCTGGGCGAGGTGCTGCCCTCCGGCGCCGTGCTCGGCCCCCTGCACGCGTCCGTCCTGCGGGATACCGGTGGCGAGCCGGCCCCCGTCATCGCTCCGGCGACCCACGATACCGGCTCCGCCGTGGCGGGCGTCCCGGCGGAGCGAGGCGGCGGCTGGGCATACGTGAGCTGCGGAACCTGGTCTCTCGTGGGGGTGGAGGTGGATCGTCCCATTATCACCGACCGCACGCTGGAGTACAACCTGACCAACGAGGGGGGCGTGTACGGGACCACACGGCTGCTGCGGAACGTCATGGGCCTATGGCTGCTGCAGCAGTGCCGGCGGTGCTGGAACCGGCAGGGCGCCTCGTATGGATACGATGAGCTTGCGGCGATGGCGGCGGGCGCGGAGCCGTTCGCGGCGCTTCTGGACCCGGACGACCCGAGCTTCCTCAACCCCCCGGATATGCCCGCGGCCATCGCGGACGCGTGCCGGCGGAGCGGGCAGCGGTGCCCGGACGGCGTGGCGGCGACGGTCCGGTGCATCACGGAGAGCCTGGCGCTGAAGTACCGACGGGTAATCGAGCGGCTGGAGGATGTGACGGAACAGCGCATTGAGACGATCCACGTCATAGGCGGCGGCTGCCAGAACCAGCAGCTCTGCCAGGCGACCGCCGACGCAAGCGGACGGCGCGTCCTGGCCGGTCCGGTGGAGGCTACCGCCCTGGGCAATGTGGTGGTCCAGGCGGTCGCCACCGGCGGCCTAAGCTCCCTGGCGGAGGCACGTACGTTGATCCGCACGTCCTTCCCGCTGGTGGAGTACCTTCCCTCGAACACAGGCGCATGGGATGAGCCGTATGAGAGGCTGCTGGGCATCATGAATCCGTAGGGGTACGCACACAAGGCCGCCCCAACGCCGCATGGACACCTCAATGGACAACCTCACACCACAACAGACCTCGTTCTTTGACACCTTTGGCTTCCTGGCGTTCCCCGGATTGCTGGCGGACCGGATCGCCCACGTGACGGCGGACTTCGAGCAGGTCTGGGCCGAGCACGGAGGCGGGCACGCGGGACGCCCGCACGACGAGCAGCGCCGATCGTGTATTGTGCCCTTCATCGATCAGCACGAGGGACTCTGCTCGCTGCTGGATGACCCCCGTATCCTGGGAATCGGGGCGTCGCTGCTGGGCGAGGACTTCAACTATATGGGCAGCGACGGCAACTACTACGTCGGCGACACCGGCTGGCACTCCGACGGCTGGAACACGGAGATCCGGCACATCAAACTGGCGTTCTATCTGGATCCGCTCACCCGGGATACCGGCTGCCTGCGTGTCGTTCCCGGGAGCCACCTCATTGGGGACCGCTTCGCGAACGCGCTGCAGGAGACCGTGCGGAGGAGCGAAGAGGCGTGGGGATTCCCGGGCAGGGACATCCCGGCGGTGGCGTTGGAGACGATGCCGGGAGACGTAGTCTGCTTCAACCACAACACCAAGCACGCGGCGTTTGGAGGTGGGGTGCGGCGGCGGATGTTCACCATCAACCTCTGCCAGCGGTATCCGGCGGACCGGCTGGAGGATCTCCGCGGCTACATCGCGGGGCACGCCCGGTTCTGGCTGGAGCGCAACTATGGCGAGAAGATGATGCGGACGGCGGGACAGCAGCGGATGCGCCATTTGGAGCAGGTAATGGCGAACGACGGCCACCTGGCGGAGCTGTCGCGCAAGATGCGGGAAAAGATGCCGGAGCCGTCCAGGGGGTGAAAAGGCACTCACCACAGAGGACACAGAGGTCACAGAGGAGACTTGAGGAGGTGAATGGCGTCCCATCCGGGCCTCTCCCTTCATCCGCGTTTCTCTGCGCTCTCTGCGTCCTCTGTGGTGAATCGATCCTCCCTCAACGCGGCGGCGGAATCATACGTACAATAGGTGGTATGTCCGACGTTGCCAGCAAAGCCCCCCCGCGCCAGCCCGCAGCACTCCTGAGCCGGAGGCCGATCTTCACCTGGATCGCCATCGGTCTCTCGGTCCTCTTCAGCCTGCCGCAGCTACTGTCCGAGTTCGGCATCCATCTGGCGGCACTGGATCCCGTCGCGCGGCTGGCGTCGCCCAGCCCGGGCGCTATCTGGAGCGGTCAGTACTTTCTCCTGTTGACCGCCATCTTCGCGCACGGCGGACTG
The DNA here is from genome assembly GCA_964396385.1 of uncultured Chthonomonadaceae bacterium. GTDB lineage: Bacteria > Armatimonadota > Chthonomonadetes > Chthonomonadales > CAJBBX01 > CAYNFH01. Next base: position 17,179 of record CAYNFH010000038.1, on the reverse strand, counting down.
CTGCACATTCTGTTCAACATGATGTGGCTGTACCAGCTCGGATGGATCCTGGAGGCCACTCTGAGCCGTCCGGCGTGGGTGGCGTTCCTTCTCCTTTCCGGCCTTGTGGCCTGCTGCGCTGAGCTGGCGTTCTCCGGCGTGCCCGGCATCGGCATGTCGGGAGTGGTCTACGCCATGTTCGGGCTCATGTGGGCGGGCCGCAGGGAGAAGCCGCTCTGGCGCGCCGTGGCCACTCCCGGTAATCTCAAGCTGCTGGTCGGCTGGGGCATCTTCTGTGTGATCGCCACGTGGGCGCACTGGATGCCGGTCGCGAATTTTGCCCATGGCGCCGGCTTCCTTTTCGGCATCGCGTGCGGGTCGCTCTTCGTGGCGAAGCGGTGGCGTGCCCTCTCGGGCGCGACGCTGGCGCTGCTGTGCGCGCTGTCGTTTCTGTCCGTGACGAAGCTGCCCTGGCTGGGCGAATGGTATCTGTGGCGGGGCGACGAGGCGTACCGATCCGGAAACGTCGAGTCCGCGGCCGCGCTGTACGAAAAGAGCCTTCGCGTGCTGGAGCCGATCCGTCCGCCTCAGCGTGCCCTGGTGCTGGCCGAGTTGGTGGGTCTGGAGGAGCGCCTCGGCCACCTTCGGGCGGCCGATCTGGCGCGCGAGGCGCTGGCCCGCGAGCCGAATGTCCGCCTGGGGCCGGTCGTCCCGGTTACGTCCGGGCAGCCTGGACAGGGCCAGCCGAAGGACGGAGCGAGAGAGTAACCATGCCGGAAGAGATCCTGGACCCCGCCTTCCTGAAGAAGCTGGAGCGGTTCTCGCTCATCGCCAAGCGGCCCTTCGCGGGGCAGATGAAGGGCGAGAAGCGGTCCGTCAAGCGCGGCACCAGTGTGGAGTTTGCGGACTATCGCGAATACATCCTGGGCGATGACCTGCGCTACGTAGACTGGAACACCGCCGCGCGCCTGGAGAAGCTGTTCGTTAAGCTATTCATCGAGGAGGAGGACCTCTACCTGGCGCTCCTGCTGGACACCAGCAAGAGCATGGACTTCGGCGCCCCGAAGAAGCTGCACTACGCCGCCCGCATGGCCGCCGCAATCGGTTACATCGGTCTCGCCAACTACGACCGGGTGAGCCTGACCGCTTTCGCGACCGGGCTTGGGGACGCGCTGCCCACCAAGCGCGGCAAGGTGGCGGTCCTTCCGTTTTTCCGGTACCTGAACCGGGTGCAGGCGTCCGGTGAGACCTCGTTCGCCGCGGCCATGAAGGCGTTCGCCGCCCGGGCGCGCTACCGGGGCGTCGGGCTCGTACTATCGGACTTCCTGGACCCGCGGTGGCCGGAAGGGCTGAAATCGCTGCTGGCCCGGGGATACCAGGTGGCGCTGATCCATATCCTGGACGAAGAGGAGCTGCACCCCACTCTCGTGGGGGATCTGCGGATCATCGACAGCGAGACCGGCGAAGCCAAGGAGATGAGCGTGAACCCGGCGCTGCTCTCCCGGTACCAGGCGGCGCTGGATGCGTTCTGCGGAGAGATTGAGACATTCGCCAACCGGTACGGCATGGACTATATCCGCACCTCCACGGCCACTCCGTTTGAGGACGTGATCCTCAAGTACCTGCGGCAGGGAGGACTGATCAAGTGATTCGGTCCCGTATGCACTGGTCCGTGCGCTGCCATCCGTCAAACATCAACCGGGGTGCCCAGCCCCGCCACTGGTCCGAGGGGCTGGGACAACCTTCAACCGCGCTATGAGCTTCTTCTCCCCCCTCAGCCTCCTCTGGCTGCTGCCCATCGCGGGGCTCATCGTCCTGATGTACATCCTCAAGCTCCGGCGGAGGGACGTGGTCGTCTCCTCCACCTTCCTCTGGAGCCAGGTCATCCGGGACGTCCAGGCCAACGCGCCGTTCCAGAAGCTGCGCAAGAACCTGCTGCTGCTGCTCCAGCTTATCGCGGTGGCGCTACTGGTGTTCGCGCTTTCGCGGCCGTTCTGGCGCGGTAAGGGCATCGGCGGCCGGAGCGTAGTTATCGTGGTGGACACGAGCGCTTCCATGACCGCCACGGACGTAGGCCGCAGCCGGCTGGACGAGGCGAAGCACGAATCGCTCCGTGTGGTAAACGGGATGCGGCCGGAGGACCAGATGATGGTGGTCTCCGCAGCGGCGCGGCCCGAGGCGATGACCGGCTTCTCTGGCGACAAGAGTGAGCTGGCAAGAGCCATCAACGCGCTGAAGCCGCACGAGACCGACACCAACATGCGGGACGCCGTGAACCTGGCTGCGGCGCTCGTCGCCACGCGGGACGCTTCGCAGATAGACGTGGTGTCCGACGGGGCGTTCGCGCCGATCACCAACGTCAACCTGGGCAAAGCGCACGTCGTTTTCCACCCCATCGGCAAGTCCAGCCACAACGTCGGTATCGCCGCGGTGGATTACCGGCGGAGCCTTACCGGCGAGCGGAAGGTGGAGGTGTTCGTCACCGTCCGCAACTTCGATACCAAACCGCAGACGTTCGACGTGGAGCTGCTCCACGACAAGGATCTGCTGGACGCCCACGAGGTCAACCTGGCCGCCAGCGCCGAGAACCCCGAGATCTTCGACCTGCCGGAGCCGGCGCAGCCGATCACGTTGACCGTCAAGCTGGACGTGAAGGACGACCTGGCCGCCGACAACCAGGCGGCGCTCGTCATCACCCCTCGAAAGACCATCAAGACGCTGCTGGTAACAGACGGGAACGTGTTCCTTGAGGACGGGCTCCAGTCGGACCCAGACGTCGACCTGAGCCTGGTGAAGCCGGGAGGCTTCACCACTCCGGCGGGCTACGACGTGGTAATCTTCGACGGCTCCGCGCCGAAGTCGCTGCCGGAGGGGAACTACCTGTTCGCGGACTGCGCGAGCAACCAGTCTCCCGCGGTCCCGGCAGGCTCCCACGAAAGTGAGAGCCTGATCGATCCCAACCGCACGCACCCGGTGATGCGGTATGTGGACTTTGGTGCGCTCCAGTGGACCTCCATGCACACGGCTCGGCCGGCGCAATGGGGCCAGGAGCTGGCCAGCTCGGAATCGGGGCCGGCCATCGTGGCGGGCGAGAAGGACCGGATGCGCGCCCTGTGGACAGGGTTCGCGCTGGACGTGGCGCACGGTCGGTTCCCGCTCACAGTGGGCTACCCCATCTTCATCTCTAATGCGGTTCGGTGGCTGGCGCACGCGGACAATACGGCGGAGGCGCAGGTGCGCACCGGCTCCCCCATTGTGCTGGACGCTCCGCCCGGGGTAGGCCGCGTGACGGTGACCAAGCCCAACGGGACCACGCGGGACGTGGCGGTCTCGCCCCGCGGTGGCGCCACGTTCGACGATACCGACGAAGTGGGGCTCTACACGGCCTCCGGGTCCGGCGGATACCACCGGGTCTTCGCCGCCAACCTGGCGGACTACGCGGAATCGGACATTACGCCGCGTAAGAACCCGGACTTGGGCGGCAACCCGCCGGGCCAAGTGGGCCGGCGAGTCTCTGTCACGCGTGAGCTATGGCCGTGGCTCGCGGCATGTCTCCTGGGCCTCCTGGGCTTTGAATGGTACGCCTTCCACCGCCGCACCTTCGTGAGCTGACGAGCCGCGAATGAACACGGACTGCAGCAATAAGGAAATCGCTTGCTCTTGGTGTTCCCACCAGAGAAGTGTATACTGAGATGCGGAGGTGCCACGTGGGAACCAGACAAGCGCCGTCACCTGGAAAGAGCAGCGAGTGGAAGCCTGAGTACTCGGAGCGGGCCAGGACTCTCTGGCAGGAGTACGAGGCCGAACACGACCTCGCGTCCCGGCACGGGAAAATAGCCGGCATAGACCCGGTAAGCGGCCGAATCTGGATAGGCGAATCCGCCGTAGATGTTGCCGCACAGATGGAAGCTGAGGGAAGCGAAGCGCCGGTCTACCTGGTTCGGATTGGCTTTGATCACTTTGTGCACAAAGGCCAGCGTTGATCCGGGGTGCGGTGGATGAATCAGGGCTCCCAGTAATAGAGCTGGAGATCGCTGGGAGGACTTGGAGAGCCGCGATTGACACGGGCTTCAACGGCGACCTTGAGCTACCATACGCCCTCGGCGCGGCCGTGAAAGCACGTTACTTCGGTAGGGGCAGCTCTTTCCTGGCCGGCGCCCAGGTACTCGAAGAGGACCATTATTTGGTCGAGCTCCTTTTCGACGGCCGCGTGGTCCGAGCGCTGGCGAGCTTTGTGCCAGGCGACGGGATCCTCATCGGCACCAACTTGCTCAGGGACTACCGACTCGTGGTTGACTTCCCAAACGCCGAGGTGCAACTGACGAGCGAGTAATCCTGTCCCCGCAAGCAGCGCCGCACTCCCCTTTGTGGATCAGCGCATGAGCGGCAAACTTGCCGGCCAGGTGGGCCGGAGAGTCACCGTCACGCGTGAGCTATGGCCGTGGCTCGCGGCATGTCTCCTGGGCCTGCTCGGCTTCGAATGGTACGCCTTCCACCGTCGCCCCTTCGTGAGCTGACGAGCCGCGAACGAACGGGATGGGCGGCTCCCGGACGTCCTATCGCCCCAAAGTAGCTCCTCTGTGCAAGTTCGACTATAATGGGTGGGTGACTGGACTACACACGAGGAGGGGATAGATGGATGTTGTTCCCAAGAACCGGACCCAATCCGCACGGAGACTCTCCCGAGAGGAGCTGTGCCGGCTGGCCCAGGAGATAGACGCACGCTCAGGGATTGTCGGCGAGCCCACGATGACTTTGTCAGAACTGCATGAGAGTATGAGAGCTCACGGGGTGCGGCCGGAGGACAATGCCGCCTCTCGGGACCTAATGCGCATGCGCTATGGAGACGACTGGGACCAGGACAAGTAGCGGGTGGTCTACATCCTGTGGGACGCCAGCGCGCTCGTCAAGCGGTACTTCGCGGAAGCTGGGCGCGAATCCGTAAACGCGATATTCCGGGCGGATCCGAACATCACGCCGGCAGCCACCTACTTTACTTACCTTGAAGTAGCCGCGATTCTCCGACGCAGGCTCAATTCCGGAGACATTACCCCTAAAGAGTTCCGAGGCGCGCGGCTCTACCTTCGGCGGGAGGTACTGGAAGATCCGGACTTTCTATTACTGTCCCTTGAGGACCAAGACAACCTTAACGCGCTGGACCTCGTAGACCGCCACAACCTCAACGCTTCAGACGCCGTGGTTCTGGCGACATACCTGCGCCTTCAGCAGGGCCCTCCGGCAAGCGAGCGCACTTGTCTCCTCGTTGCCACTGACCGCCGCCTCCTGCGCGCCGCGGCAGCAGAGGGCTTGAACACGGCGAATCCCGAGCTAATCGCTGCGGCCGATGTCCCCAGCCTACTGTTGTCTCTGTGATCAGCCCAGGACCGGAACGCGCAGCTCTTCCTGAGACGCCCCCCGGACGCTCTGGCGGCGCCACGCCCCGACGGCTACACCGAGTGTGATCCAGGCCGCCGTCGGCAGCCATATACCCGGTATCGAGGCAAAGTAATCCACCCCAACGAACAGACTGGCTATCGGCACAGAAGCTGATAGGCGCCCAAGATCGCCGGCCGCTACGACAGAAGCTTGGGCGCTTCCGACCTGCGCAAGCAGATAGCACCCCACCAGGTAGGTAAAGGTCGCAAGGAGAGCCTGTCGCCACATGGCACGAAGATCGTGCCGAGCAATCTTCACGCCTGCCCTCACCAGGGCGGGGGCAAGAATGAGACTGAGGACGAGGGCAACCAGTGTTGACCAGACGGTGACCTGGTCGTAGCGGTAGTACGCGCCATAATCGGAATCGGCTAGCAGCCCCTGGATGCTGTTCCAGGTGAATCCCCACCTGTTTCCACGCTCCAGCCCCCCTACCGCCGCACGGCTGGACACGACCCCGCCACTCAGGGCGAGGAACGCGGCAGGGGCAGCGTTGACCGATACGACCGGGCTTACGGCAAGCGCTCGCGCCAACACGGCGCTGTCGGCCTCATTCGTGAGGGGCTGCTGCGCGTGGCGATACACGATTCCGGCGATAATCAGGCACAAAAGGGCAACCAACACCACGACAAGGTTCGTGAGCAAGGCTGCCAGCCCGGCCCGCAGGCCGCCGGGTAATGCACTGATGCGTTGACGCAACTGAGCGCCGGTGGTAGATTCCGGGCCGCGCCACAGCAAGATGCCAGCGACGAACCCGACAGCTCCCACGATGAAGGCGTTAATCGCCAAAGAGACAGGAGGAACGGAGAGGGACGCGCTCGCCTGACCGAAAGTCCCAAGCGCCACGATCCCGGTGTCTATCGGCCCCGAAGCGACTATCGCGACGATGGCAATGGCAAACGCTGCTGCGAAGACGCAGCCCTCCCCCAGCGCAGACGGCTGCGCTTCCCGGCGAACGCGTCTGGCGAGCATGAACGCGGCCACTCCGCATGGCAGCATCGCAAGCAGAATGCCGAGCAGTGTCGGTGCAACTATGCGGAGCTGGAGTGACGCCGCCGCCCCATTCAAGTGGCCGATAGCGTTCCCCGTGACCGCTCCCTCCAGCGGTGCCAGGAGCCAGGTTGCCAGATTCAGCCGCGCGAGCTGGGAAGAGAGAGTGTTCAGGTTAGAGAGCACCAGGTCCACCGTAGCTCGGTCGCCACGGCTCATTGACGAAGCGGGAACTACTGAGTCCACAGCGCGCAGCATCACCTGGATCGCAATCCATGAGAGGACGAAGGCGGCCACTGCCGCACACGCCCCTGCGGCTGCGGGAATCCGAAGGTGGTACAGTAGCTGCATCGCTTGTGCGAGGGGCCATTCTCGTGTATCGCCCGACGTGGCCTCGGATGGCGGCTCCTGTCTGGCCTCCTCGTTTGCCTCCCCGATCTGCGCGCCGCACCCGTGGCAGAACCGGCTGCCCCCCTTCAACGCCACGCCACACTGATGGCAAAACCTGGCGCCCGTCATTGCACCCTCCCGACGCGATACTTCCCAAAGTCAAAGCCCGTGTTCTTGCTCATCGCCTCGTACTGGCTGTCCAACTCCTTGAGATGTGCTCTCGTGACGGCGTTCTGTTGGCTGGCCGCCTTGTACCGGTCCTGCGCGTATTTGGGGTCCAATCCCCAGCGCACGGAGTACCAGGCATACCAGAGCTCGACGCCAGCGATGCCGTCGCGGCAGACCTGCTTGAAGCCGTCGAGCACGCTCGCATACTCACTGGGCGCGGACATGCGATCCAGTTCGTCAGCGAGCGCCCGCCGCTCGGAGAGAGTAGCCTGGAAGCTGCTCCCGAACCTGAAGTCATCGTGAGGAGCCTTCTCTACATCCTCGATCAGCTTCTTGAACTGAATGCGAGAAGCCGAATAGCGGTCGAGCCATGGATTGAACTGACTCTCGAACGCCTGCGCGCTGCTGCTCCGCGCCTCGTCGGCAGCGATACGATCCGCCACCTCGGAGAGAGGCGGCATGAGGCCCCTGAAGCTGCCTATAATCGAGGGCCGAAAGCTCTCCGGTATCTCCGCGAGCTCCGCGTCAATCCTCGCTCCCGCTTCACTCCACTGGTCAGCGTCGCGCAGGACTTCAGAGTGCGTATAGGATGCATCCTTCTGGGCGACCCTGGCGATGAGGTTTAGGAGAGTGCCGAGGTCGTCGACCATCGATTCAGTGGCATACGCCTGCGCTCGCAGGCTCGGAGGTGGAGTTGCGCTGCCGAGCTCGGCTCTCAGCACATCGAGCTCCTTCCCTCTCGCGCTGGCCCAATCGGATACGCTCGTTACCATTGCGCCCCTGGCTTCCATAGAATCCAGCTCCTTTCGCCGGTTGGCCACGAAAGAGAGCGCCTGGCGTGCGTTCTGTTCCCACCGCACTCTCGCCGCGTTGTTCTGTTTGATCCGAGCCGCAGCCGGCACGGCCAGGCAACCAACAACCAGGAGCATGTGCGCCGCCACGGAGAGAGAGCGGCTCCGGCCGCTCCAGTAACCAAACTGGGTAACGAGGGCCGCGATCGGGCTGCGCTCGAAAGAGGGTGCCAGGGCTACCGCGGAGGCGGCGTAGCCGAGAAGCCAGGCAAGCGCGCCGAGATATAGCAGCATAGTATAGCTCGGCGACACGCCCGCCGCGGTGGGGACAATGAACAGGAGCACGTACATCCCTGCGAGCGCCAAGCCTACGAAGCGCAGCCGCAGCCCCGCCGCAATCCGATGGGGCTGCGCAATCTGCTTCTCCAGCACAAAGGCCGTGGCGATGAGGAAGAATATGATGAGCAGCCTGGGCAAAAGCCGGTACAGGCCGCCAACGGTGAGGGAGCCCATGTCCCCGCCAAACGCCGCCTGAAATGACGCACGGGCAGTATACGGGTTCTCTACTATGATCCTTTCCAGCGCCATCACCGTGGCGCAGAGCAATACAGTTCTCGCAGCCACTTCGCCGGCTGGACGGAACTTATTGCGCTGGACAACGGCAACATGATAGTCCATGGATGTTTCTCCCCGAATTCTGCCACCAGCCGGGGGCCCACCTAGCTCAGCCGTCGCACATTCGTGAGCTGACGGACCCAGCACACCAGATCCAGCGGTCAGCCGGCCGTAGACCCCTATACTGGACTACCGGACGCTCGTACTGATCGCTATGGCAGTCCACCCCGCGAACGGCCCGTAGTTCTCATACCGAAAGGCGCCCGGCGAATCAATCGTCCATAGGGAAATCTGACCGCTCGTGCTCCTCCACAGCAAGTGTATCTTGCCATCCAATCCCACCGTCATTCCTGCCGCATCCCAGCCAGGATAGGGCCCGTAGTCCTGCGTGGTAAAGGTCATGTCGGACCTGACGGTCCAGATGGAAACCTGACCGGAAGGCCCCTTCCAGAGAACACGCGGAAGACTATCGGGCGCGATCGCCATAAAGGAAGGCGTCCAGCCCGCATAGGGACCGTAGTCCTGGCTTGCGGGATTGTCAAGATAGTTGCTCAGCCTCCAGAGCGTCAAGTGGAGATCTGATCCACGCCACATCACCCATGGGCGCTCGTCCATGCCTACGCCGATTCCGATTGCCGCTCCGTTCGGAGGCGGATTCAGCGAGTTGTAGTCCTGGCTCCCATCGGAGTGAACCCTCCAGACGTCGATGCTCCTATCGGAGCCTTGCCAGAGCAGGTAGGCGTTATCATCTCCCCCAACGCAGATGGACTGGAAGGAACGGCGGTTGTACTCCAGGTAATCGTCGTACCAGAAGAAGCCCGGGCTGAGGATATTCCAAAGTGAGATGCTGTTGTCCACATAAGCCCAGAGCACACGCGGCTGGTCGTCGTATCCAATCGCCAGGCCTGCAGCATCCCAGCCTGGATATGGTCCGTAGTCGTCATACGTAAAGTTTCCAGGAGACCACAGAGTCCAGAGTGATACAGCTCCGCTGGTATGTTTCCAAAGCACGCGCGTCCGATTGTCGCCGAACTGGCTCCAACTAACCGTGAAGCCCCCAGTGTCTCCGTACGCACCGTCAACGGCTATACTGTAAGCCGTCCCCGCAAGCACATTGAATGATATGCTGCGGTCGCCCTCCGCGCTCATTACAGGCGTGAGTTGGTTGACTGCCGGACCGGTGTAGACGGCCAACACCTCCGTAAAGTTAGGAGCAACGATTGAGAACGTCACCGTGCTCGTTTGTGGGGCCACCCAGCGGTACCAAACGGAATGTCCCCCGGCGAAACCATCGTGGTTAGGCTCGCCAGGTTCCTTTGTCGCGCCAGTGTTGTTGCCGCGCACGGACCCTCCGTTTGGGGGCAGCATAGTGGCATTGGCAAACATGTCGTTGAATTGAGCTCGCGCGGTCCCGCCGGATATGAGCACGAGATGACCTATCACCACAAGAGTGGTGGATAACCCAGCCAGTTTGCGCATCTCACTCTCCTCCTCGTGGATGTATCTATGCACGTGTTCCCTATTGCTAATTATTGCTATTTAGCGTTTGCGATTATTCGAGTGCCGTTGGCACTCTGGATGGTCAGGTGAAACGGCTTGAGCGATGGGGCGGACTCGAGCTGGGCCGGGAACCGGGAGATGGCAACCCTTTGCAGCCTAAGCTCCAGGAAGTAAGTGTGCGCCTCATACGTGCCCGGACTTATCTCGGCCACTCCGGGCACGTGGGACAGGGCCTGCTCCAGCGCGCGCCCCTGCGAGAAGCTGCCTATGCCCCGCACTTCCAGCTCTACCGATTGCGCCGTAGAGCCTGCGAGCCCGTCTAGCTTGCGCAGCAGCGTGGGCGCGATGCTGTCGCCGAGTTGCTCCAGGCATATCTTGCTGGCAAGCTCGACCGTGGCGTCAGGCGCGCCGGTCTGGTGCAGTGAGTCGGAATAGAACTTCTCCCCACTGTCTACCCGGATGCCGCGAAGCTCTACGCGACCGCGGCACTGGATTCGCGTGACCTGGCCGAGATCTGTCTGAACGACCTGCCTGGTTTCTTCCTGCGTGAATGCCTCTCCGGCAATAAGGACATCCGCGCCAAAGCGACGGCCGAGCCGCTGGGCGTCCACGCCCGCGCCGGGTCCGCCCTGCACGATTCGGTCGACCACGGCGTCCTCCCGGATCTGCGCTATCCTGTCCTGGTCAATAACCTTGTAGCCAGCATCGATCAGCGCGCGGCAGATGGCGGTTTCAGCCGCTGGATCTGGTATGTGGGGCCTGTCAATGTGCCGCTCAGGGACGATCACCATCACACGCCATCGCCGCGCCTGGGACGAAGTGGGCCGCTGGTCTGCGGCAGCGGCGCAGGAGATGACCGTGGCAGTAAGCAACGGGAGTACGGCACTCGGGTATCGCATCAATGTGCCTTCCCTTGCGCTGGCGAGGGGTGCGGATGGGCCATCTTGGCCTTCATCCCTACCTTCACGTGGGCCAGGTGAGTGGCCTCCACAGCGTTTGCGGGCACGCAGTCGCACACCTTATCATCCACGTTGATCACCCGCAGGGTAATGCTTTCGGTCACCTCAACGCGGAGGGTTTCATCAGAACCGGGGCGCTTTAGCTCGCGCGTCTGCAGGGGGATCCACACGCGGTCGCCCGGTTGCACGCCCTGCGCGGAGCCCGCTGTGACCGCCACCGTATTACGCCGGACCTCGGCGACCACAACCTCTGGCGCAGGTCCTACACTCCTCGACCCCGTCCCCTGGCCCGTTCCTTGATCCGCTCCCGTGCCGCCGGCCACGGGCAGTGTAGGCTCCTCAGGACCTTCCGGCGCCGTCTCGTCCGGGAGGAGGGCGTGTTCCTTCAGATCGGCAATGCCCTGAGTGGCGACATCGCATGCTGCTCGCAGCAGCAGGTCAGGCGCACACTGGCTTGAATTGGGAGGCGCATCCAGAGTCGAAGGGCGAATGTCGACGCCACGAACAGTTACCCGGTCTGTCCGATACGTACTGCCGCCGCCGAACGCCGACCCGTTGCATTCACGCTCCCAAATAATCTCGGCCGGCCTTGCCGGGTTGCCAAGGGCAAGGAGCCGAAGCATTCCGCGGGCGTGTGCGGTGCTGCTGCACGTGATGGTCCTTTCCCACTGGCACGGCCAGGTCAGACGCACGCGCTCGCTGTAGACGGCCTTGCGTTGCTCCCACGCGTCATGGGCCGCCTTGTAGGGAGGGTACTTACGGTTGTACTCGTCCTTGTACCCGCCGCCGACCGCATTGATGATTAGCTGCGGCTCGGGGTCATCTTCCCGATGGGCTTGTTCATAAGAAGGCGGGTCCTCGGTTGTCAGCTTCGTCTCCGCGGCCTGGTATTCGGTGCTGCCGGAACAGTCCTGCAGGGTCAACAGCCAGATAAAGCTGAGCCCCGCGTTGCGCCGGAGCTTATTGGCAGTATCGGTAGCACCCTGAAGCTCCTCCAGCGACACCTCGCGCTGCAGGAGCTTGAGTACGTCTCCCCGCTCCTCTACAGGCACACGAAGGACTGTGCGCATCTCATGCGCCACCTGCAGCCGGATAGACTCGTGCTGGGCTTCGTCCGCGCCGTTCACCAGAAGCGTGGTCCGGCCGATATGCCGCAAGTCCTGGGCTTCCTCCGCCACGCGTCCCCCAGGAATGCTGTTGATGCTTCGGAAGTGAGCAGCCTTGGCGCTTAGGACTGTTTCACTTGGTGCACTGAAGACAGTCAAGATGAGTCCGCCGCCAAGATCCTGCTGCCTGATAAGTGTGGTGGTTTCCTTGAGGGTCTCATCCTTCAGGAGCTGCTGTACGCACATAGGGAGTGCGGCTCTCTGCTTGCCCCGGTTGATAAAGAACACCTGATGGTACTCCGCCAACTGCTCAGGGGGCAGGGAGTCCCGGTCGTTGAGCGAGTACCACTTGTAGTCCGTCCAGCCCGAAGTAACCGGCGACCCAGACGTGCCTGTGCGCGCCGCTGCAGCAAGCTCGCGAAACTTTTCCCGTTCCGCAGCGGTCATTGTAGCGAACGGGTGCAGCCGCAAGAATGCCCTGGCGGCGGACAGAGCCTCGCCGGACGTGCCTTCGGTAGGTGCCGCCCGGCCCCACGATTCCGCCCACGTCCGATCGTCCGGCGAGCTGAAGACAGCCAGACGGTAAGTGCTGAAATCCTCATTCAACCGGAGGTTGGCGTACCCATAGCCTGAGCAAGTCATGAGCCGCTGTACGAGTGGCGCCAGCCGCTGTGCGTCAGGCGCTACCATCTCAGCGATGTAGGCCGTGCCTCCCTTCTTGGGGGCGCTGGTTATCTGAAGTCTCAGCGCCCCGGCGCCGGGCTTCAATGACGCCAGCGGAACCGGCAGGCTCGACGCTAGATCGGGCGAGACGTCCCCGCTACACTCGTTTCGCGCCAGGATCCAGAGAATGGATACGACCTTCTCCTTCCCCTCGGGCGCAGCAGCCCTCACCGCGTCCTCCCCCATGGGTACAATCGGAAGATCCGTGATAGCGTGCTGGTTGTCCCTGTGGCGCATGATCTCGCCCTGGATGGTCCGGGCGGCACCTTCCGCCTGCGGTCCCGAGACAATGAGGACAACCCGTGTCTTGTTCTTGGCGAGCTCACGGATGAGAGTAGTTTGGTCGCTGGGAGCGGCCGACATGGGCATCGCGGATATCGCGAGCCCTGATGCAACGAGGCTCAACCCGCGCAGCGGACTGGTAGCTGCATATTTCATGGACGATCCCTCATGCTTCCAGGTGGCGGGAGCTGCCGCGCCTCGTGCTCGCGGGCCAGAAGAACGTGTACTGTTCCGTTGTCTAGGCCGCGATCACGCGCGTGCTCGCGATGCGGTCTCCGATGCGGAGGTTAGTTGCCAGCACGAGGACGATGTCCGCAAAGGAGCCAAGGAGCGATACCGCCAGTCCGATGAAACCGATGAACGGCAGCATCTCAAGCAGAATCGCGAAGGCAATGATGTTCCGCTTACAGGAGTCCGTCCAGGTGAACGGCTCGCTGTCCGTCCGCACCACGCGGATTCCCATCAGCTTCTTTCCGAGACTCTGCCCCCGAAAGAAGCTGTCCCGCGACAGCCAGTAGGCGCACAGCAGTGGGGCGCCAATGATACCGACCACCGGGACCGCGGCCACTATCTGCAGTGGGATGGATACCAGGGCATCGATGAAGAACGCCAGGAAGCGTGTCGCAAGGGCCGCGGGCGCGACCTCCATCGTCGCGACCGTGCCGTCGAGCTGAGTAGCCATTCTGTCCCCCCTTTTGGCATTGCGTCTAGAGAAACAAGTCGGTGCGGCGGTGCGAGGATCTTGGAGGCTGACGCCTGCGGCGAGAAGTAGCGGTGCCGCGTCAGCGTACCGTCAGTCTAGCGGCAGAGCAGGAGTTCCGCAATACCCTAAAAGGGTACTTTCGGCGAATCAGCTCGCAATACGCCAGGGATGTTTCGCGATATGAGTAGCCGTGTCGCACTGCGGCCGCCACGCAACAGACAATAACACATCGAGCCGGACCAGAGCATGACAGACCCGTTACATAAGAGTGACAGCAGTAAAGTGTGAGTTCTCGGATTGCTCCCGGCGGCAGGGTCCGTAGGTTGTACCACCGCGAAACCCTACGGCTCAGCAGTAGCGCTCGCGGCGGCGCAGCCGATAACTGTTGAAAGGGACCTCCTCACAGTTGTCGAGGCGTGTGCTGGCGGACTGAACGGCCGGAGTTCCTCGTAGTGCTCCCGGAGGTAGGCCAATAGGGGGCGCCGCTTCTCCTCGCCGCGGCCGGCCGTGGCGCCCGCAGGAAGCAGATAGGGGTCCACCCCATCGACGCGATCGAAGATGGAGGACCAGCGCTTCTTGATTCCGTTGAGCGTGATCTGTCCATTCAGATTCTCCACAATATCAGCGTCAGTGAGGCCGTCAAGCGAGAGAGTGAGAAGCTCCTGCTCCCCGAGCGTAAAGCCAAACCGCGGCGCGGAGTACCGGAAGATTTGACTGGCAAGGCTGCCCTCCTCCGCGACCCCTTCGTCGCGGGTAATCCCCATTAACACCGGCCGCCGCTCCGCAGGAGGGCCGGGCGGATGGCGCCGGAAATACTCCGTGAAGTCTGCGAGGGTATGGAACCCCGAATTCGTAAGAGTCGTCTGCGGCCAGGGGCCATAGGCGTAGAGCAAGACGCGCCTGTAGTTGTAGCCGCGCCAGTACCGCGCCCAGCTCTGCTCAATGTAGCCGCGAAGCTCCCACTGTTCCTCTTCTGTCAGCCCTTGGTCGGTCCAATCCAGCCGGGTTACCAGGGCGTTGAGGCCTTCCCCCGCGTTCGCCTCCGCGATCTCCTTGATGGATAGCAGGGGCCACGAGCCGTCGCGGAGGTGATGAGAGGCGATGACATTGCCCAGGGGAGCGTCGCATGCAAGGATTTCTCCTACACACTTGTCGGTTACGAAAACCGTCTGAGCGAAGCCCACAATCCGGTCGCCGGCCGGGCGATTCAGGTCCTCGGCAACCATGGACCGCGTCGCGGCGTGGGCTAAGAAGACTTGCCACTCGTGGGCGAGGATTTGCTTGAGCTTTTCGTCGCCTAGGTCGTGGGGGAAGCAAGCGCGGTAGGCACTCTGGAAGTCGGATTGGCGTGCGGCTCGGCTGGTCAGCCTCATAGGCGACTCCTCTCGCGGTTTACGGGGTTCTACCTTACGCAGATTACACTTTCGCCGCGGATACCTAGCCTATCCTCTTCCAATTCGCAGAACGTTGGTGCCAAAGTAGTCTTACGAAGTTCCTGCAATGGTGTTCCTCGACGCGGGCTCATACACCCAGGGCCGCCGGTCAGTCCCCTCGCTATGGCGCTGCCATGTTCTTGATTCGCCACTGGCAGCGTGCTAAACTGGGGGCGCAATGTCATCCACTGAGCTACTGATCTTACCGGACAGTTGGCGGGCGTTCGCGGATTCGCTCCCACCGGACGTGGGTGGCCGAATCCGGTGGCAGGAGCCGCTGCGGCGGTACACCACGCTGCGCGTGGGAGGCCCGGCGGACCTGTTCTTCCGCGCCACTACCGCCGACAACCTGGCGGAAGTCACCGCCGCGGCGCAGCGATTCGATGTCCCCTACTTCCTCCTCGGCGGGGGAAGCAACGTCTGTATCAGCGACCGGGGCGTGCGCGGGCTCGTCATACTGAACGAGTGCATGCACTGCGAGATGGGAGAGATCACGCGCGTCGACTCGGGCTATCCCTTCATGAAGCTGTTCCAGCGGGCCGCGCGGCTCGGCCTCTCCGGCCTGGAGTTCGCCGTGGGCATCCCCGGCACCGTGGGGGGCGCCATGGTCTCCAACGCGGGCGCGTACAGGCAGAATATCTGCGACCTGGTGGTCGAGATAGACGTAGTGGAGAACGGAGAGCGGCAGACGGTGGGCGCGGAGTGGATGGGCTTCTCCTACCGGGACAGCCGGCTCCGCCGGCCCGGGGGCTCGCCGGCAACCATCGTGCGTGTCACCCTGCGGCTCACTCCCAGACCCCGGCCGGAGATCCTCGCCCGCGCGCGGGAGAACCAGAGGCAGCGGATATTCAAGCAGCCCTGGTACGCCAGCGCCGGCAGCTTCTTCAAGAACGTGTACAGCCGCGAGCTGGCGGATCTGCTTCCGGACCTTCCCAAGCCCATGAAGGAAGCCGGTGTGGTGCCGGCCGGGTACCTGAGCGCGGCGGTGGGGTGCAAAGGACTGACAGTGGGTGGCGCGCAGATCAGCCGGCGACACGGCAACTTCGTGGTGAACCGCGGACACGCTACGGCCGCGGACATCCGCGCCCTCACCGCGCAGGTGAAGCAGAGGGTCCGCGAGCGGTTCGGCGTCGAGCTAGAGGAAGAAGTCCTCTACGCAGGCGACTGGGCGGACCATCCCCAGTGATCGTCTGATCGGCTTCCGGACCTTCAACCTTCAACCTTCAACCTGTTGTCACCCCCTCACCCCCTCACCCCTTCACCCCCTTATCCGCCCCCCCGCCCGATCCACTACGGCATCCTCGCCGTTGGCCAGGCGGCGGTCGGGTCCGCCGCGATCCTGGCGCGCCTGGGGCTGGGCGCCGGCCTGACTCCCGTCGCGCTGGCGGCGTGGAGGCTGGTCGTCGCATCCGCCCTGCTCGCGGTGGCGCTGCGGGTGCGCCGTACAGTGGCGGGTCCTCCGGTCGGCCGCCGGGACTTCGGTTTGTTGCTGGCCGCCGGCATCCTGCTGGGCCTCCACTTTGCCGCCTGGTTCGCCTCCCTCCAACGCATTTCCGTAGCGGGCTCCACGCTGCTCGTAGCCACGACTCCGCTCTGGGCCGGACTGGGCGATCTGCTGACCCGCCGCCGGAGGCAGCCCGCCGCGTTCTGGCTTGGGCTGGTGGTAGCCGCTGTGGGCGTCTGGCTGGTTACTGCTGGCCTCGGCGAGCCTGTCGGACCGGCGAGGCACGCCGGCGAGGCAGGGAGCGGAGACTTGCTGGCGCTCGCCGGCTCCGTGGCGATTGCGGCGTACCTGCTGATTGTACAGCCCGTGCAGGAGCGGCTGGGGTCCGCCAGGCTGGTCGCCTGGACCTACAGCCTGTCGGCGGTCACCTTGTTGCCGGTGGCGGCGCTCTCTTCCGGTCCGGCGCTCTGGCCGCGTACGGCGCCGGCCTGGGTCTCCATCGCCGGCATGGCGCTGGGACCGCAGCTCATCGGGCACACCGCCTTCAACTGGTCCCTGCACCGCTTCACCGCGGGGGCGGTGGCGGCCTCCACGCTCACCGAGCCCGTCTTCGCGGCGCTGCTCGCGTGGTGGCTTCTGGGGGAGCCGCTGACCGTTCGCCAG
>CAYNFH010000037.1:0-35486 GCA_964396385.1 uncultured Chthonomonadaceae bacterium | reverse complement strand
AGTCCACTCGTTCAGCAACACCCCATCCGATGGGCGCTACCCGCAAACCGCGCTGGTCAAGCGGGCAGATGGCAAGCTCTATGGTACGACCCAATACGGCGGCGCGGCAGACCTGGGCATCGTCTACAGCATAGACCCGGCGGCCGGGGGCGCCTTCAGCATCGTCTACAGCTTTGGCGGCGCTACTGGAGCATACCCCCAGAGCGGACTGAGCGTCGACGCTAGTGACAATCTGTACGGAACCACCACGTCAGGCGGAGACAACGGTTACGGCACGGCTTACATGTTGAACGCTTCCCTCACATTTACCGCGCTCGCCAGCTTCAATGGGGCGGACGCGGACAATCCCCTCTGCCCGCCCATTCTCGCTTCCGACGGGAACTTGTATGGGGTCAGCCAGTTAGGCGGAGCGGGTGTCCCTCTCTCGCACAGCAGCCAGTACGGCTCGCTCTACAGCATCGCCATCGACTCGGGGACTGGCCTGGGCACCACAACCCTGCTCCAGTCTTTCAATGAGTACCAGGATGGTTACTTCCAGATGGGCAGCCCGGTGCTGGGCCTCGACGGCAATCTCTATGGAGTCACCCGGTATGGCGGCGTGCTGCGTCAGGGCGTCTTCTACCAGGCCACGCCCTCCGGGGTATACCAGATTCTGCACGTCTTCGACGACTCCTCCCAGGAGGGTCGCGACCCCATCAGCGTGATCCAGGGGCCGGACGGGAACTTCTACGGTACGTGCATGTACGGCGGCATCTACAATAACGGTACGGTCTGGAGTATGGACGGCTCCGGCAACCTTACCGTGCTCCATCACTTTCAGGGTCCCGACGGCTTCCTCCCGCAGGGTCGCCTCCTCATCGGTCAGGACGGAAACCTATACGGTACCACCGTGAACGGCGGCCTTACAAACAGCGGCGTATCAGGCTACGGCGTTGTCTACACGATCGCTACCGACGGTACCGGGTTTGCCGTGCTGCACAACTTCGACCCGAACATCAATCACGACGGATATAAGCCATCAGCCGGACTGGTCCAGGATGTAGCTGGCGTCCTCTATGGAGCCGCGGACTACGGTGGCGCCAACGGGTATGGCGCCTTTTTCAAGCTGAATACGGACGGAACCGGATATGCCTTGCTCGCCAACCTCACCGGCGCGCAGGGCAATGGTCTCTCCGGGACACCTGTCCTCGTCGGCTCCGCCATCTTCGCAGTGTGCTACAGCGGGGCGACGTACTACTCCGGGTCGCTCATCTCCATCAGTACGTCCACTGGGAACGTGACGCTCATTCGTGCCTTTAACTCTGCCGCCGACGGCGCCTATCCGTACGGAGACCTCTTCCTTGGTCCAGATGGTCTCCTGTACGGCACCAATTCGTCCGGCGGTCCATCCAGCTACGGCACCGCCTGGAGGTGTAGCACAGCCGGAGCGTTCACCTTGCTCCAGTCGTTCAGCGCGGCAACCGGGGGACAACCCTTCGCGGGCGTCGTAGTGGATGGCGCGGGCACGGTTTACGGCGCCACAACGCTCTACGGTCCCTATGGGGGCGGCACGCTTTTCAAGGTCCCGTAGTATTGCACTTATACTAAGGAACGCAGCGGAGGGCATCCTGACTCCGAGGACATCCTCCGCACTCCCAGACTCCCACACGTACTCAGCTCGCCCGCCCTCAGCGGTGCTTGCTCAGCGCCTGCAGGGCATCCCACAGGGTAGGGGGCCGCAGATAGATCGCCCTGGCGCCCTCTACCGGGTGGCGGAGCAGGTGGGCAGCCACTGCAGTGCCGTCGGCCGCCTGGAATAGGACACCGTCGCGGGTCTGGATAAGCTCCACGTCGTAGATACCGCGCAGGTTCCGCTGGACCGCCTCCGGCTCCGCGGCCTCCACAATCACCGTGTCGGCCTCCAGTCCCTGCAGCAGGTCACCGGGCCGGCCGCAGGCCAGCATCCTCCCGCCGTCCAGCAGAGCCACGTGGTCGGCCCTCTCCGCCTCGGCTGAGCGCACCGTGGTGAAAACGACGCTCGCGCCCTCCTTCGCCTGCCGCTGCTCCAGGTAGTGCCATAGCCGGGTGGCGGTCCGGTCCGGAAGCGATGTGAGGGGGTTGTCTAGCAGCAGTACCATGGGACGGTGGACCAGCGCCGCGGCGAGCGTAACAGCCGCACGCTCACCCGGACCCAGCTCGCGTATCGGACGGTCGCGCTGTCCATATAGGTCCAGCAGGTCTATCACCTCGGCTACGCGCGCGGGCCGCTGCCCCACCGGGACCCCGTGCCGTGCCGCCTCCAGCGCGAGCAGCCGGTTCGGGCTCAGCAGTGCGGTGAAGCGGGGCCTCTCCGGCGTATAACCCACCCGCCGCATGCCTGCGTGTGGCGTTTTCCCCAGGACGTGGACGTAGCCGGATTCCGGTTTCAGCCGGCCGGCGAGAAGCTGCAGCGCCAGCTCCTTGCGCGAGTCCAACCCGCCCAGGATGGCGACGGACTCGCCCGGACGGGCGGTGAAGGAGAGGCCCGCGAGCCCGCTCCCGCGCGGCTGGCGGACGGACGCATCCTGGACCTCGACGTGGTAGAGACCGCGAACGGAATCTCGCATAGGCGGTTCAGTGGGGCAAATCGGTGTAAACTGGAGTTTACTCCAGAAGGCCCTGCGGTTGAAACCGCGGGCTAGACAAAGCGCAAAGTCGGCCTCCGCCGACTGTGGAACCGGACCAATGAGACCGGTTATAGAATCGAGGGTCCATGGGCCAGAAGGTGGACGCGCTGATAGCGCGCACGAAACAGATCTCCTATCTCCGCAGCGTGGTCGGAGTGCTGGAGTGGGACCAGCAGGTGAATATGCCGCCCGGAGGGGGTCCCGCCCGCGCAGCGTCCATAGGTCTCGTGAGCCGGATAGCGCACGAGCAGTTCACCGACGCCGACACGGGACGGCTCCTGGAGGCCGCCGAGCGGGAGGTTGAGGGGTCGGACCCGGAGAGCGACGCCGTGCGGCTCGTGGGCAACGTCCGCCATGACTTTGACCGTGCCGTGAAGATCCCTGCGACGCTTGCGGGCGAGATCGCCGAACACAGCGTGACGGCGGAGGGCATCTGGCGGGAAGCGCGATCCCAGAGCGAGTTCAGCGCCTTCGCTCCGGCGCTGGAAAAGATGGTGGTGCTGATCCGGCAGGTCGCGGAGAGGCTGGGGTACACGGACGACGTCTACGATCCGCTCCTGGATGGCTTCGAACCGGGCATGCGCACCGCCGAGGTGGCAGCCGTATTCGCTGAGCTCCGGCCGCAGCTCGTTGATCTCACAAGGACAATTGGAGAGGCCAGGTCCCCGGACGGCGCGCCTATCAGCGGCCGGTTCGACATCCCGACGCAGCGCGAGCTGACCAAGGAGGTCGTGGCCGCGATTGGATACGACTTGACCCGCGGCAGGCAGGACGAAGCGGCCCATCCCTTCTGCACCGACTTCTCGCGCGGCGACGTGCGCATCACCACGCGCTTCAGTGCGGACCGGCTGGACGCCGCGCTGTACGCGTCGATGCACGAGGCGGGGCACGCCATGTACGAGCAGGGCATCCCCATGGAGTGGGACCACACGCCGCTCGGCTCCGCCGCCTCCATGGGCGTCCATGAGAGCCAGTCCCGGATGTGGGAAAACCTGGTAGGCCGCGGGCGGCCTTTCTGCGAGTACGTCATGCCGAAGCTACAGGCCACCTTTCCCGACGCGTACGCAGGCGTGGACGTGGAGCGGTACTACCGCGCCGTCAACCGCGTCGAGCGCTCCTTCATCCGGGTGGAGGCGGACGAGGTGACCTACAACCTGCACATCCTCCTGCGCTTTGAACTGGAGCGTGAGCTCCTGCAGGGCAAGCTGTCGGTGCGCGATCTGCCGGGCGCGTGGAACGCGCGCATGCATCAGTACCTGGGCATCACGCCGCCGGACGACGCGCACGGAGTGCTGCAGGACATCCACTGGTCCGGCGGCATGTTCGGCTACTTTCCGACGTACACCCTGGGCAACCTCATTTCGGCCCAGCTCTGGCATGCCGCGCAGCGGGACCTGCCGGACCTGGACGACCGGATCCGGGCAGGGGAGTTCACGTCGCTGCTCGGCTGGCTGCGGGAGCACGTCCACCGGTGCGGGCGCAAGTATCGGCCGGATGAGCTGATCCAGAAGGCGACCGGCGAGCCGCTCACCGCACGCTACTACGTGGACTACCTGCACACCAAGTTCGGGGAGCTGTATGGGGTGCAGTGAGAGGTGAGAGGTGAGTTCGCCAGAAGACGCCTCGGCCAACCTGTTCGATGAGTCCAGTCCTGGAGTGCCAGCGGCGGAGGATGCGCCGCTGGCGGCGCGGATGCGGCCGAGGACGCTGGACGAATTCGTGGGCCAGGAGAGTGTGGTCGGCCCCGGCACGCTGCTGCGGCGGGCTATCGAGGCGGACCGGCTCACCTCCGTCATCTTCTGGGGACCTCCCGGCTCAGGAAAGTCCACCCTGGCGGCCATCATCGCTCGCACCACGCGTGCTGCGTTCGAGAATTTCTCCGCCGTCACCTCCGGCGTGGCGGACTTGCGGAAGGTGATCGACCGCGCCCGGGAGCGGCGCCGCAAGCTCGGTCAGAAGACTATCCTCTTCGTGGATGAGATCCACCGCTGGAACAAGAGCCAGCAGGACGCGCTGCTGCCGCACGTGGAGGACGGTACCGTGGCGCTCATCGGGGCGACCACGGAGAACCCCTACTTCGAGGTGAATGCGCCGCTCATCTCCCGCTCACGCGTTTTCCGCTTCGAGTCGCTGTCCGAGGATGTCATCCGGAGCCTGCTGCTGCGGGCGCTCCAGGACGAGGAGCGCGGCCTCGGCAGGACCGGCGCCACGATAGAAGAAGACGCACTGGACTTTCTGGGGGGGATCTCCGGCGGTGATGCCCGTACCGCGCTGAACGCCCTGGAGGCGGCCGTAGAAGCTGTGGAGGGGGAGAAGGGGAGAAGGGGAGAAGGGGGGACTCCGGATTCCGGACCATCAACCATCAACCATCAGCCATCAACCCGCGTAGTTACGCTCGCCATTGCGGAGGAGGCGGCGCAGCAAAGGGCGCTCCGGTACGATAAGGCTAGCGACGAACACTACGACACCATCTCCGCCTTCATCAAGTCTGTGCGGGGCTCGGACCCCGACGCCGCGCTCTACTGGCTCGCGCGCATGCTCATGGCGGGCGAGGATCCCCGGTTCATCGCCCGCCGGCTGGTGATCCTCGCCTCCGAAGACCTTGGCAACGCGGATCCGCTGGGACTGGTGTTGGCCAACGCAGCGGCGCAGGCCGTGATGTTCATCGGCATGCCGGAAGCACAGCTCACGCTCGCACAGGCCACCACCTACCTCGCCGCCGCCCCCAAGAGCAACCGGTCCATGGTTGCGCTGGGCCGCGCTATGGACGATATCCGCGAGCGCGGCCCAGCGCCGGTGCCGCTCCCGCTCCGCGACGCCAGCCACCCCGGTGTGAAGCGGTTCGGTCACGGCAAGGGATATCTCTACCCGCACGACTACCCCGGGAACTACGTGGAGCAGGAGTACGTCCCACCAGGTGCGCGCTCGGCCCCGTACTACGAGCCTACCGACAACGGCGAGGAAGCGGCTATCAAGCAGCGCATGAAGGAGAGGACCGATGGCCATCGAGAGCCGTAATCCGGCGACGGGAGAGGTGCTCCGGAAGTTTGAGGCCGAGGACGACGCCTCTATCGAGGCGAAGCTCCGGAAGGCGGAGGAGGCGTTTCAGGCACACCGGAGAAGCTCCTTCGCGGATAGAGCGGAAAGGATGAGGGAGGCGGCGGAGATCCTGGAAGGGGAGAAGCATCGCTGGGGACGCCTCATGACCCAGGAGATGGGTAAGCCCCTCAAGGCCGCCGTGCAGGAGGCGGAGAAGTGCGCCCGCGGCTGCCGGTACTACGCGGACAACGCTGAGCGATTCCTGGCGGACGAGGACGTGCCCGTAGAGGGCGCGCGCGCCTACGTTAAGTACCAGCCGATCGGACCGGTCCTCGCGATCATGCCCTGGAACTTCCCCTTCTGGCAGGTCTTCCGGTTCGCGGCTCCGGCCCTGATGGCCGGTAACGTGGGACTGCTGAAGCACGCCTCGAACGTCCCGCAGTGCTCCCTGGCCATCGAGGAGATCCTGCGGCGCGCCGGCTTTCCGGAGGGTGTGTTCCAGACGCTGCTCATCGGCCCGGACAAGGTCACAGCACTGATTGCTGACCGGCGCATCGCGGCGGCCACCCTCACGGGCAGCGATGCGGCCGGAAGCTCAGTAGGTGCGGACGCGGGCCGGAAACTCAAGAAGACCGTTCTGGAGCTAGGCGGGAGCGATCCCTTCGTGGTGATGCCGAGCGCGGACCTGAAGGTGACGGTGCGCATGGCAGTACAAGCACGGGCCATCAACAACGGCCAGTCCTGCATCGCCGCGAAGCGGTTCATCGTCCACGAGCGGATCTATGACGAGTTCGAGCGCCGCTTCGTGGACGTCATGCAGTCGCTCGTCGTGGGTGATCCCATGGACGAGAAGACCGACGTCGGGCCGCTCGCTACGAAGGATATCCTCGCAGGCCTCGACGAGCAGGTGCAGGAGACCGTGCGGAAAGGCGCCCGGCTTCTGACGGGTGGCAAGCGACTGGAACGGCCCGGCTGCTACTACGCGCCAACTGTGCTCGCGGACATCCCCGAAGGCTCCCCGGCGGACCAGGAAGAGCTGTTCGGGCCGGTGGCGGCGCTCTTTCGAGTGCACGATCTGGAGGAGGCGATCCGGAAGGCCAATGATACTCCGTTTGGCCTTGGCGCGAGCGCCTGGACGAACGAATCGGCTGAGCGAGACCGGCTCATCGAAGGGATCGAGGCGGGCATGGTGTTCGTCAATGAGATGGTGGCGTCTTCCCCGCCCCTGCCCTTCGGCGGCGTGAAGCGCTCCGGCTATGGCCGGGAGCTGAGCGTCTTCGGCATTCGGGAGTTCGTGAATATCAAAGCCGTGTGGATCAAGAACGCCACCCCAAGGGAGAAGGCGACGGAGTAATGGAGTTGTGGAGTAGTGGAGTGATGTCCGGGAGTCCGGAATCCATTACTCCATTACTCCATCCCTAATGCGGGGGCTGGCCGGAGGGCTCGCCTCCCGTGGACGGAGTCGGCGCTCCCGGCGGGGACTGCGGGTTGGTCTCAGACTGCGACGGTGGCGGAGGCTCCGCGGGCAAGACGGTGAGCGTCACCTGCCTGGTGCGCCGGTTGCCCTTGTCGTCGCTGACGCTCAGCGTATAGGTCGTCGTCTGGCTGGGAGAGACAATGAACTTGTCCTTCGGCTTCAGCCCTCCGCCCACTCCATTGTCTATCTGAACGTCTGACGCGTTGCCGACAGACCAGCTAAGCGTCGCCTGCTCGCCGACGTGGATGGTGTCCGGCTTCACCTTGAACCCGTGAATCTCCGCAGTGGATTCCGTGATCGGGACTACGTGGACTTTCACGCTCCTGGAAACCACACCGCCGGGCCCCTGGGCATGGAGGATATAGGTGGTGTCGGCTGGCGGCTGCACCTCCTGGCTGTTCCAGAGGCGCGGATCGTTGGACTTGCCGAGCGGATCCAGGGCGACAACCTTTGCGCGATCTACGCTCCAGGTGAGCGTTACCGTATCTCCCTGATGCACCAGCTCGCGCGACGCGGTAAAGGAGCTGATCCTGGGCGCCAGGGGTTTCGGTCCCGGCACCACGATGACCTGGGAGGTCCGCCGGTCGGTCTTGCCGCCCCCCTGCGCCACCAGCTCATAGGTCGTGGTTAAGTCCGGCGTCACCTTGACGGAACCGGCGGGGGCGCTTACCGGGATGGTCGTGTTGTCGCTGCCCTTGATGTACGCCTGCGCCCCGCGCCCGAAGTTGCCCAGCACCCAGGCGAGCGTGATGGCCTGTCCGCGCGTGACCTGCGCCGGGCTCTCCGTAAACGACTCGATCACCACGGGCCGGGGCCTGAAAAGCGCCCAGGAGCCAAACCCCGCCAGTATGAGCAGGAGAAGGGCCGCCACGAACGGAGAGACGAATGCTCGCCGCTCGATCTGGCCGGTAACGTTGCAGGAGACGTAGGAGTCCTCCACCGAGCGGGCGGTGATCACGAAACTGAACAGGCGTCCGACGCCGAAGACCGGCTGCGTGACCGGCTCTACGCGCATCGGCACCACCTCCGATCGGCCAGGCTTGAGCGTGATGCGGCTCGTCTCGAACTCATAGGCGCAGCCGTCGTCCGGATCGGATGCGTACAGGTCCAGTGTCTCGTCCTGGTTGCCCAAATTAGAGACGTGGACGTCGAACACCTGGGCCCGGTGCGCGAAGGTAGCGGTGGCGCGCTTGGGGGTCAGGTCCATCTGGAGAGCGTTGAACGCCTTAATGACCAGAGCCGCCTGCTGGACGCCGCTCTCGCCGGACTCCATGCCGCGGGCGCGGACCAGGAAGGGATAGGTGCCGGCGGCGCTCTCGCTGGAGCGCGCCACCTTGAAGAGAATCCGCGCGGACTGGGAGTTTCCGGCGGCTACGTTTACGGCGGGCACCGGGAGCGCGTACCACTCCACGTCGATGCCCTCTATCTCGATGAAGACGTGGTCGTCGTGGTCCTGCCGGTTGGTGATGGTCACCGTAAGCTGGGCGGTGCCGCCCGGCTCAATCGGCACTTCGGGGGCGGAAAGCTCGACCTCGATCAAGAGGGACTCCTTGGGAAAGCCCACGGCTCTCCCGGAGAATTATAGGTATGCCGATCCGGCGGTGTCAACATAGGTGAGAGGTGAGAGGTGAGAGGCCGCGGAAGCGCCCCAGCCCCCATTACTGGGGGAGCAGAAGTAACTCGGATATGGCACTCACCTCTCACCTCTCACCTGCTCTCCAATGAGCTGGGCTACGGCAGCCAGCGCGTCTGCTACCCGGGACGGGTCGCCGCCACCGGCCTGAGCGAAGTCCGGCCGACCGCCGCCGCGGCCACCGGCAAGTTCGGCTACCGAGCGTACCAGGTTTCCGGCGTGGAAGCCCCGATTTACCAGGTCCGGCGTCACCTTGGCAGCAAACCGGGCCTGCCCGTCCACCACCGCCGCCGCGACGATGATGGCAGAACGGTGCTGCTGCGCCGCCCGGTCCGCGGCGGCGGACAGCACTTCGGCGTCCGCGTTAGGCAGGGATCCTGTAAGTACGGTAACGCCGCCGACCTCCTGCGCGTGCAGGGCGTCTCCCTGGCCGGCCGCGCTGGACTTTAGCTGCTGGATCTGCTTCTCCAACTGCGCCCGCTGCTGATGCAACCGCTCCACGGCCACCAGCACGTCACGCGGAGTTGTCTTCAGCGCACCCGCCACCCGCTCCAGAGCCTCTTCGCGCTCATTGACGTAACGGTACGCGCCCTCGCCGGTCACTGCCTCGATGCGCCGCACACCGGCCGCCACACCGGTCTCGGAGACGATCTTGAACAAGCCGACCTGCGCCAGGTGGCTCAGGTGCGTACCTCCGCATAGCTCCAGGCTGAATCCGGGGACCTCCACCATCCGGACGCGACCGCCGTACTTCTCACCGAAGAGCATCATCGCCCGGCGGGACCGGGCCTCGTCGATGGAGATGTCCACGTGGATGCGGACCGGCAGGTCCTCCAGCACCTCCCCGTTCACTATCTCCTCTACGCGCCGGATGTCGTCCGGTGTCATGGGCTTGGCGTGCGTAAAGTCGAACCGCAACCGGTCGGGCGCGACCAGCGACCCCTTCTGGTGCACATGCGTGCCCAGAACCGCCCGCAGCGCCGCGTGCAGCAGGTGCGTTGCGGTGTGGTTGCGCATGATACTGCGCCTGCGCGCGCCGTTCACCGCCACGTGGACGCGCTGGCCCACCGTTGCCTCTCCCTCCTTGACCGTCGCGCGGTGCAGGTAGATTCCGGCGGCCTTCTGCGTATCGTCCACTTGGACGAGCAGCGCGCAGGTAGTGTCGCCGGAGGGCGCCTGAATGAGGCCCGTGTCTCCCACCTGCCCGCCGGCCTCCGCGTAGAAGGGAGTGCGTTCGAGGACAATCTCCACCTGGTCCCCGGCGCGCGCTAACTCTACCCGTTGCCCGTCGCGCAACATCGCCAGGACGGTTGCCTCGGCAATAGTATCCGAATATCCCAGGAACTCGGTGGGGGAGAGCGTCCGCTGCAGCTCCGCCAATGCAGCCCCGGAGCTGCGGAAGACTTCCTTTTCGCCCGCGGCCGCGCGAGAAGTCTCCTGCTGGCGCCTCAGAGCTCGGCCGTACTCTTCAAGGTCCACCGAGACGCCCTGCTCCGCTGCAATCTCCTGAGTAAGCTCCAGCGGGAACCCATAGGTGTCATAGAGGGTAAACGCGTCCACTCCGGCCAGCATCTTGGACTGTTGCGCGGACGGCGTCGCAAGCAGCTCGTTGAGGCGGTGCATGCCGTTGTCCAGCGTATGCCGGAACCGCTCCTCCTCCGAAAGAATCGTCTGGACGATGAGATCGCGGCGCTCAACAATCTCCGGGTAGAAGTCGCCCATCTGCTCCATCACTTTAGGGGCAACCTTGTGGAGGAACGGCTCCTCAAAACCCATCGCCGTCTTGCCAAACCGCACCGCCCGGCGCATGATGCGCCGCAGCACGTAGCCGCGTCCCTCGTTGGAAGGCGTAACCCCGTCGCCGATGCAGAAGACCATGCAGCGCGTGTGCTCCGCCACCACGCGGAAGGCGAAGTCCAGCGGGCCGTCCGTTCCTCCATACCGTTTGCCGGAGAGCTCCTCGATGCGGCTCAGGATGGGCGTGAAGAGGTCCGTCTCGAAGACGCTGCGTTTGCCCTGTATGACGTAGGCGATCCGGTCCAGCCCGGCTCCCGTGTCGTTGTTCTTGTTGGGCAACGGGTCCAGGATGGGGTGACCCTGCTCGTCCTGCCCGCGGTTGTACTGGGTGAAGACGTTGTTCCAGATTTCAACATACTTGCCGGCATCGTCGTCGATGGCGAACCGCTGGTCCGGGGTCAGGCTGGGGTCCTGCGTCAGCTCCTCCGCGGGAACCAGGCGGTAGAATATCTCGGTGCACGGGCCGCAGGGACCGTCGGGGCCTTTGCTGATGGCGTTAGCTGGCCAGTAGTTCTTGTCTTCGCCCTGGCGGTGAATGCGGTCTTGCGGCAGCCCCACGACGCGGTGCCAGATGTCGAATGCCTCGTCGTCGTCCTGGAACACGGTAACGTCCAGCCGGTCCGGGTCGATCTTCAGTTGCTCGATCAGGAACTCCCAGGTCCACGGGATTACCTCCGCCTTGAAGTAGTCGCCGAAGCTGAAGTTGCCGAGCATCTCAAAGAAGGTGCAGTGGGAGAAGTCGCCGACGCTGTCGATGTCACCCGTGCGCATGCACTTCTGCACGGTGACTACGCGGCGGCTAGGCGGAGTGGCTTCGCCGGTGAAGAACGGCTTGAATTGCTGCATCCCGGCGCTCGTGAAAAGCGTGGAGGTGTCCTCCACGCCGAGTGCGTCGATGGGAATGAGCGGCGCACCGGGAAGGTGCAGGTGACCTCTCTCCCGGAAAAACTCTATGTATAGCTGGCGAAGCTCGCGGGCAAGCATGCGGGTTCCTATAGCGGCCGAACAAACGGGCCGCTGACGAATGACGGGCGACGGATGACGGACAGAATCCGGTTCCGTCCACCGTCGTCCGTCACCCGTCAGACGTAGAGTAGCGGATTATAGCATCTGCGGGGACGGCGTCCGGGAGGCCTCAAGGCCCGCAGCCAGGAGCGTGTTCAGAGACCATGAGCCGAAGGACAGAGCGGATTATCCTCATCGCGCTGGTATTGGTGGCAGCGTACGTTGGCGCGTGGGCGGTGTTCGAGCAGAACACGCCGCCCGCGCTCAAGGACGGCGGCACCGCGCCGGACATCGGCATCCGCGCCGCTTCCGGCCCGGTGAAGCTCTCCGACCTCAAGGGGAAGGTGGTGCTGATCGATTTCTGGGCGACGTGGTGCGGTCCGTGCCGCATGTCCATCCCCGGTATCGAAAAGGCCTACAAGAAGTACTCTGGGCGCGGATTTGTGGCCCTGGGCGTCTCCGTGGATGACGACCCGTCGGGGGTCCCGCAGTTCATCAAAGACATGGGGATGACCTATCCGGCCGGGCTCATCCTGGACAAGAACCAGTACCCGCCATACAACAAGGGATCCATTCCCCTGATGGTGCTGGTAGATCGGAAGGGGCATATCCGCTGGACACAGAACGGGTACAGCCTCGAGACGGACGAAATCTTGAACCAGCTCATCAACGACCTGCTCAAAGAGTAGGGGCGGCCCTACTGAATGGTGGGATTGACAGGGGCGTTGGAGAGGTCGCGGATGTCGGGACCCTCATAGGGGATGTAGACCACCAGGTTTAGCTCTCCGATTCCGGTTAAGCAGAAGACCACGCCGCGCTGAAATGGCAGGCCCGCGACCACCTCATCCCCGTCCACGCGGCACTTGAAGACGAGCGGTAAAGTCTCCGGCCGGTACTGCCCCACCGTGAACGGGCGCGCTTCCGGTCCATCGGAGCGCGTGGCGAAGTGGAAGGCGTATACTCCGCGACGATCATAGATCCCACGGCGCGTGTAGAGGGCGAAGAGGCTGAAGAGGCGCGCGTTCTGAGGCGTCACGCCCGCAGTTGCGTCGTGGAGGCGTTCCAGGATCTCCAGGGCCTCAGCATCCCTTAGAAACCGGTGGTCTACGGGACCGCCAGCGACTCCCGAGAACTCCATCGGTAGGTCCGTGCACTCGAACCAGGCGCCCTGCGGAGAGATGACGGCGCGTGCAGCGGCGTTGGAGTATATTTCACCGGGCCCTACCTGCGCCTTGATGAACTCAACGCCCACGCCGTGCCTGCGTCGATACTCTTCATCGAGCTGATCCAGGTCCACTCGCTCGGCCGCATCGATATCGTCCAATGTCGTCTCTTCTGGTTTGGTTGGGCCGTCCAGGTAACGCCTGTAAGGGCCATTTCGTCTAATATGCAAGCACGTTGGGGCACGCCGCCGGTAACCCTGCTCGTATTGACACCATACCGGGGTTCCGCTATACTGTCAAGCGTACCGGCACCCCGGCGCGCACGGCGCGCGCTGTAGTACCGTGGGCAGCCACCACGCCCGCGCGCTGATCCACCCAACACTCGACGATCCTCTCTGGAGGGGGCAAGACACACTATGTTCCGTACCCATGGCCGCAGTGCCAATGGCCTTCGTGCGCTGTGTGCGACGGCCCTCGCCGCTGCCGCACTGGCCGCGGCAGGCGCAGGACCAGCTAGCGCCGACGCCACCGTATACAGGGGTGGACCCGGCCTTACCGGCGTCTATCCGGATAACCTCACTACTCCGCTGTCTCTGGACTGGAGATACACCTCCACCTACTTCGGATACAATCCATCGTCGCCCATCATCGCGGGTGATACCGCGTACTTTGCCTCCGGCAACCGCATCTACGCCGTCGATACCGCCTCTGGCGGGCTTAGATGGCGCTATCCGCAGGATGCGCCCATGTCGACGAGCATCGGCGGCTCGCTCGCTTACTCGGATGGCACGGTGTTCATCGGTGCGGGAGACGGGAAGCTGTATTCCATCGACGCGGCCACCGGCAAACCCGGCTGGAGCTTCGATACCCGCAGCAGCATCGATGGATCGCCTATGGTGGTGGACGGAACGGTCTACTTCGGCACCGCCGACGACCGCGTGTGGGCAGTCGACGCCAAGACTGGAGCCGCGGTCAACACCTGGCGAAACGGGGTCAAGTTCCTGGACGAGATGAGTGGGGCGCCGGCCGTCGGCAACGGGTTTGTGTATGCGCTTACGTCTGACAACGTCCTTCACGCGATCAACATCGCAAGCGGACTGGAGCGCTACTTTTACCGGTTCAACGGTAACGTAGCCGGCATGGCGCCGGTGGTGCAGGGCGACTTCGTTTATGTGGCAAACGGCTCCAATCTTACCACGCTCATGGGCCGCAACCTGGGGCTGAAGTGGAACCGGATCCTGTCAAGCGACATCGCCACGAGCCCTGCGGTTACCGATGACGCCATCTACGTCATCACCACCGATGACCGCATACTGGCGTTTGAGCCCCGGTTTGGCCGCGACAAGTGGCCGGCCAAGAGCGTGCCCAAGCTGCCTTATGACGCCATCGCGCCTCCAACAATTGCCGGGCACACGCTCATAGTGGGCACTACGCTCGGAGGAGTGTATGCCTACGACACAGACACCGGCGCACTCAAGTGGAGCTACATGGTGGCACCTTCGAGCACCAGCGACACGGTTATCGCCCAGCACACTAACGTCGCCGCCGCTCCGGTGGTGGCGAACAATACGCTGTATATTCTCACGGACGATGGGTCGTTGTCTGCGTTCCGCGCGGATGCGGTTGACACGCTCGGGCCGGTGATCTCGGACACACAGCCGGACATGGGAGTAGTTATGAACGGCTCACCGCCGATTGAGTTTGCGGCCAAGATCGTGGACGACGGGTCCGGCGTTAACCCCGACTCGGTGAAGCTGCTCCTCGACAACCAGGGTATCCCGCGGAAGCCGAAGACCAACAATGACACGGACACGCTGGACACCGTAAACGGTTACGCCTACGACACCGATACGGCCATGCTGCGGTACACCACGCAGGAGCCGTCCAGCGCCTCCACGGTCCGCCCACTCGCAGACGGCCGCCATACGGTGACCGTAGTCGCGGCGGACTGGAGAGGGAATACCAGCACCAAATCCTGGAGCTTTACGGTGGATAACACCCTCGCCAAGCTCGTCCGTCGCCGCAACGACAACACGGGTCCCGGCGGATACGGCAAAGGGCCGGGGCGGGGCGGCTTCCCCGGAGGGTCCGGTGGGCCGGGAGGTCCGGGAGGACCTGGCCGCGAATAGGCCCCAGTCGTCAGTATCCAGAGTGACCTCGTACTGGCCCGCTGCAATTGCAGCGGGCCAGATTCATGTACGGCCCGAAACAGGCCGGAATCAGGACGGCAGTACGACGGTAGCACTAGCGGATAATGCGGGGTTTTCGCAATTCCGCCGCATGCGACCGCGTGCTTCGCGCGCGCATGGCCCGATTTCTGCATGACCTGTCACCGTGTCACCTTGTAAGTAGTACGGAAGTGGAGGTAGCGCCGTATGCCCATCTATGGCTCGTCGCCGCTGTACGAGTACGTCGAGCTCGTTTTCCGCTGTAAGCGGATGTTCATCATCGCCATCCTGGCAGGAACCCTCATTACCAGCGGCCTCGTCTACCTGCGTTCGGCCTCGTACACCACCACCCTCATCGCGGGACTTGCCGGCGAGCCGGAGACGGCCGCGATCACGGCCGGCGGCGGCTCGGACACGGACCACTCTCCCGCGGCAAGGAAGACCGACCGTCTTGCGTTCTGGATCCGGAAGGATCCTGACTTCCTTCGGGGCGTGCTCCGGGACGCCCACATGAACCAGAACGTGCCGCCGGAGAGGTTTGAGGCGCTGGTGCGGCGCGTCCGCAACTCCCTCACGTCGCCCGTCATCCAGAACGAGATCTACATGGAGCTCTCGCTGACCTGGAACGACCCGCGACAAGCGGAGGCCATCCTGGGCGCGCTCTACAACCGGTTCGCCGGCAAGACGCTGGACATCGAGACTGCCAACAGCACCAACAAGCGGCTTCTCCTGGAGCAGCAGTTCCGCACGGCGGACGAGGACGCCAACGCGAAGGCGTCCGCCAGGGTCAAGTACCTGGTGGAGCACTACTGGCAGCAGCCCACCCTCATGGCAAGCGCCTTCAGCAATCTGGACCGCATCCAGAACAGCCTGGAGGATACGCATACCGAGATGGCGGAGGCGCAGCAGCGGCTCCAGACCATAGACGACGACCTCGCCAAAACGCCGCAGTTCATAGTGACAGAGCAGAACGTCCGGCACGAAGAGGACCCGACCGCGAAGCTGGAGCAGAAGAAGCGCGACCTCCAGTCCGAGCTGAATGGGCTTCTGGAACGGTATGCCGACCGGCACCCGGCGGTCATCGACCAGCGCAAGAAGATCGCAGACGTCAACAAGCAGATCGCGGACGCGAAGAAGCACCCGCTCGCGGCCAGCACGCAGGACGAGACGACGCAGAAGACTACAAACCCCAAGTGGGACCAGCTCCAGCAGATGAAGATCCAGTACGCCGTCGCCGTGAAGGGGCTCCAGCAGCGTGAGGCGGATCTGCAGATGCAGACGGCGCGGCAGATGCAGCGCGTGACGGCGATGCCGGTGGAGGAGAAGCAGTTCGCCACCATCGACCGCGCGTACCAGCAGTCCAACCAGCTCCGCAACCAGCTTGCGGACCAGATGGCCGCGGCCCGCATCGACGAGGAGCGCGATAAGTTCGTGCACTCCAAGTCGGTGAAGCTTGTGGTGGCCCCCACGTCGGAGAAACTGGACTCGGGGGGTAAGGCCATGCTACTCTACGCGCTTGGGCCGCTGATGGGCGTGATCATCGGCTTCGGGTTCTCTCTCCTGGCCGAGTCCCTGGATCACACCCTGCGGACGCCTGTGGACGTGGAGCGCCACCTGGGCAAGACCGTCCTCGCGGTTCTCCCTAAGATGCCCTCCGTCCGCCAGGCCGCCCGGAAGATAACGGCCGCATCCAATCGGAGTATTACGTCATGACACAGACAACGGAGAGGGAGACCGCGCCGGAGCAGCCGAGCGGAGGTTCGTTGGCCCGCCTGGGACTCCAGGACTTCAATAACCCCGTGCAGGCATACAGCGGTAACGGCAACGGGAACGGCCACGGCGCTATCGCGGTGGTGCCAGAAGAGTATGCTCGGCTTCACGCGGACGTGGAGAACGCCTCCAATCCCACAAGGTGCTTTGTGGTGGGGATCACCTCGGCGGTCTACGGCGAGGGCAAGACCACGGTGGCGCTGAACCTGGCCGGCACCATGGCGCAGAACTCCGAGGCGCGAGTGGCACTGGTGGACTTCAACCTGCGCAACTGGGATATGCAGACGCGCGTTAACCTGCCCGTTGTCTCCGGTCTCGTGGACGTTCTAGAGGGAATGGAGAACGACGTGGCGGCTATCATGCAGCCGACGGAGTTCGAGAACCTCACCATCGTGCCCGCTGGCCGCGCGGCGACCAATCCGGCACGACTGGTACGGTCCGGCCGGCTCCAGGAGCTGATGAACACGCTCAAACGGGATCACGACTATGTCATCCTGGACATGGCCCCCGTGCTGCCCGTGGCGGACACCAAGACGATGACAAAGATCATCGACGGCGTAATCATGGTGGTCCGCGCCGGAGTGACGCCCCGCGAGATCGTCCAGCGCGCGATCGACTCGGTGGGTACGGAAAAGGTGCTGGGCGTTGTGCTAAACGGCGTAGAGACCGCGATGCCCAAATGGCTCCAGGGTTACTTCTCCTAGCCGGCTGGTCCACTACGGCACTGCTGACGGCAGTAGGCGTGATATGGGCCGCGTGGCTCCTCAGCGCGCTGTACTTGCTCACGCTGGCCTTGTGCGCCGCGTTCGCGCACAAGGCCCCGCAGCTTCCCGCAGTTCATCTTCGCAACTTCTGCCTCCTGATCCCGGCCCATGATGAGGAGCTGCTCCTGGCCGACGTGCTCGATAAGCTGCGTGGGCTCCAGTACCCGGAGCGGCAGCGGAGAGTGGTAGTAATCGCGGACAACTGCTCGGACCGCACGGCAGAGGTGGCCCGCGCGCACGGCGCGGAGGTCCTGGAGCGGCGCGCCCCGGATCGGCGAGGCAAAGGTTACGCGCTGGAGTGGGCGATCCGCAAGCTGCTGGCGGAGGAGAACCGAGCGGGCGAGCGGGCGAGCGGGCGAGCGGGTGAGGCTTCGCCTGCGTTCGACGCCGTGGTCGTGCTGGACGCGGACTCGGAGTTGTGCGAGGAGTTCCTCCACGAGATGAACGCGGCGCTGGAAGCAGGAGCAGAGGTGGTACAGGGCCGCTACGACGTGCTCAACGCCAAGGAGGCCTGGAGGACCCGTCTGATGGCCTGCGCACTAGCCCTGGCGCACTACGTGAAGCCGCTGGGCCGGACACATCTGGGCCTGTCCGACGGACTGAAAGGCAACGGCATGTGCTTCAGCCGAGGCGTCCTGGAGCGGGTACCGTGGTCCGGCGCGAGCATCACCGAAGACATTGACTACACGCTCCGCCTGGCGCGGGCCGGCGTGAGGATCGCCTTCGCACCTGGCGCGGTGGTTCGAGCCCAGATGCCGACGGGCGGCCGGCAGGCGGCGTCCCAACGGCGGAGGTGGGAGGGCGGCCGGTATGGTCTCATGCGACAGGCCGTCTCGCTGCTGCTCGTCGGACTGCGCCAGCGGCACCCGGCACTTGTCGACCGGGCTCTGGAGCTCCTTATCCCGCCCTTAGTGGAGCTGTTTACGCTGCCCACACTCTGCGTGGCCGGTTCCGTGCTATGGCTGGCCGGATCACCGCACTCAGACGCGGCGCGCCTGGCCGTTTGGGCGTGGTGCATCGTCCTGGCCGTGGAGGCGCTTTACCTGCTGATCGGCCTGCGGGTTGCGCGGGTGCCGTGGGCGGTCGCGTCGTCGCTGCTGTTCGCACCGGCGTATGCCGCGTGGAAGCTCGCGCTCTACCCCGGCATGGTGTTCGGACGCGGCGTGCGAAGCTGGGTGAGGACGGAGAGAACAGGGATGAACTCTAAAGAGACGACAGACCACGGACCACGGACCTCCGACCCTGGGCCGTCTGTCGTCTGCGGTCTGTCGTCAGACCCGGGAACCTCCGAGCGATAGATGCGTAAGACTGTTGCCATACTGGGGATACCCATCGACGACCTGAACATGGACCAGACGCTGGAGCGGCTGGACCAGTTCGTGCGGTCGCGGCGATTCCACCAGGTAGCGACCGCCAACACGGACTTCCTGGTGAAGGCGTTGCAGGACACTGAGCTCCGAGCGGCGCTCCTAACGGCGGATATGGTGGTGCCGGACGGCATGCCCCTGGTGGCAGCCTCCAAGCTGCTCGGAGCCCCGCTCAGGGAGCGCGTAACGGGTGCGGACATGGTGCCTCGGCTTGCTGAGCTGGGAGCGAGTCAGGGTTACCGGCTTTTCATGCTCGGCGCGAGGCCGGAAGTCGCCGAGGAGGCGCGAAGGCGGCTGGAACAGGAGTATCCCGGTCTCCAGGTCGTGGGATGCGTTTCTCCCCCAGCCGCTTCTATCGTCGAGATGGACAACGAGGGCATTCTGGCGCAGATCGAGCTGGCGCGGCCGGACATCCTGCTGGTTGCGTTCGGGAACCCAAAGCAAGAGAAGTGGATCTACATGCACAGGGACCGGCTGACCGTGCCGGTCTGCATCGGGGTGGGCGCGACCTTCGATTTCATCGCCGGCGCCAGCCTCCGCGCGCCAATCTGGGTGCAGCGAGTGGGGCTCGAGTGGTCGTTCCGCCTATTTCTGGAGCCGCGCCGGCTCTGGCGCCGATATGCGCAGGACCTCGTCCACTTTGGCCGGTTTATCCTGGTACAGGTCTGGGTCATGCGGCGTGGCCGCAGTCCAGCTTTGGCGCGCATCATGGACGTCCGGCTCGGGGAGTGGACGATCATCTCCGTGTCCGGACCGCTCAACGCGGCGCTCCTGCCCGAGTTGCAGGAGGCTGCCGAACGCGCCCTGAACGCACCCTCGCACCTTGTGCTGGACCTCCTGGCCGCGACGCACATCGACAGCGTCGTGCTCGGCACGCTGCTCAATCTACCCAAACGCGCCGGCCACGTTGGGCGCGAACTGCGGCTGGTGGGCGTCCACGGGAGGGTCAAGCAGGCGTTGAGTGCGATGGGGCTGGAGCGGCAGCTCCACGTCTACGGCAGCTTCGCGGAAGCGGTCGTCAGTGCGGAGGAGGCAGTATCGGACAGAGCAGTTGTCCGCAGTGCAGAGTCCGAGCTCGGAGTAGTGTAGTTGGCGGGAGGTACCGGGTGCGGCTAGACATTCCATTCTTGTTCGCGATGGTGGGGGTAGGACTGGCGACACGCCGCCTGACCTTCCGGGGGTGGTTCTTCCTGAGTGTCTGCGTCTTTGGATTCATACTTTTCGACTGGCTCCGACACTGAGGCCGAGATTCTGCAAGTCCGGAGTACGGCGTTGGAGCCCGGGAGCCCGGTATCCGAGCTTCCGCGCCGGACGCTCGGCGTCCGCTTCCGCGACGTGCTGGACGGAGACTTCGGCGCGCTGCACTTGCGGCTCAGGCTGGCACACGTGGTGCTGTTCTTCTGCCCGAGGCTGTGCTTCAACAGGCTCCGGGCCGCCGTATACCGACTGTGTGGAGTGAGAGTGGGCGGTGGGACGATGATCCTGGGCACGATGACCCTCTCCGGCAGCGGCCCAGTCTGGAAGCGGTTCACTTTGGGTGAGAACTGCCTGGTTACAACTCCGCTGTTCGCGGACCTGGGTACGGAGATATCGGTGGGCAGCAACGTGGCGCTGGGCCACCACGTTATACTCATCACTTCACAGCATGACATGTCCCATTCCGAGCGCCGCTGCGGCGCCCTCTCGCACGCACCGATCCGGATTGAGGACGGCTGCTGGATCGGCGCGCGGGCGACGGTCCTGCCAGGCGTAACCGTCGGGGCCGGGAGCGTTGTCGCCGCCGGAGCGGTGGTAGCGTCCAATGTACCGCCGAACACGTTGGTCGGCGGAGTGCCGGCGAAGATTATCAAAGAGCTTGGGTGTTCAGGTGTTCAGGTGTTCGGGTCTTCAGTGGCTCAATCCGAAATACCTGAACACCTGAACACCTGAACACCTGAACACCTGGAGTTTAGATGGCAGTACGGGAGTGGGATGTCTGGAGAGTTGGGGCGCTCGTGGCGGCGCTGGCGCTCTTCGGGTTCGCGCTGAGGTTCGGTGGTGGACGGACTGCTGCGGCGGCAGAAGACGCGGCGAGCGAGATCCCGATCTACCGCGGCGGATTGGCGGACGGGTGGCAGGACTGGTCCTGGGCGTCGCATGAGCTCAAGTCCTCGCAGGTGACGTTCGGAGGTGGCCCTTCGCTGAAAATGGATCCCTCCGCGTTCAACGGTGTCTACCTACACGGTGGCGGCGTCGACACCAGCGGTGTCCGGGAGCTCCGGTTTCAGATAAACGGCGGCCGTACCGGCGGCCAGAAGCTGGTGGTCTGCGTTGCGGATGCCGCCGCCAAGATGGGTGTCAAGGTGCCGGTGGCCAGCTTCGTGAGCGGTGGGACCATCCCGGCGGGCCGGTGGGCGGCCGCAACGGTGCCGCTGAGCAAGCTGGGCGCGGACAACACCACCATCACCGGGGTGGTTTTCCAGGACGCCTCCGGCGGGGACCAGGCCAACCTCTACCTGGCGGATATCACCCTTGGCGGCAAGGCCGTACACACCGCCGTCCCGTACACCATTGCAGTCGACACTTTGCTCGACCGCCGCACCATAAGCCCGCTGATCTACGGTATGGCCGGGGCCGGCGAGGACTATCTTCGGGATCTGCGCCTCGGCTCCAACCGGTGGGGCGGCAACCCCAACAGCCGCTACAACTGGGAGCGTGGCAACTGCTGGAATGCCGCACGGGACTGGGAATTCCGCAATACCAACTTCCAGGCCACCGACTCTTCAGCCCGCAAACCTTCCGGCGCCGCGGACGATTTCGTGGCAGCGGACCGCGGGGCGGGCGCCGCGACGATCCTGACCATTCCTACCATCGGATGGGTTGCCAAGGACGATAATCCGGAGAGCCGGTCCGTCAGCGTGCCCGCGTCCGGCGGTCCGCCCATCTCGCCCGACTCCGACGCCATTTCCGGTTATGACCCAACCGAGAACCGGCAGAGGACAAGCGTCCGGTCCTTTCCTAGAAAGGGTCGCCCCTTCCAGGACCCCCCGGACATGGCCGACGGCGCCGTCTATCAGGACGAGTGGGTCCACCATCTGGTCACGAAGTTCGGGATGGCCCGAGAGGGCGGTATCCGGTTCTACGCCATGGACAACGAGCCGGATCTGTGGCACTCCACCCACACCGACGTCCATCCCGTGGCCATCGGGTACGACGACCTGCTCGCCAACTTCCTTGAGTACGCCACCGCGGTCAAGGCGGTGGACCCGACCTGTGAGGTGACGGGGCCGGTCTCATGGGGATGGTCCGGCTACGTCCACTCGCCGCGGGACTGCTCTATCCGAGATTTTTCTGGGCGCCCGGACAGGCGCGCCCATCGGGACATGGAGCTCATCCCGTGGTTTCTGGACCAGGTCCATAAGCATGACCAACACACGGGCAGGCGCACCCTGGACGTGCTGGACATCCACTACTATCCGCAGGGCCAAAACGTATATGGTGGCGGCACGGACGCGGAGACGAACGCGCTGCGCATCCGAAGCACGAGAGGGCTGTACGACCCGAACTACGTGGACGAGTCCTGGATCAAGGAGCCGGTGATGCTGGTCCCTCGCATGAAGCAGTGGATCCGGCAGTACTATCCCGGCACCAAGCTGGGCATCACAGAGTGGAACTGGGGCGCGGAGGGGAGCCTGAACGGAGGCATCGCCGCGGCAGAAGTGCTGGGCATCTTCGGACGCGAGGGAGTGGACCTGGCGAACTACTGGAGAATGCCTCCCAAGGGGTCTCCCGCCTACTTTGCCTTCAAGATGTATCGCAACGCAGACGACAATGGCACGGGTCTTGGAGATACGGAGGTGCGGGCGGTCTCAAGCGTGCCGAACGAGGTCTCCTGCTTCGGGAGTGTGGACAGCCGCAGCGGGAAGCCCATCGTGATGGTGATCAACAAGCAGCCCGCCCGGGACGCGGCGGTGACCGTAACGGTAGAGCACGGCGCGCCACTTTCCACAGTTTCGGCCTGGCGGTATGGAGGCCGCGCGACCGGCGCGATTGCCCGCCTTCGGGACCAGCCCGCCCCTGCCGGCGTCGTCAAGATGACGTTCCCGGCCTACTCGATCACGCTGCTTCGGTTCCGTTAGCATGAGCGCAATGTACTCGTCGGCACAGGCGTATAAGGAGAGCCAGCAGGCCCGCCAGAGGGTACTGATCGCGCTTATGCTGGCCGTGGTCGTGTTGGTATTCGGCACGATGGGCGTGCTGATGCTGGTGAGTCCCACGCTCTCCGGATCGGCCGCGTGGGTCGCCGGCGCCGCAGTAGCCGTCTCCCTCGCCGTTCCGGTTCTCATCTGGAACGAGCCACGCCGCGGCATCTATGTCCTGATTGGCGCGGCGGTGCTCTTCGGAGGCGACCCGGCGTACCCCCGTCTCACCATCCCGACCTCCCTCGTGCCATTCTGGTGGGACATCAGTACCATCGCCCAGCGATACGGCACTCACGCCCTCGACCCGCTGGTCGTGAACCCGGGTGAGCTGGTGATCCTGCTCACGGGCATGTGCTGGATTACGCGTGCCATCCTTCGCAAGGAGCTTCGGCTGCGAGGCGGCCCGCTGGTGGGGTGGGCCCTGGCTTATCTCGCGGTGGTGCTCGCCGCGTTCCTGCTGGGCATGGCGCGAGGCGGCGTCCTTGTCCCGGCGCTCTGGCAGATCCGTGCGCAGTTTCTCTTTGTAGCGGCTTTCATCCTCGGGGCGAACCTTATCACGAAGCCAGAGCATGTCAGACCCATCGCCTGGACCATCGTGATCTGTTGCGGGATCCAGGGAGTCCTCGGGGCATTCACATTTGCGGCGGCCGGCGGACGCGTGAACGCGGACGGCATTATGACGCATGATGACAGCATGCTGTTCAACCTCCTGTTCTTCATCCTCCTGATCAGCCTCGTCGGCCGGGTCGACAAGAAGCTGAGCCGCTGGGCGCTGGTGTTAACGCCGTGCGCCGTCATCGCTGTCATTGCCAACCAGCGCCGGGCGGGCTTCGCCGCGTTTGCCGTGGCTTTCGTACCTCTGCTTCCGCTTCTGTGGACGCTGATGAAAGAGCGGCGCTCGCAGGCGCTGGCCCTTGCCGGCGCGGCCTTCGCGTGTGCCGTGGTCTACTTCCCGCTCGCCTGGAACTCCGCAGCCCCCTGGGCGCTCGGAGCTCGATCCGTGCGGTCCGTGATCGACCCCAATACGCGGGACGCAGGGTCCAACCGGTACCGGCTCGATGAGGATTTCGACCTTGCCTGGACCCGCGACCAGAACGCGTGGACCGGCACAGGATTCGGCCGGCCGTTCCAGCAGCCAAAGCCGCTGCCGGAGATCCCGTTCCCGCTGCGCGAATACTTCCCGCATAACAGCCTGCTCTGGATCTGGATGAATCTGGGCCACTTCGGGTTCTGGGTCTTCCTGATGATGCTGGCTGCCATCCTGGTGCGGGGAATCCAGAACCTGAAGGAAACTACCGAGCCGTGCCTTCAGCTTGTAGGGCTCCTAGCCGTCTTAGACGTGCTAATGCTCATTGTCTACGGCAAATACGACCTCCAACTGACGAACATCCGGGAGATGGTGCTGGCCGGGTTGATGGTGGGAGTGCTGTCTGTGCTGCCGGCGATTGAGGGAAACCGGGTGAGAGGTGAGAGGTGAGAGGTGATAGCGCCGGAACCATTTCACCGTTTCTCAGTGTGGTGATTCCAACGTACAACCGCCGGGAGAGCCTCCGGCGGACGCTGGACGCGCTGGTAGGCCAGTCGCTTCCCGCCGATCAGTTTGAAGTGGTGGTTGTCTCAGACGGCTCAACGGACGGCACATTCGACTCGCTGCAATCTCGGAACGATCCATTCTATCTCCGGGTGCTGGAGCAGGAGAATAGCGGTCCGTCGGCGGCACGGAACCTTGGCGCGCGCGAGGCGCGTGGAGCGGTTATCGTCTATCTTGACGATGACATCGAGCCGTGCCCGGCGTTCCTGAAGGTTCATGCGGCTGCCCACCGGCAGTACGACCGGCTCGTGCTTATCGGGCCGCAATCCATGCCGCGGGGAGAGCGGTTCCCGGTCTGGATCGCGTGGGAGCATCGGATGCTCCAGCGTCAATACGTCCGTTTCTGCTCCGGCGAGTGGCTGCCTGGCCCCAACAACCTCTACAGCGGCAACTTCTCGGTCCGCCGCTCCTTCTTGATTGAGACAGGCGGCTTCGACGAACGGTTCAAGCGGCAGGAGGACGTGGAGCTCGGCTTCCGGCTGGCCAAGTTGGGGCTTGAGTTCCGGTTCGAGCCTCTTGCATACGGCCTTCACCGGCCGGTGCGGAGCTTCGAGTCCTGGTTCGGCATGCCGGAGGCGTACGGAAGGCGCGATGTGGAGATGGCGCGAGACAAGGGCGAGGGAGCAGCGCTCGATCTGGCGCGCCGCCATTTCCGGGAGCGAAACCGCTGGACCCGGTGGATAGCGGCGCTTTGTATTGGCCGGCCGGGGGTGGAGCGCGCTCTATTCGGAGTCCTGCGGCCCGCTATCCACGGCTGCGACCGGGCGGGCCTTCGCCGCATCTCGCTTCTGTTGTGCAGCCTCACCTTCAACCTGCGCTATCTGCAGGGCATGGCGCACGAAATGGGCGGCGCAAGGCCGATGTGGCACGCCCTTGGGAAGGGTTCGCGGCTCGGGGTGCCGAGCCGCCGCGACCTCGAGGAAGGCAGTTGTCAACCACGCTCCCTGTAGCACCGCGAACCCACCAAGACACGGCTACCGTGGGATTCATTCTCGAGCAGACGCTGGGTCACATTACGCATTGCCGTAACCTGAAGAGGTGGGCGTGCGAGGAGCCGTGGCTGCTGCCCCTCTGGATGCCGGTGGAGTTCGAAGCCCCAGACGCGTGGCAGCGTGCGCCGCTCACGCGCTCCAACTGGACACTCCGCGCAAGCCTTCGCGCACGCGCCCTGCTAGCGCGCGCTGCGAGGAAGGAGCTGCCGGACGCGCTCCTCTTCCACACTCAGGTCACCTCTCTGTTTGCGCATCCCTGGACGCGCAGGGTGCCGACCGTTATCTCGCTGGACGCCACTCCGCTAAACGTCGATACCGTCGGCGCGGCCTACGGCCACCGTCCATCGGCGAGCAGGAAGGTTGAGTCGCTGAAGAACCGGCTGACGCGCCGGCCCTTGCTGGGCGCACGGCGGGTGGTAACGTGGTGCGAATGGGCCAGGGACTCACTGGTACGCGACTACGGAGTTCCCGCGGACCGGGTATCGGTCATTCCGCCGGGAGTGGACCTGGCCCGATGGCAGTGCTCGCCACGGCCGCGCTCCTTCC
Organism: uncultured Chthonomonadaceae bacterium; assembly: GCA_964396385.1. Classification (GTDB taxonomy): domain Bacteria; phylum Armatimonadota; class Chthonomonadetes; order Chthonomonadales; family CAJBBX01; genus CAYNFH01. The sequence continues at coordinate 9,348 of CAYNFH010000037.1, read as the reverse complement.
GGGCGCGGCTGCTGTTTGTGGGAGGCGATTTCAAGCGCAAAGGAGGCGAGTTGCTCCTCGCAGCATTCCGGGAGCATCTGGCCGGCTCCTGCGAACTGGACATAGTGACACGGGACGAAGTCGATTTGACCGGCCTGAGCGGTGTGCGAGTTCACTCCGGATTGCAGCCCAACTCGCCGGAGCTGCGAGCGCTCTATGAGCACGCGGACCTGTTTGTCTTCCCGACCCTGGGAGACTGCCTACCGCTGGTGATTATGGAAGCAATGGCGTCGGGGCTGCCGGTAGTGGCGTCGAGAGTAGGGGCTATTCGGGAGGAGGTGCGCGACGGCGTAACCGGCTACCTGGTGCCTCCCGGCGACATGGACGGGCTCGCATGTCGTCTTGTGGAGCTCGTTCGAGATCCGGACCAAAGAGACTGTATGGGCGCCGCCGGACGACGGGTCGCCGAACAACGGTTCGATGGCGCGCGGAACTACGGTGCGCTGCTCAGACTGTGCGGGAGCTTGGCCGATGGCGCTCGCTAGTCGGTTGCGGCCGGCGGATTCGCAGGCAGCGGCGGGGAGGTCGCCGCGTGTATTGATGCTCATCCCCAGCTACGTCAAGCGCGGGATCGAACCGCTGGTCGCCGCGGACCAACATCCGACCATGGACTACCACGCGCTCCAGGCGGAGCTGGACGCGGACATTACCGACTACGCGAGCGTGGATATCGACCGGCGGCTTCTCGTGCGGCTCGCCCGGAAAGCTGGGCGGGACGCCGCGCTTGCCATGATCGCATACCTGGACCGGGGCAGGTACGACGCGGTTTTCAGCAACGGGGAGAACGTGAGTATGCCCCTGGCGGCCCTGTTCCGGACCGCTCACGGCCGGCCCGCGCACGTACTCATCGGCCACCGGCTCTCGGCGCCCAAGAAGCGGGCGCTGCTGCGGTCACTTCACGGCCAGATGGATCACATCCTGGTGTATTCCACGGCGCAGCGCCGGTACGCGGTGGAGCGGCTCGGGATGGCGGAAGGCAAGGTGATACACATCCCGTTTCACGCGGATCACAGATTCTTTCGACCGCTCGGCACCCCGCAACGGCATACCATCTGCAGCGCAGGACTTGAGTGGCGAGACTATCCCACGCTGCTGCAGGCCGTGGACGGGCTCGATATGCAGGTCCGCCTGGCGGCGGCAAGCCCATGGTCAAAGCACCGGAACTCCGCGAAGGGCCGGAAGCTGCCGACGAATGTGACCGCCCGGCGGTATGAATATCTGGAGCTTCGGTCGCTCTACGCCGAGTCCGCCTTCGTCGTGGTGCCGCTCTACGACACGGACTTCCAGGCGGGGGTCACCACTATGTTGGAGGCCATGGCCATGGGCCGGGCGGTCATCGCGACCCGGACGATCGGCCAGAGTGACGTCATCGAAGAAGGCGTCAACGGGCTCTACGTGCCGCCTGGAGACCCATGCGCGCTGCGTGCCGCTATCGAGCGGCTCGCGGCGGAGCCGCGGGAGGCCCAGCGGCTGGGAGCGGCCGGCCGCACGTGCATTGAGCAGGACATGACGCTGGACCACTGGGTCCGGCGAGTGGCGGAGGCGGTGAGGTCCGCCTCCAGGCTGAGGACGATCTAGGGGCATCGTGACATGCGGTTTCCGAGGTTTATGTTTGTTCTGGTGGCGCTCATCTCGATAGCGGCGAACCTGCTGCTTTACCGGAAGGTGCTTAGCCAGCGGGTCCACGTCCGCGTCAACGACACGGCCGTCTCCAAGCGGATGCTGTACGACTGGATGGAGGAGCGGTACGGGCTCGAGACCACGATGCGGATCATCACCTATGAGCTGCTGACCCAGGGGGCTGCCAAGGCCGGTGTCAAGCCGGATCCCAAAGAGATAGACGAGGAGATGCGCACCATCCGGGAGACCCGGCCGGATACTGCCATGGAGTGGAAGCTCAAACCGTGGACGGAGGAGGACGCGCGCAAGGACATCGAGACGAAGCTCGCCCTCCGGAACCTCCAGGCTAAAGGGGTCCCGGCCACGGACGCGCAGATCCAGAAGTTCTTCGACGACGACCCGGATCCGTGGGATAAGCCGGTTCGCGTCTACACGCATGCGCTCGTGACCAAGTCGCCCCAGGTGGCGGAACGCGCGAAGGACATCATGGAGCAGGTGGGCGACATGACCGTGGTGGCGCAGGAGCTGGGGCAGGATGCGCAGTTGATGGGCGCGGACGGTACGTGGGTATTTCAACATCCGCCGGACTTCCCGCCCCCGAGCAGCGAGGCCGCGACCGTGGAGGCCATGAAGGACCATGAAGTGCGGGTGCTCCGGCTCTCTCACTCGCAGTTCCTCGTGATCCGGCGAGAGCGGAAGGAGCCCGGCCGGGAAGTGGATCTCCGGGAAGTGAAGGACAGGGTCGCGACCGCGTACAAGGCGGCCCACGGCCCCACGGAGCGGCACATCCTGTGGAAGCTATGGGAGGGGAGCAGCATCCAGACGGAAGATCCCACCCTCAAGCAGCAGATAGAGTACATGCTGTTCCCTGATGCGTGGGAAGCGCTCAAGGGCTAGGGTATAGGTCCCGGGTGGCGGAATGATTGAGCAGGCCGAAAGGGAGGCCGTCCAGGTCCGGGAGTGCGTGAAAGCGCGTCCGGACCTTCTGCCCTGGGTGCCGCTGGTGGCGGTGGTTGGACTCACGGCGGGACTCTATTACCGGGCGCTGGAGTGGTGGTATTACGAATGGACCGCCAACGGCAGCTTCTACGCGCACGGCGTCTTTATACCGTTGTTTGTGGGGGTGATGGTATGGCGGGACCGTGAGCGGCTGCGCGCTCTGCCGGTACGCCGCTCGTGGTGGGGACTGGCCCTGCTCCTGCCGGCCTTCGCGCTGGTGCTGTTTGCCTACCGGGCAGACGTCACCCTGACTCTTTCCATCTCCTTCATCCTGCTGCTCATAGGCTCCGTGCTGCTCCTGGCCGGACCGGCTATGACGCGGGCGCTGCTATTCCCGTTGCTATTCCTGATCAGCATGGTGCCGCTGGTACCTAACAGCATTATCAACGCGGTAGCGTTCCCCATCCAGTTGTCCTCCGCCAGGCTGGCCTCCACTCTCTTGAACGTTGCGGGGTTCACAAACGTACGCCACGGCACGGAGATCCACCTGGAGAGCTACGTCCTGGCCGTTGAGCTGCCCTGCAGCGGTTTCAAGACCCTTATCGGCCTGCTTTCGTTTTCCGGCGCCTTCGCATATCTCGTGGAAGGACCGGCGCGGCGGCGATGGCTGCTGTTCCTGTGCGCGGCGCCACTCGCGGTATTGGTAAATGGGGCGCGGATTGCGCTGATCGGGGTGGTGGGGGAGAGCTTCAGCGGCGCGGCGGCCGCTGCGTTCCACGACTGGAGCGGTCTGCTCATGCTGATGCTCGCTTTCCTCGCCCTATTCTGGCTAGCGAAGGCCCTGGGTTGTGAGCGGTTCCTGAGGATCCCGTTGAAGGAGACAGCATCGCCGCACGATGGCCGCGAGGCGGTAGTTGAAACCGCAAACCACAAACACGCAAAGCCGCCCTGCGCCGAGTCGGAGCTGCGTGAGACTCCGTATCACCTAGTTGTTCGAGGCATGGCGCCGGGGCTCTACCTTCTCATGGGCCTGCTCATACTGAGCTGTGCCGGAGCGCGGGCAGTCTCGCGTCCGGCGACGCACTATCCCACTCTGCGGCCAAGGGATATTCCGTCCAACCTCGACGCGGGCCGATGGCGCCAGCTTGGCAGCGACCGGCCGATCGCTCGCGACGTGGAGGGCATCCTCAATCCCGAGACGTGGACGGACAGGGAGTACGTGGCGCGGGCGCCGCATGCCGCGGCGGTGAACCTCCTCGTTTCCGGGGGCAGCAACCGTCGAATCTTCCACGATCCGCACGAGTGCTTCATGGGCGTGGGCTATACGCTCCGAGATCTGGGCGTAGAGCAGATCCGGACGCCGGTTGGCCCGGTCCGCGTGATGGAGAGCGTCGCGGAGACCACAGGAGACCACACTCAGACACTTCTGATGTTTGTCTACCTGGTGGACGGCCAGCAGATCCAGACGACGGCGCGCGTGCACACTTCGCTCATGTGGCACGCCATCTTCGGGGAATCCGGCCGGCCCTCCTATTTCCTCCGCTTCCGCCAACTCACTCCCGGTATCGACGAGACGCGGCGCCAGGAGCTGCGCGACTTCGTCCGATCTGTCTGGACCGCCGTCGGCCCCAGAGTGACCGCCGCACCCGCCCACTGAATGGTGCGGCCACCGGCCGCCCCTCGGCTAGACCTTACGCAGCAACACCAACCACAACTGCCACGCGAAGATGGCGACCCAGAAGAGGGTCACCCAGGGCGGCTTGGCCCAGCAGCGCCAGCGCTGAACCCCCTTGACCTGCGCGAGCACGTAGAAGAGTGCCGCGAGCCCGGAGAGTGCGAGCAGCGAGTATCGCTGGAAAATGAGCACCAGGAACGCGGCTTTGCAGAAGGTAAACGCCCAGCCCTCGTAGCGCTGGCCCTGCTGATGGCGGTCAAAATCCGACAGGGGGGATCACCGGCGGAGAGGTGGAAGGTTTAAGGTTGAAGGTTGAAGTGGTGGCGCCGCGGACAACGGGGGAGAGAGGGATGCTGGCGCGGCGTGACGGGCGCCCGCGGCGGAGGACGTTGTACTCGCAGAAGGAGACTGCCTGGCCGGTCTCGTCCAGAATCTTGGTGCAGCACTGATCGATCCGTTGGTGATCGTACGTGTGCGCGTCCATGAACGGCTTCACGACGACCCGAAAGACACGTCGTCCGAGCTCGTCGGGCCTGCCGATCAGCGGCATCACCTCCCGGAAGCCAGCCAGAGAGAACAGCGCCGCCAGGTCCCGCAGCGTATGGCGCGCCCTCAGGTAGACCATGTCCGACCACACGCGTCGTACGGCGCTGCCCACCAGCCCGGAGAAGCTGATCCGGTCGGCAAAGAGGTCCAGGTAGCGGCCGACGTCCAGGTGTCGCGGCAGCGGCTGGATCGTGGTCCTCTCCGCGTCCAGTAGGCCGTACGTAAGAGCGCAGCAGTCCGGATGCGAGCACGGCAAGCCCACGAAGTCGCTCGATCTCAGCATTCCGTCGGTCTGCCGCTCCAACTCCTGGAGCACGTCCGTAAGCGTCATCCGTCGCTCCGGAGCGAAGTCATGCTCGTAGCGGCCGGCGCTCATGACCGGCTGGTAGGTCAGCCCGGTCACATTGTCGCACGAAAGACCGAAGCGGAACAGCTCTCCGATCTCCTCTTCGTTCACTCCCCGCTCGACCGTCGGCACGAGCGTGACGAAGACGCCAGCCTCCGCGGTCCTGTCCAAGGCGGCCAGCTTCTGTTTGCGCAGGTCCACGCCATAGAGCCGCTCGTGCACCTCCCGCCTTAAGCCGCCGAGCGAGAAGTAGAGCTCGATTCGGCCCCGGTGCTCCCTCAACAGCTCGACGAGTTCGGGATCCTGATTCAGCCGGAGCCCGTTGGTGTTTACCAGCACACGGTTGATTGGGTAGGCCAGCGCGGCCTCCAGCAGACCCCCAAACTGAGGATGAATGGTCGGCTCGCCTCCGCTGAGCATAAGCACGTCCAGCCTCGGCTGTTCCCGGAAGAAGCGATCGAGGCGGCGGCGAGCCTCTTCGACCGGCATGAAGGTATGGCCGCGCGCGTCCGCGTAGCAGGTGGGGCAGCGGAGATTGCAGGCGTCGGTCACCTCCAGCAGAAGCACGCATACGGGTGGTCCGGCGGAGGCGCACAACTCATCGCCTCCACAGCAGCCCCCGACGCGCGGCGAAACGTACTCTCGCAGGCGCAGGTACTCGTGCGCATCCGAAGCGATGAGCGCGCGGGTCTGGCCGTGGCGCGGGCAGCAGCGGCGCATCCAGACCCGGCCCTCCGCAATCTCCAGCGTGGCGGGCGCCGGGCGAAGACATTCCGGGCAGAGGCCAATAGTCTGCTCAGACCAACTTAGGCGATTTTCGATTTTGGATTCTCGATTGTCGATGGCTATGTCCACGGGGAGGAGATGTGAATAGATAATAGCGCCAGAGGCGAGGTTTGGAAATGGGTCCATCGGCCCATTTCTCGGTCACAGACAGCGAGAGCCGCCCCGGAGGGCGGCTCCCATGTGGCTCGGGCGAACTATTCGTCTACGGGCGGAGGAAGATGGCGATGGCGGTGAGGAGGCCCACACCGGCCGCCGTCGGATCCATCCCCTGGCGCGGCGGATTGCCCATCGGCATCTCAACCGTGTCACCGGGAAGGAGCGCGATGTCCGGCTCCTGCCCGTCGCGAAGCCTCTTGTAGTCGAACTTGATGACCTTGGTCTTCGTGGGGTCGTTCGGGTCCTGGCGATAGACCCGACCCTCCTTCTCCTTCGCGTTGAGCTGCACGCCACCCGCATCCCCGATTGCCTTGGTCAGCGTGAGCTCCGGATGGTACGGCATGCGGCCGGACTTGGCAAAAGCGCCGTTCATGTTGATGAACTCGTTGTCCGGCACGCGCGGCACGTAGACGATGTCGTCCGACCGAATCTCAACATCGCGCTTCGGATCGGACTCCAGCTTCCGATAGTCCACGATGATGGGATCCGGAACGTTGGACCGCCGGATGATCAGCTTACTGTAGTCGGCGTCGGCGTTCATGCCGCCTGCCTGCGAGATAAGCTCGCGGAGATGCATGCTGCTCCCGTACTGCACCGGGATGGACGCCGGATGGGCAACCTCTCCCTCAATATGTACCACGCCGATAGGCGGCGCGTTCCGCAGCGGAACGATGATGGTATCGCGGTCGCTTAGCACGGGATTCTGGGACTCATCCGGCTGGGTGTTGACCGCAGGTCGTGCCCACTTGTTGTAGTCGTATTCCCTGTAGGTCCGGACGCCCCTCTCGTCGCGGTGGATCACACGTACGTGGCTGAGGTCGGCGTTCTCGGTGGTGCCGTATAGCGCCAGCGCTTCGCCCAGGGTCGTGCCATCGTTTACCGTCACAGCGGCGTTGCGCGGCACGGCCCCGCTGATGAACACGATGGGCTTCGGCATGGAGGTGATGGCCACGCTGGCGCGCGGGTTCTTGATGTAGGGGCGCATCACCTCCGCGATTCTCCGGGATGCCTGGGCCGATGTGAGCCCCTTCAGCTCCGTGCGGCCAGCCAGCTTCATCTGGATAGCGCCGGAGTTGTCCACCGGGAAGACGCCGCTGAAGCCGTCTTCGTAGCCGGTGGGGGAGTAGACGGCGATGGAGAGGATGAAGCCCGGCCGGATGGCCTGATTGGGGTCGAAGTTAGGCTCGCCGACGGCCAGGTTAATCTGTCCGGGGCTGGCAACGGGCGCCGGCTCCTGGGCTCCCACGGCAAGGGAGGTGCCGATCAGGAGCGCCGCCGCAGCCGCGCTGGCAATGGAGATACGCATAGGACCTTTGCTCCTCTCGGCGGAGCGCCTGGATGGCTCGCTCCGCTGCCTTTGCTTGACTGGCTGACTGGCCAGAAGTATAATTCCGCCCATATTCCTGGGAGGGAGATCTGTCACATGTCCTCTGGCGCCGTGTTCCTGCCTGATCTCTGGGCCAAAACGGTCGATCTGGCGAAGGACCGGGTGAACAACCGGTCCTTCTGGGAGGCCCTTGAACAAGCCGTTCCTATTACTGTTGAGGACGACACTCTGGTCGTCGGTCTTAACGCCCGACAGTTCAATCTCGCCGGTCACCTTACCAGCGCCGACCACAAGAACGCCGTCGAGAAGGTAGCCAGCCAGGTCGCGGGCCGCCGCCTCAGCCTCCGTGTCATCGAGGGCGATACCCTCGACGATTGGAACACAACCAAGAAGCGCGAGGCCCGGGTGGCCACCCTGCGAGACGCGACTTACGAGCGCCGGGACAAGGAGGACGCCGCGTCCCAGTCCTGGGAGGCGCTCAATGACTACATCGCCCGCGCATACTCCTCTATGCAGCTTCGCTCCCTGCCGCAGGTGAAGGCCCGATACCTGACCGACATGCTGTATGTCATTGCCGACGCGATGGACCAGCTCTACCCGGAGCAGCCGGACGAAACCACCGAGCGGCACCTGGCCAGAACTCTCGAAAAGGTGGCTAACGCCACGGAGGTGCCGGCCACTCAGATCGCACTGGAGGTAGAACGGCTGCGTGCCTGGCGACGCCAGTCGCCGTTATCTCGTCTGGAGGAAGTGCAGGAAGCGTGCCAGAGCGGAGGGACGAGCGATGAGCGGTGAGGGATGAACTGCGATCCGAATCCTGAGGCATTCGGCAAGGTGCAGGGTTTAGCCTGCCATCCACTCGACGGCCGGCTCGGAGATGTGGGCAGATTCCTTTGCCGCGGTTACGGCGCGGTAGCGGTGGTAGTTGCCCAGGTGGAATCGCATTAGCACCAGGCCGGCCACAATCCAGCTTTGCGCGAGGTGATAACCCAGCTCGGAGTACTCACGAACCTTGAGCACGATCCCGTACCTTAGGAGCACGTTGTCCAGAGCAACCCAGAAGATTAGCACCTGCAGCCCGGCCCAGAAGTATCCTAGATTTACCCAGAGATGCTGCGGACGCGGGATGCGGTACTGCATCTGAAGCCAGGAGACCTGCCCGCCGAAAGCAAAATGACGGGAGAACGCGACGCGGCCCAGGCCCGGCCCAGGATAACACTCCTGTCTGTGGCGGAGGTAGTACGCATAGCCGAGGATAGCGAGCCATCCTCCAAACAGCTTCGCGCCGATGAGCCCGGCCCAACCTAGGCCGAAGAACCGCTGAAGTACGTTCCACTCACCAGCCAGATCCGGAGAAGCGTAGTACGTGCTTGCCAGATCGAACAGGTTGGCTACCAGCACCAACGCTGCAACGAAGAACAGCTTACGGCGATCCCGTAAAGACATCCCGGCCCCTTCCTGAAGGTCGTGCTGTCTATCCTGCAAGGCCCATTCCACCACCAGCCCGTAGCTCTACCGGAAAGGCTCGCGCCCCGCATGACAGAGGCCGGAGCCCGGAATCAGCGACGCACGCCACAGATCTCGAACAGCTCCGCCGGACGAACATCTCCTACTACGTAAAACGAGCCGGTGATCAGCACCAGGTCGTCCGGTCCGGCATCCGCCAGAGCAGCCTTTCCGGCGGCAAGAGGCGGAACTACGGTCTGCACCTTGCCACAGTACGTGCGGGCCTCTTCTGCCACGCGCTCCGCGGGAAGGCCACGTTCCCAGGTAGGCTGGGTAGCATAGATCCCGTCCGCCAGCGGCGCCAGCTCACCGACCACGGCGGCCGGCTCGTGGCCGGCGACCATTCCAAGGACAAGCAGCAGCCGCTTGTGAGGAAAGTGCCGCACCTCCCGCGCCAGTGCACGCGCG
>CAYNFH010000036.1:10027-36777 GCA_964396385.1 uncultured Chthonomonadaceae bacterium | reverse complement strand
TGATCACCCGATACACGGTAGAGAGATCGAACGCGTTGGCGAGCGTGAGGTCCACCCTCTGGTCCTCCGGAGTGTCCGGGACCTGCGCCGCCCCGGCGTAGCGCGGGCTGCCCGTGGAGTCCGGCTCATAGATGCGGATGGCGCCGGCGGGCAGCGGCTCTCCCAGCCCCTGCTCTTTGCGGTTGTAGAAGACGATGGAGGCCGCTACGGAGCCGTGCTTAGGCTGTGACGGCGCGCCCCACCCGTAGAAGTCATCGTATGGGGCCAGCACTGGAAGGCGCGTGTTGTAGTCCCGCCTGGCCGTAACGGAGCCGCTCTCCAGCATCAGCAGCCGGTTCATCTGCTCCTGGATGATCGTCGTAGGGGCGTTTACGCGGTACTGGTGCAGCTCGCCAGCCGGTCCTGCGGCGGTGATGACCGGTTCCGACCTAGATTCCGGCACGGCAGGAGCCATCGCTACATTCATGGACAGCACGTTGCCATCAGCGGCAATGGAGGGTCTTGCTGGTTCCCGGCTCGGGACCACGGCGCGGTTCGGGGAGCCGGCAGCCAGGGTGACGCGCGCGTTCGGGTAGTCCACGCCGGTCCGGTTGGTCACCGTGGCCCAGCACTCCAGCTTCAGCTTATTGGAGTTCGACGCGAGAGTGGCAACATAGTCCGCGCTCCAGTGGAGCCCGCGCGTGAGGTACGTCACGTCCAGGCTGCCGGACTGCGGATTGGCGCTGTGTGCTTGCACCGAAAGCTGCGGGATAGTGACTATCTGTCGGTCGGCCGGCGCAACGATAGTGCCCTCTGGATGGACATAGAATCTGTCATCCTGTTGGAGGACTATTGCGCCGCCATTCTCCACCATCAGCCGACCCTTCTGCCGGTCCGCCTCCTGCCCGTTCTGCCCGTACCGCACTACCTCCACCTGCTTACCGAGGTACCGCTTCAGCAGCCCGTCTTCACTGTTTACTCCCAGGTCGTACGAGTGGGCTGTGATCTGCGCGGACTGGGCATCCGGGCCGGACCAGGCGAGCAGCACCGATTCCGGGTCCATCTGCCGGCTCACCTCCGGCACCTGCAGATAGTTATCGCCGGCCGCGAGCCGCATCGGCCGCGCCTCGTGCACCATGCCGAAGTCGTCCGGGTAGACGGTAAGATCGATGCCCTGGCGCGCGACTGCATTCGGCGGCGCGGCGGCGCGTGCCGGGGTGCGGCGAACGATCCAGGAGGCCGATAGCACGGCAGCCGTGGCAGCGGCAAGAGTCACAAGCGCGCGAGTCTTCATGGGATTCTCCTGTGGGCGGCGGTTATGATCTGTTGGTTCGCAGGAAGGGGCTAAGGGTTCACTGTACCGGACAGTGCAACCGTTAGTACATAGCGGGCCGGGACGGCGCCCGGCCCCTACAGCCGCGTGCGGCGCGCTGGTTGTAGAGTGCTACAGGCAGAGGAGGTTCTTGGGGGCGTGAGTGAGGACGCGGGCGCCGTCGTCGGTGACCACCACGTCATCCTCGATACGGACACCGCCCCAGTCGGGGATGTAGATGCCCGGCTCGACCGTCATGACCATGCCGGCAGCCAGGGTGATCTCGCTGCGAGTGGAGAGGCCGGGACCGTCGTGAACCGAGCGGCCGAGGCTGTGTCCCAGGCCGTGGCCGAAGTAATCGCCATAGCCGGCCTGGCTGATGTATTCGCGGGCGACGGCGTCCACGTCCTTGCCTGCCGCCCCCGGCTTGATGGCGTCGATAGCCTTGAGCTCCGCGTCCAGCACCGTCTGATAGACCTTCCGCTGCTCGTCGGTTGCCTCTCCGAGCACGACCGTGCGAGTCAGGTCTGAGCAGTACTCGTTGAGCCGCGCGCCGAAGTCCAGCGTCACGAAATCGCCCTTCTGCATCACCCGGTCCGCCGCGCGGCCGTGGGGGAGGGCGGAGCGCGGACCGGAAGCCACGATGGAGTCGAAGCCGATGTCCGCTGGACCCTCCTTGCGCATGAACCACTCCAGCTCCAGCATCACGTCCCGCTCCACCGCTCCCGGCTTCAGGTAGGGAAGGATGTGGGTGAAAGCGCGGTCCACCAGGGCACAAGCCACTTCGATGGCGGCTATCTCGCCCGAGTCCTTCACCAGTCGGAGGTCATCGACCAGCGCCCCCGTACCCACAAACTCGATGCTCGCAGGCAGCTTCTCGCGGTAGACGCCGTGCATCTTCACCGTGAGATGGTCCGCCTCAAACCCTATCTTCGGCTCCTCAAGCTTCTCCAGAAGGCCGGTAATCTCATCGGGTGCACTACTGGCCAGCAGCTCCAGGCGATAGTCCGGGCACTGCACCTTTGCCTGGGTCAGGTAGCGCGAGTCCGTGGCGAACACGGCGTCCTGCTGCGAAAGGAGCACGAAGCCGCTGGATCCGGTAAAGCCGGTCAGCCAGCCCACGTTGTCGATCCGCGTGACCAGCAGAGCGGGCAGGTCCATCTCGGACATGCGCTTGCGGGTGCGGGCGATGCGGTCCGGAATGCTCGACGTGGCGCTCACCGGCGGCTCTCCTCCAGCAGGGTCTTGGCGGCCTCCAGCGCCAGCAGGTAGCCGTTGGTGCCGAAGCCGATGATCTGGCCGAACGTGACGGGCGAGATTACGGAGTGACGGCGCCACTCCTCCCGCTGATGCACGTTGCTGATATGGACTTCCACCGTCGGCAGCCGCACTGCGGCGATGGCATCCCGGATGGCGTAGGAGTAGTGCGTGTAGGCGCCGGGGTTGATCACGATGGCATCCGCCCACTGCAGCGCCTCGTGAATCGCGTCGATGATCTCGCCCTCTCCGTTAAACTGGAAGATGCGCGCCTCAATGTCGAGCTGCTTGGCGCGCTCCTTGATCTTCCGGTTCATCTCCTCGAATGTGTCTTGCCCGTACACGTCCGGCTCGCGGATTCCGAGCAGGTTCAGGTTAGGTCCGTGCAGGACGCAGATGCGGGTGGTCATCGGGACGGTGTTCGGGTGTTCGGGTGTTCAGGTGTTCAGGTGTTCAGGTGTTCAGGATGCGGACTTCGGACTTGGGTCCGACGGCTCCCCGTCTTCCGGAAGGGTCGCGGACTCAACCAGGAGCTCGGGAATGCCGTCCACTATCGGGTAAATCCGGTGGCACTCGTCGCAAACCAGGGTCTCGCCTTCCAGCCGAAGCGGAGGCCGGTCGTCGCAGGCCGGGCACGCCAGTAGTTCCAACAACTGTTCGTCAATGGCAGCCATGTTATCCTTGTTTGCCGGCTAGTCGGCGGTAGATGTCGTACGTACCCTGCGCCGTGCGGTCCCAGGAGAAACAGGCGGCACGTCGCCGGCCCCGGGCGCCGAGGTCGTGACGGACGGAGGGGTCTCGTGCGACTGTGATGAGGGCATCCGCCCATGCGGATGGTTCAATCACCGGCAGGATCCAGCCGCCGTCTCCTACCACCTCCGGCATCGCGGGGGCATCGCTCACCAGCGTCGGCGCGCCGCAGGCCATCGCCTCCAGGGGCGGGAGCCCAAAGCCCTCATACAGGCTGGGATACGCCATCGCGTCGCACGCGCCGTAGAGGTAGGGCAGGTCCGCGTCCGCGACATAGTCTGTGTAGACCAGCCGATCGCTCACGCCGAGCCGAGAGGCCTGACGTCCCAGGTCTTCGCATCCCCAACCCTTCTTGCCCGTGAAAACCAGCCGGTGGGGAAGCTCCGCGCGGTGGAGCGCAAGCGCGAATGCCTCGATGAGCAGGGGCAGGTTCTTGCGCGGCTGCAGCACGCCCACGGCCAGGAAGAAGGGATCGACAAGTCCGAACCGCTCGCGCACCGTGGCTTGCGCCTCCTCGCGCGGAACGGGATGGTACTCCGGTCCGGCTGCCAGCGGGATGGCGGTGAGTTTATCCGGAGGCAGCCCGTAGATGCGCAGGATGTCCCGGCGCGAGCTCTCCGAATCCGTGACAACGTGGTTCGCGCGACGCATGGCGCTGGGTACGCCCAGTGAGAGCAGCAGCCGGTGCTTGCGAGGGAACCACTCGGGATGAAGGCGGAACGAGATGTCGTGGACGGTGGTGACGATGGGGCAGGGGGAGCGCAGCGGCGTGGTGTACTGTGTGTGCGCTATGTCGGCACCGTCCTCTTCCAGAGCGCGTGGAAAGGCCAGCATCGTCCAGAGCCGGTCGTTGTTCGCCGGAACGGTGCGTACCCGGATCCGCGGGGCAGACGGCTGGCAGTCCGGCGGAAGCGCAAGCCGGGTGTAGAGAATCACGTCGTCATCCGGCCGGACAACGGTGTGCAGTCCCTTGAGCAGGTTCAGCCAGTAGGTACGGTCGCCGGTGAGCCGTCCCGCGAGCAGCCGCGCGTCGACTCCTATCCTCATGGGCTCCTCTCAGCCAGCACGGTACGGTAGATGGCTACGGTCTCCTCGGCGGCGCGCGCGTAAGAGTGTTCCGCCGCGTACTGTCTGGAAGCGTTGCGGAGAGTGTCCAGAGCATCGGCGTCCCGACGGAGCCGATCGACCTGCGCCGCCAGGTCGTCCGCGTCGCCCGCGCCGAAGGTGGCCAGCATACCGGGCCGCACGTCCAGCAACTCGCGGTGAGGCGGGATGTCCGACGCCAGGATAGGCTTCCCGGCGGCGAGCGCGAGGGCAAGAGAGCCGGAACCGCTGGAAGCGGTAAACGGCGCGAGGACGAGGTCGGACGCGCACGCAGCCTGCAGAAGCTCGTCCTCTGAAAGATACCCCGTTATCCGCACGCGACCGGCCAGATCCGGCGAGCTTGCCAGCTCATACAGCTCCTCCGCATTGCGGGAGGTATCATCCGGATGACGCCCTCCTGCTATGAGCAATACTACCTCGCGCGGCAGTTTTCGGATCGCATCCAGCGCCAGCCGGTGCCCCTTTTTTTGGGAGAGGAACCCCAGGATGACCGTAACAAACCGGTCCTGCACGCCCAGAATCCGGCGGCAACGGTCTCTCTCCGGCAGTTCCGGCAGCCCGGGTACCGCGTGCCGGATCAGGGCGATACGGCTACTCTCCACACCGGCGTCGGTAAGAAGCCTGCGGTCCTGCTCGGTGTGTACGATGAGGCGGCGGATTCGCGGGTCGCGGAACTGGCGGTCGTTTGTAAGGCGGACGGCAGCGCGCCGGGCAGCGCTGCCTCCCGGCTGCACAAACTCGTGGACCGTCATCACCGCCGGGACCTGCAGCCGTCGCGTGAAGCGGGGGAACCAGTTCTTCCACGGCGCGACGCCGCCAAAGAGGAAGTACTGGTGCTGCACGTGGACCAGATCCGCGGCCGGCAGGACCGCGGGAAGCGCGGCGGGATCGAGCGTGTAGGCAACCTCCACGTACGCGCGCAGGGCCTCCACCACGTACGCTGTGTAGTCCGCCACGCCGCAGCGCTCTCGCACCGGTCCCACGACGCCAATTCGGAGTTTGGGGGTACGGGGGTGTGGGAGTATGGGAGAATCCGAGTTCCGGCCCACTCCGTGCCCCCTGCCCCCACACGCCCACACGCCCACACTAAGCACTTCGAAGCGCCGATTCGTAGATGCTCCGCGTAGTCTCCGCGACCTGCCGCCAGGTGTGGCTGCGGGCATGATCCAGGGCGAGCCGGGAGAGCCTCTCTCGCTCGGCGGCGTCCGAGAGGAGGGTCTCGAGCTTTGCGGCGAGACTGCCGGCGTCGCCGGAAGGGAAGAGCTGGACGCAGCCGCTCTCGCTCGCGATGTCCCGGAAGCAGGCGAGGTCCGAGGCGATGATGGGCCGGCCGTAGCTGATCCCCGTCGCCACGGAGTAGGAGCCTGTAGCCACCGTATGCGGCACCGCCACGATCTCCGAAGCGGTCATGGCCTCTGCAACCTCGGGATCGTTCAGAAACCCCGTGATGACGACTCGGTCTGCCAGGGAGCCGCGATCCACGCGCTCCTGGAGCTGGGCAGCGTAGGGCTCTTCCGCTGGAGTCCGCACTCCACCCGCGATGACAAACCCTACATCCTTTGGCAGCCGCTCCATAGCGCTCAGCACCAGCTCGTAACCTTTGTAGGGAGTGACATAGCCGAACACGGTGATCAAGCGAAGGTTGCCCAGCCGAAACCGCTTCCGGAAGCTCTCTCCGCCATCGGGCGGGGCCGGAAGCGGCTCCGGGATACCCGCCGGCAACAGGTGCACGTGCTCGGCAGGCACTCCCCTGTGCACTATCGCGTCCCGTGCCTCGGTCGTATGAATGATCACCTCCTGCGCGGTCCTGAAGGGGCTCGCCTCGATCCAGCGCCGGTACGGCGGCGTCCGGTACAGGACGGGAAGCAGCATGCGCATCCGCGCCCGCCGGTAGCGGGTGCGCAGCCGGTCGCCTCGGGAGCCGAATTCAGGCATTGGGGGCGGGACGATTAACCGTTCGATTCGCGTGGTGGTATGGCCGGTGAGCACCACGGGCCGCCGAATCAGCCGCCGCAGCGTGTGGTAGCGGTTCTTGCCCGGCACGTAGCCGCCCCAGAAGCCGTACTCGTGCTGGATGTGGACCACGTCGCACGCATTGAGTCGCTCGGCCCGCTCCTCATAGTGGGAAAGGGGGAGGATGCCTGGGGTGATGGGGACTATGTCGAACTCCACGTCCCGAAGCGGCTTCATGGCATCGAGCAGCGCCTCGGAGTAGGTGGCGATGCCGCACTTGGTCTGCCACGTGGTTAACATACCAACCTTCATGGCTGATTACAGACCACAGACCACGGACCACGGACCGCGGACGCAATACGGAGGACGGATGACGGAATCGGAAGAATCATGCGGTGCGCTGCCCTTTCAGGCCGGAGAGGAGGCGGCCCTTGATAGCCCCGCCGCGGATGCGCGAAGCGCGATACGCGATTGCCATGGCGCTCATCGTCCTCAGGAAGAGGGCTGGAATGAAGCCGTGGTGTTTGGAGAAGTAGACGTACTGCGCGTGGAAGAGCCGCCGCATGGAGCGGATCACGTCCTGCTTGACGCTCTGCATCCAGTGGTGCGTGATGCGCGACTCCGGCACGTAGAAGACGCGCCAGCCCGCCGAGCGGACCCGGCGGCAGAAGTCCACCTCGTCGTAGAACATGAACAGGTCTTCGTCCAGCCCGCCAATACGTTCGACTACTTCGCGGCGGGTGAGCAGGGCTGCCCCGCACACCACGTCCACCTCGGTACCCACGCTGAAGTCCTCGCGGCCGTACATGTCGGCCTCGTATGCCGCCTTGCGCCTCTGGCTGAGGCCGGTAATCCCCATCAGCTCCCTCCGCACGGTGGGGAACGTGTGCCCGTTGGGCATGATGGAGCCGTCCGTGTTGAGGAGCATAGGGCCGGCCACGCCGGCCTCCGGATGGGTGCGTAGGAAGTCGACGAGCGCCCGCAGCGCGCAGGGCTTCACCTCCGTGTCCGGGTTGAGCAGCAGGAGAAGGTCACCGTGGGCGATCTCGATGCCCTGGTTATTCGCCTTGCAGAACCCCGCGTTGTCCGCGTTGGCTATCAGCCGGACGTGAGGGAACCCCCCGCGCACCATGTCCACCGTTCCGTCCCTGGAGGCGTTGTCCACTACGATGACCTCGAGCTCCAGGTCTCCGGCGTTGCGATAGACCGACTCCAGGCAGGCGCGCAGATATTCCTCGGTGTTCCAGGAGACGATAATGATGGAGAGGTCCAAGCGATGCGCCCCTATGGTCCGGTTTGACAGGAGGATTATAACAAAGAAGGGCGGAGTGATGGAGTGTTGGAGTGATGGAGCGATGTCCCAGAATACGGATTCCAGTACTCCACCACTCCATCGCCCCGACTCCTGCCGTTGAATGGCCCTCCCGCTATCGTATATAATATGCAGGCGCCGATAATTGGGTGTGAGGTATGAGCCATGAAAGAGGGAATACATCCCCAGTACCAGACTGCCACGGTGGTCTGCGCCTGCGGGAACACGTTCGAGACGCGCTCTACCAGGCCGAACCTCCGGGTCGAGATCTGCTCTAACTGCCACCCGTTTTACACGGGCAAGCAGAAGATTGTAGACACGGAGGGCCGCGTAGAGAAGTTCCTCCAGAAGTACAAGATGAAGGCCTGAGCAATCGGGCCTTCGGCCTTTATGGGACGGTTCATGAGCAGCGACTATACGCAATACGGCGGGCAGGCGGTGGTCGAGGGCGTAATGATGCGCAGCCCTCGGTACTTCGCCGTCGCCTGCCGCAAGCCCGACCAGACCATCGTGGTCAAGACGGAACAGGTGGACAAGACCATCCTGGGCAAGCTGAAGTGGCTGCGCTGGCCGTTCCTGCGGGGCACGCTGGCGCTCATCGACGCGATGGCCCTCGGCACCAAAGCGCTCACCTACTCCGCGCAGGTGCAGGCACAGAGCCTGCCAGGCGCGGCGCCGCTGCAGGAGCCCGTTCCGATAGGGGAGGTGGTGCCGGGCCTGCCGGAGCCTCTTATCGTGGAGCCGCGGGGCGGGAGCCGCATCAACGACATCGCCATTGGCGCGACACTAGTGGCGGCGGTGTGCTTCGGTGTCGGCGTCTTCGTGGCCCTGCCCACGCTCATAACACAGCTCTCGCAGCGCCACCTGGGCGTGTCGGGGAGCTACGCGCTCAACGGAGTCGACGGCTTGATCCGGATAGGCATATTCCTGGCCTACATCGCGGCTATCGGCCGGATGGAGAACATCCACCGGGTCTTCCAGTACCACGGCGCGGAGCACAAGGTCATCAACAACCTGGAGGCCGGGGAGAGCCTGGACGTGGAGAACAGCCTGCGGTCATCTCGCATCCATCCACGGTGCGGCACCAGCTTCCTTATCCTCGTCCTGATAGCCAGCGTCGTGGTCCACTCGATCTTCCCCCGGCCGGCCAACTACTTCGTGCGGCTGGCGCTGCACATAGGCCTCATCCCGGTGGTGGCGGGCTGTGCCTACGAGATCATCCGCCTTGCGGGCAAGTTCCGGCGGTACCGTATCACGCAGGTCCTGCTCGCCCCGGGGCTCTGGACCCAACAGTTGACCACGCGCGAGCCGGACGCGAGCCAGGTAGAGGTCGCCATCGCGGCCCTCCGCGCGGTCCTCGCGGAGGAAGAAGCGCACTCAACCACGCCGGACAAGGAGCCGGAGCCCGCGGCCGCTGTGGCGTAATGGTTGAAGGTTGAATGTGGGATCTGCAAAGCGGTGCTGTTCGTCTCTGACGGGAGGTCAGAGACAGAACGCGCCTAAACACATCCGGCCTTCAACCATCAACCATCAACCGCTCACGGAGCGAGATATTGTCCCTGGAACAGGCTAGACAGAAGCTGGACGATCTGGAGGCGTACTACGAGCAGCTCGGAGAGCAGATGCTCGATCCCGCCGTCACGTCCAACATCCAGCAGTACCGCCAGGTACACAAGGCCTGGAGTGACCTCACGGAGGTGGTGACCGCTTACCGCGAGTACAAGCGCACCCTGCGCGAAATCGATGACGCGGAGGCGATGCTGGGCGACCCGGAGATGCGGGAGCTCGCCCAGGCGGAGCTGGACCGGCTCAAGGACCAGCGGGACCAGCTCGAAGCGCGCATAAAGGTGCTGCTCCTGCCCACGGACCCTAACGACGAGAAGAACGTCATCCTGGAGATACGTCCTGCTGCCGGCGGCGAGGAGGCGGCACTCTTCGCGGGCGATCTGCTGCGGATGTACACCCGGTACGCCGAACGGCGAGGCTGGAAGGTCGAGCCGCTTAACCTTCAGGAAACCGGCATTGGCGGATTCAGCGACGTCGTGCTCTCCATACAGGCGCACGGCGCCTATAGCCAGCTCAAATTCGAGAGCGGCGTCCACCGCGTACAGCGCGTGCCCGCCACGGAGTCCGGGGGCCGGATCCACACGTCTACCGCTACTGTGGCCGTGCTGCCGGAGGCGGAGGAGGTGGAGGTGGAGATCAACCCCAACGATATCGAGATGGACGTGTACCACTCCTCCAGCGCGGGCGGCCAGAACGTGCAGAAGGTGGCGACCGCCATCCGGATCCTCCACAAGCCCACCGGCATCGTGGTGACGTGCCAGGACGAGCGCAGCCAACTCCAGAACAAGGAGAAGGCGTTCCGGATGCTGCGGGCGCGCCTCTACGAGCAGCAGCAGGCGGCGCTCAACAGCGAGCGGACACAGGCACGGAGGGCGCAGGTCGGCTCCGGGGATCGCTCAGAAAAGATTCGCACCTACAACTTTCCAGACGGCAGGGTAACGGATCACCGCATCGGCCTCACTATCTACAACATCCCCCAGATCCTGGACGGTGGCATCCAGACGTTCGTGGACGCGCTGGTCACGGCAGACCAGGCCGAGCGCCTTCGCGGCGACGACTCCTCCCAGTAAGTTGGATACAGAGTCGCGGTTGGCGGAGGCCGCCGAGCGGCTTCGGCGGGCCGGGATAGAGCGCCCTCGTATGGAGGCGGAGCTCCTCCTTGGTTGCGCCCTCGCACTGAGCCGGCTGGAGGTGGTGCGCGGCCTCTCCACACCGCCGACGCCTGAGCAGTGGCGGCGGTTCGACACCCTGCTTGCGCGGAGGTCGAATCGCGAGCCCCTGGCCTACCTGCGAGGCACGCAGGAGTTCTACGGGCTGGAGCTCGGAGTATCGCCGGCCGTGCTGGTCCCCCGGCCGGAGACGGAGATGCTGGTGGATCTCGCGTTGGAGCGGCTAAGGGAAAGACCGCACCCCACCGTCATCGATGTGGGGTCCGGGAGCGGCTGCATCGCGGTTGCTATGGCGAAGAACGCGCCCGCGGCACGAGTGACGGGCATAGACCTCTCGCGCGATGCGCTTGCTGTGGCAGCGGAGAACGCGCGCCGGCACGGAGTGGGCTCCCGCGTCCTGTTCCTACAAGCGGACTTGCTTGCCGCAGTCCGGGACGCTTCGCTGGACATGGTCCTCTCCAATCCGCCTTACATTCCGTCGAACGACATCCCCGGACTCCAGCCGGAGGTGGCGGAGCACGAGCCGAGGATCGCGCTGGACGGAGGTCCGGATGGGCTTGCGGTGGTGCGCCGGATAACCGCTCAGGCGGCGCGTGTGCTAAGACCCGGTGGCTGGCTGGCCGTGGAGGTGGGACAGGGGCAGGCGGAGCAAGTCGGAAACCTATTCGTTGCGGCCGGTTTTGAGTGTATGGACATACGGAGCGATCTCGCGGGAATACAGCGAGTGATCGCCGGGAAAAGAGGAAGTTGAGGATCATCGGGGCAGTCCTTGTGTGCGCGGCGGCACTGGTGGGTCAGCCCGCAGCCGGGCCCATGTCGCAGCAGCGGCAAACGCTGGACGAAGGGCCGGGACTCACGCTGGCGGAGGCCCGAAAGTACCTGCTGGGCCTGATCAACGAAGATCGGGCGGCCCTACACTTGCGGCCCGTGGAGCTGGATCCGCTGGCGTCCGAGGTGGGGCAGGCGCAGGCAGAGGAGATGGCCACGCACCATTTCCTTGCGCACAAAGACCTTCAGGGCCGCCTGCCGGACGAGCGCTACACCGAGCATGGGGGACGCGACCACGTGAAGGAGAACGTCTACCTCTACTCCACCTACGTCGGCGAGCGGCCCGCCGGCAGCTACACGCTCGAGGCGGATCAGCGGTTCACCCGACGGGAGCTGGCGGATCTGGAAGCCGCCTACTTCAATCAGCATCCGCCCAACGACGGCCATCGCAAGAACATCGCGGATTGGCCCCATACCCACGTAGGCATTGGACTGGCGCATGCCCACCTCGGTGTGTTCAGTGGAACACTGGCGAATGCGGAAGAGTTCGTGGACCGATACCTGGACGTAGATGCGATGCCTTCGCACGTAAGAATGGGAGAGCGCGTCGCCGTTACCGGACGCATTCCGGACGGCTTGGCGTTCAGGGCCATCGAGGTGGGCCGGGAGCCGCTGCCGCACGCGGCCAGCCCGGCTGAGCTAAATTCCACGGCGCACTATCCGGTCCCGGCGCCCTTCGCCCGGTACCTGGAGCAGGGGCTCGGCACCAGCCCGGAGGTGGAGCTGCGCCCGGACGGCCGGTTCCGCGTGGAGCTGCCGCTGTCGCAGGACGGCCAGCCCGGCGTATACTACGTCATTGTCAAGGTGGCGGACAGAGACGGACGCGCCATCGTGGCGTCCCAGCGCACGGTCGTTGTGGAGTAGGTGGTGATAGAAGCGGAAGTGATGCCGGAGGTGGAGGAGCGGGCCGTCCAGCCTACGCCTATGATCGTGTGCCGCAACCTCGCGCGCACGTTCGGTTCGCTACGAGCGGTGGACGACCTCAGCTTCACCGTCTATTCCGGCGAGCTCTTCGGCTTCCTTGGGCCAAATGGGGCCGGCAAGACGACCACCATCAAGATGCTTACGGGGCTTCTCCGGCCCACGGCGGGCAGCGCCCTAATCGGCGGCTACGACATCACCGCTCAGCCGCTCCGCGCCAAGCGTATCCTCGGTTACATACCGGATAATCCGTTCCTCTACGACAAGCTCACCGGTCGCGAGTTCCTGAACTTCATGGCGGACCTCTACTCGGTGAGCTCGGCGGGGCGCCAGGAGAGGATAGACGACCTGCTGCGCCTGTTTGAGCTGACCGATAAGGGAAATGATCTGGTGCAGGGCTACTCCCGGGGCATGCGGCAGAAGCTCGCCGTGGCGGGAGCGCTGATCCACCAGCCGAAGGTTATCTTCCTGGATGAGCCGACTGTGGGACTGGATCCTAAGGGCGCGAGGCTCCTGAAAGACATCCTTCGGAAGCTGTGCGACGAGGGAGCGACCGTGTTCGTGTCGACGCACATCCTGGAGATCGCCGAGACTATGTGCGACCGGTTCGCTATCATCAATCGGGGACGCATTGTGGCATCAGGAACCATGGCCGATCTCCGCGCGCAGGCGGCCTCGGAGCACAGCTCGCTCGAGACCATCTTCCTGGAGCTGACCAGCGGCACGGAGTACCGCGACCTGATACAGTACCTGCGCTGAGGGGCGCGGCAAGAAGTAGATGCTCAACAATCAGGCCAACGCGTGGATCCTCATTATCGTTCTCCTGACGGCGGCTGCGCTAGTCGCCATCATCGACGTCTGTCTCCTCATCGCCTGGGCGCTCCGCAAGTCACAGGTCGATGCGGGCCTTGCGCCTCCGATATTCGCGCCGCGCTGGAGCCTGGTGGATGTGTGGCTGGTGGGGCAGGTCGTGCTCGTGGTCACGCAGATCATGGTGCCTATTGGGCTCGCCGCAGTCCTGGCGCTTATCGCTGCGGTGACACATTTTCCCGTCGGGCCGACGATGTCGGCCGGGGAGCAGCCGGAGGCGTTCACGCTCATCCTTATCGGCGCAGCGCTCATCGCGCAGAATGCCCTTGGCATCGCTATTCCGGCTTGGCTCATCACGTGGCGCTACGGCATGTCGCTGGAGCAGATTGGCATCCGACTGCTTCCGACTCGCCGGGACCTGGTGCTCGGCGTGACCGGGGGCGCTGCCGTTATGCTCATGTCTATGGTGTTGGAAGGGGTGCTCCAGGCCGGACTAAACCTCACCATCGGGCCAGCCGCGACACACAAGCTTCAGGAGCTCACCAAGGCGCTCACGGTCAATGCGCTGATGAAGAACGGCATGGACTGGTCGACCTTCCTGGTGCTCCTCCTGGGCGGGGCGGTGCTCGCGCCTATAGGGGAGGAGTTCTTCTTCCGCGGTTTCCTTTACAATAGCGCTAAGCGGCGGTTCGGTGTGCCGGCCGCGGTATGTATCAGTGCCGCGATATTTGCCATCGCCCACATGGGCCCTCTCGCCGTGGTCGGCATCTTTTTCATGGGCGTGGTCCTGGCGCTGGCCTATGAGCGCACGCGCTCTCTGTGGGTTACTATCATCATGCATATGGTGAACAACGGTGTCGCCATCATTCTTAAGTTCCTGTTTCCCCAGGTCTTCAACAAGTGACGCCGGAATGAACTGCGCTCCCGGTCGCGGTTGGAATTCGCAGGTAACGGCGCCTCTAACGGCGGCAGGTGTATGCGCCGCAGTTCTGCTGGCTGGCTGCGGACGGATCCCCGGCCTCCTGCCGATGGCCCTGCCGCCACAGGTCGCGGCTGGCGAGTCCGCTCTCAAAGCCGGACGAGTCGAGGAGGCCACTAGGGACTTCGACCAGGCACTCAAAGCGCGTCCCGGCGACGTGGAGACTTTCTCCATGATCATGATGGCGTGCGGACATGCCCAGCGCCGTCCGCTTCTGGACCACTGCGTGCAGCTCGGCCTTCCCGCCTTCAAGAGCAGCGATAAGGCTGTGCGCGCGAGGGCACTGGATGCCGCAGGGGAGGCGTACCTGATGTTGGGCGACCGCGAGCAGGGACTGAGCTACTCTGAGCAGGCATACCGGACGGCACCGGACGATGTTTTGGCCATGAACAACCTCGGGTACGAATACGCCGAGGCCGGGCGGGATCTGGACAAAGCCATCGAGCTGACTACGCGCGCAACGCAAGCGGCAAGAGACCGGGGTCTGCCAGACGACCAGGTGGGTATCTTCGAGGACAGCCTAGGGTGGGCCTACTACAAAGCAGGCCGCCTGGAGGATGCACTGCGCACGCTGCTAGACGCGAACAACCTAAATACAGGCACATCCGAAATGTACTACCATCTGGCGGTGGTCCAGCATAAGCTGGCGCAGGACCAGGACGCCCGCGTCACGATCCAGCGGGCGCTGATGCTCCCTTCGAACAGCCCGCAGACCCGTCAGAGCGTGGAGGAGCTGGCGCGTACTCTGGGCGTGCCTGTTCCGCCGTTGTAACTGTTTGTGAAATCCGGTACAATGACGGCCGGCATCCAGCCTTGCGCCGGCGCCGACTCTCGCCTGGATGCCTCCGTGGCGTAGGGCGCATAGCAAGGGAATCGCGATGGCAAATCAGATAGTAGAGATTTCGGCGCACGATTCGAGCATGGCCACGCCGGGGCTCGGCCCCGCGGGACAGCCATTCGTGCTCGCCACGATGAACGAGCTGGTGAACTGGGCCCGGCGCAACAGCCTCTGGCCCCTCACTTTCGGTCTCGCGTGCTGCGCCATCGAGATGATGGCCGCGGCGGCCTCTCGTTTCGACGTGGCGCGCTTCGGCGCGGAGGTATTCCGACCGTCGCCCCGGCAGGCCGACGTGATGATTGTGGCCGGGCGGGTCTCCACCAAGATGGGCCCGGTGCTGCGGCAGATCTACGACCAGATGCCGAATCCGAAGTGGGTGATCTCTATGGGTGCCTGCGCCTCCAGCGGCGGCGTCTACAATAATTACGCCATCATTCAGGGCGTGGACCAGATCATCCCGGTCGACGTGTACGTGCCCGGCTGCCCGCCGAGCCCGGACGCGCTCATCTACGGCATCATGAAGCTCCAGGAGAAGATCAAGGCCGGCTCTTCCGGGCGGCTGATCGAGCTCTCCGAGCACGTGAAGGTCTAGCGGAAAGGATGAGGGATGAGGGATGAATCCGGAGCCTTCGTTTTGTCCGCTCGGATGAGGGGTTAGCGCTATGCCGAACGTTGCAGCGTCAACGTGGAACGGGGCGGCCGCCATCGCCAAGGGGATGGGGCTCACGCTGAAGCACTACGTGCGGATGCTGAACCCGGCCACCAAGCCCGAAACTAACTTCACCATCCAGTACCCGGAGGAGCGGCGGGAGCAGTTTCCCCGCACGCGCTGGCGCCATGTCCTCACCCGGTACGAGAACGGCCTGGAGAAGTGCATCGGATGCAGCCTCTGCGCGGGCGCGTGTCCGGCCCGGTGCATCTACGTACAGGCGGCGGAAAACACGGATGAGGCGCGGTTTTCCCCCGGCGAGCGGTACGCCGTGAAGTACGAGATCAACATGATCCGGTGCATCTTCTGCGGCTATTGCCAGGACGCCTGCCCCACGGGCGCCATCGTGCTCCGCAAGGACTTTGAGCTGAGCGACTACCGCCGGGAGGACTTCCTCTACACCAAGGAGATGCTGCTGGAGCCGGTTCCCCCGATCGCCGGAATTCCCAAACGCGCCGAGCCGGCCCCGTCTTCGGAAGGTTTCGAGCACGCCGGCGTCTCCAAACAGACCAACGTTCCGTAGCGAGGCTGGAGGATTGGAGTGATGGAGTAGTGGGTCCGGGGTCCGGACGCTCCGCCATCACCCCACCACTCCATTGCTTCAACAAGCCCCCTGGAGGCCCACATGCTTCTTCCCCTTGCCGCCGCGATGGTGATGGCGGCGGCGCCGCCGACGCGCCCCGCCAGGCTCGCGGAGCTCAAGCGCGAGCTGGACGCCGTGGCAAACGGCTTCCACGGCATCCTCGGATACAGCATCCACCACCTCAAGACCGGGGACCGGCTGGACTACCGGCAACATGAGCTCTTTCCCACCGCAAGCACCATCAAGCTTGCCATCCTCTGTACGGCCATGGAGAAGGAGCAGGAGGGGAAGATCGGCTACTACGAGACCCGCACCCTCACGGAGCCTGATCTGCGCGGTGGAGCGGGATTTCTGCAGCATTACAAGCTCGGCACAAAGGTGGAGCTCAAGGAACTGCTGCACCTGATGGTCACCGTGAGCGACAACACGGCCACGGCCATGATGGTCCGGTGGCTTGGCACGATGGAGGTGAACGGGTGGCTGGATCGCCACGGACTGACCAACACCCGGCTGCTCAGCCAGCTTCCCGAGGGTGAGACCGCCCTGCGCAAGCTCGCGGACCAGTGGGGACTGGGGGTCACGACACCCAACGAAATGCGCTCCCTCATGGAGATGGTGGCCGATGGGCGGGCAGGAACGCCGGCCGGATGCGACGAGATGCAGCGCATCCTGAGCCACCAGTACTTCGATGAGGGCGTTCCGTCGCAGGTCCCGCCGTGGATCTGCGTCTACGACAAGACCGGCGCGATAGACCAGTCACGCTCGGAGGTTGCGCTCATCCACGCGCCCACCGGCGACTACGTAATCTGCGTCTACACCAAGGACATGAAGGACACCCATTGGGGCCACGACAACGAAGGGGAAGTGGCGATCCGGAACATCGCTCGAGCTGTTTGGCACTTCTACAACCCCCGCGAGAAGTGGACTCCTCCCCTCGGCGCCGAGAAGTTCTAACCCGCCCCTACGACTCGGACACCGAGGCCCCTTCGGGTTGCGGCCGGACGTGGTGGTATAGCCAGAACGCGAACAGCGCCACCACGGCCTTGTGGAAGTACGCCTTGAGGGAGTCCCAGCGCTCTCCCAGCGCCATTCCGATATAGGCCAGCAGATAGCACCACGGCACGGAGCCAACGAACGACAGCACGATAAACGGGCCGAACCGCA
The DNA here is from genome assembly GCA_964396385.1 of uncultured Chthonomonadaceae bacterium. Lineage (GTDB taxonomy): Bacteria > Armatimonadota > Chthonomonadetes > Chthonomonadales > CAJBBX01 > CAYNFH01. The sequence continues at coordinate 19,543 of CAYNFH010000036.1, read as the reverse complement.
TGCGGGAGATGCCCGCGGGAAGGGAGATAAAGGTCCGCACCACGGGCAGCAGCCGTGAGACAAACACGGCCCAGCCGCCCCACCTCTGGAACCACCGGTCCGCACGGTCCAGGTCCCGCTTCCGGACCAGGAACCGCATCCGGTGCTCCACAAACGGCCGGCCGCCAACGGCGCCCACCCAGTAGGCCAGCGCCGACCCCACGGCGCACCCCACCGCCCCGGCCAGCGCTACGAGATGCAGATTGAAAGGCTGCATCGGCGGTGTCTGCGACTGCGCCACCGCCATTCCACAGAGCGCCCCAGAGAAGGGCATGGTGACCTCGCTGGGCAAGGGGATGCAGGCGCTCTCAAGGGCCATCAGGAGTACGATGCCGGGGTAGCCCATCGTCTTGATAACGCTCATCACCCACGCGACGATGGGCCCAAGTATCCGATCCAAGCCTCGCTCCTAGCCCACAGCCACCAGGGTGGGGCGCCGCCTGGAAACCACCCGGTTCCGGGCCGCCTCATAGACGGTAATGACCCGCTCCGCCATGGCGCCGGGGGTGAAGTCTCGCGCCCCGTGCAGACACGCATCCCGCATCTTGCGAAGCCGCTCTGGATCCTGAAGCAATCCGATCACGGCAGCGGCTATGGCATCCGGCGCGGCGCGCACGATAATGCCCTCGTCGCCATCGCGCAGCGTCTCCGCCGCCCCGCCCTGGTCCGTCACCACCGAGGGGGTGCCCGCGGCGCGCGCCTCCGCGATGACCAGCCCCTGCGTCTCGCTGGTCGAGGCGAAGACAAAGAGATCGGCAGCAGCATAGACGGGGTCCAGCTGCTCGCGGTCCACCGGCCCCGCAAAAACGACCTGGCCTCCGTGCGGCTGCTTCGCCGCCGCCTCGCGGCACTCGGCAGCCGACGGGCCGTCGCCGACGATGAGCAGCCATACGTCCCCAAGGGACTCGGCCGCCCGTTCGAAGGCTTCCAGGAGCAGGTCCAGGTTCTTCTCCCTGGCGAGACGTCCCACGTAGAGCAGGAGGGGCGCGCAGTCCGGGATGTGCCACCGTCGGCGGACCTGCTGCCGTGCCCGCTCTCCGATGTCCGAGGTGGTGGGAAGGCGAACCCCGGTCGGGATCATGGCGATGGGAGCCTCTACACCGTAGCTCCGCAGGGATCGTTCCGCCACGCGGGAAGGCACGATGACGTGCTCGCACCGGTTGTAGAACTCCGGCATCCACCACTCCAGAAGCGCCTGGGCGGCCGGCTCCGGCAGGAATGAGAGGTAGTGCGCGTACTGATCGTACAGCGTGTGGTACGTGGAAACGTGCGGTATCCGGTACTGCTTGGCGATGCGCGCCGCCAGGAGGCCAAGAAACCAAGGGGTCTGGGAGTGCAAGACGTCCAGATGAAGGTGGCGCACCTCCCGGCGAAGCCTCGGGAACCACGGATACGGCACGGGATAGTCCGGGTTCATCGGGGTAAGGACGGACGGCACCCGCAACACGAACGGCGACTCGTCCTGGAGCTCCGGGTGATGAGGAGCCAGAACACAGACGTGATGCCGCCGCGCACGCAGCTCCTCTACGAGCGTCTTTACAGACGTCGCGACGCCGTTGCGCACTGGCTCAAAGCTTTCAGAGAATATCCCGACCCGCATGGTGCCCCATGAACTGTGTGGGTGTTTGGGGGTATGGGAGTATGGGAGCGGTCCGAAATCCCCCGTACCCCCACACTCCCATACGCCCATACGCTGCAATCGGTTCAGCCTTGTGCGCTCGTCCCGTCGGTGCGGCTCTGCGCCTCCAGGAACGCCAGAACGTCTGAGAGCTTGAACCGGCGCTGGTCGCCGGGGGTGCGCTGGTGGCGCAGCAGTCCGCGGTTGGTATACCTGCGGACCGTGGTAGGGCATACATTCAGCAGACGCGCCGTGTCCTCCAGCGAGAGCGTAGGGTCCAGGAGCCGCTCGATCAGCTCCAGGCGCGACTCCTTGAAGCTCCGCTTGTAGGAGTTCTGCGTCACTTCGTCGCTGCCCATGGCGATGAGCACCTGGATGTGCTTGGGTACAAGCGACCAGAGCGCGACAGGACCGCTGGGCTGCTCGGCAGAGGGTGTAACGCTGCGTACGTATCGCGCGCGCCGCTGAGATACGGCTACGAGCGGCGCAGTACGCGGCAGGTCCGGTTCGGGCCTGGACGGCTCGCGCGCGCGTGTCGGCGCAGGCTCAGAGCGTGGCTGCTCCCGGGGAGGCGTCGGTGCGGGCGCGGGACGCGCATCCGTGGCGGGCCCGGCGAGCGCCGGCTGGGCCGCTGCGGGCGGCGGGGCGGGCTCGGCGGTTGGGACAGGGGCGGGCACCGCCTGCGCCGTGGCCAACTCTTCGACCGGGCTCCTTCTCCCGAGTGGAATCTCGGCCGGTTCTGATGGAGTTCTCGGCTCCGTCTCGGCCGGAGGAACCGGAGGCGCTTCGGACCGGCGCAGAAACGGGAAGTACCGCTCTATGCTGGGCACCTCCACATCCTGCGTAAATCGCGCCCCATCGCGGAGCGGCGCCCCGGATGATGTCGTCACGACCGGGGCCGGCGTGTCCTCCACTGGTGGAGGCAGAGCGGCGGCCTGTGCGACCGGCTCGGGAGCCGGCGCGGCGGCTTCCGGGGCCTGAGCGATCCCCACGAAGTAGAGCGGCTCGGCTGCGCTGGGCGCCGGCGGTTCAGCCGTGCGCTCTTGTGCGGGAGCGGGTGCCGCAGTCTCTACAACGGCCGCCGGTGCCGGCTGCTCCTCCTCGTCCAGGAATTGAGCGTCCAGCCACTGTTGGTACTCTTCCAGTCGCATACTTCACGTCTCCTGGTTGTTGTGCGGCCGCTAAACGATCAACATAGCGTCGCCGAAGCTGTAGAACTGATACCGCTCCTCGACTGCGGCGCGGTACGCGGTCAGCACATGCTCCCGTCCGGCGAAGGCCGACACCAACATCAGGAGCGTCGACCGGGGCAGGTGAAAGTTCGTCAGTAGCCCATCCACCACCCGGAACCGGTAGCCGGGCGTAATGAACAGCCTGGTCTCGGCGCTGGCTTGGCGCACGGTGCCGTCTTCCGTGGCCGCGCTCTCCAGTGCGCGCACCACTGTCGTCCCAACGGCGATCACGCGCCCGGTCCTGCTCTGTACGGCCTCGGCAGTCTCCGGCGGAATGGTGTAGCTCTCACCGTGCATCTCGTGAGCCTCCACCGTATCGGACTTCACCGGCCGGAAGGTGTCCACCCCTACGTGCAGCGTCACCTTCGCAATTCGCGCCCCGGCCCGTTCGACCGCCTCCAGCGTCTCGGCGTCGAAGTGCAGACCGGCCGTCGGGGCCGCCGCGGAGCCGCCGTGCGCCGCGTAGATCGTCTGGTACCGCTCCTCGTCCTGCAGCGCCTCATGGATGTAGGGCGGCAGCGGCGCGGTCCCCATTTCGGCAAGCCGGTCGCGCGTTTCTGCGTCCTGAAAGCGCAGGATGCGCCCACCGTACGCCGTCGCGCCGGCTATCTCCGCCTCCACGGGCCCGCCTCCGGTCTCGAGTGTTAGCCGCCCGCCCACTCGGACCCGCTTGCCCGGCCGGACCAGCGCTTCCCACCCGTCTTCGCCGGTGGGACGCATAAGCAGCACTTCCGCGGGCTGGCCGGATTCCCTCCGCGCCCACAGCCTCCGGGCCGTTACGCGGGTATCGTTCAGGACCAGCGTGTCGGACGGCCCTATATACTCCAGCAAGTCCCGGAAAGTGCGATGCTCTATCGCACCGCTTCCCTTGTGGAGCACCAGGAGGCGGGACTCCCCGCGCGGTACCGGCGTCTGCGCGATGAGCTCCGGAGGCAGCGCGTAATCAAACTCGTCCGTCCGCATGCGGCAATTACTTGCAAAGATTCTAGCTGGGGAAACTACCGGCAGTCAAGGTTAGGTGTGTGGAAGTTGAACACTTCAATCCTCCCACACCCCCACCAGGATGTCATCGCCCTCCACCTTCACTTCGAGAGTACGGAGCCAGAACCCACCCGCGTTGGTACAGTCACCGGTGCGCAGGTCGAACCGAAGGTGGTGCCGCCGGCAGATGACCTCGCACCCCTCCAGGCGCGCGCGGTCCAACGGCTCGTTCTGGTGAGGACAGAGGGAAGTGGAGGCGTAGTAACGGCCCTCCTCCACGCAGAACAGGGCGCAGTGCTCGTCAGCGCCTACTCGGACGAGCCGGCCCTCGCCGGGCGGCACGTCTCCTACGGAGGCGACCCGATGGTACACCTTCTGCATCAGCCGCCAAGCTGGCTCATGTTCCGGCCGACCGGCGCCAGGCCATCTTCCAGCCGGTGCTCCTTGGGCTTATGATATGCCGCCAGAAGGAAGAGCTTCCGCAGGTCGTCATCCGATGCGCCACGGCGAAGCGGGGACCGCAGGTCCACCTCGCCGTCGGCCATCAGGCAGGGGCGAAGCTGCCCGTCCGCGGTCAGGCGCATCCGGTTGCAGCGCTCGCAGATGTCGTTGGTGATCTGGCTGATGAACCCGACGGTACCGGCAGCGCCCTCCAGCCGGAAGCTCCGCGCCGGTCCGTTCGTAAGGACCTCCGCCGGGCTGAGCGGCCCAAGCTCCCCCTCTATCCGTTCGCGGAGCTCCGCGGCCGAGATGAACATGCGGCGCATCTGGGAGGCGTCCAGCACCCCGCGCGGCTCCGCGGGCTGAAGCAGCCGGAAAGTCGCCCCGAACGAGCGCTGCTCCTGGCGGGCATACAGCGTGACGTTGCCGGTCCTCCGGTAGCCGCCAGGCGCCGATAGGGCGAAGAAGTCTCCCATGCCCTCATCGCCGGAGGACCAGTTGATGGGCATGAGCTCGATGAACCGGACATCGAATGGACGGTCCAGGGACAGGCGCGCGAACTCCACGGCCTCATCATCGTTAACGCCGCGCATGGCCACGCAGTTGAGCTTGACCGGGGAGAGCCCCGCCTCCAGGGCTGCGTCGATCCCCTCCAGCACGTCCGCCAGCGATCCCCGCCGCGCGATGGGCTCAAACCGCTCCGGCCGAAGGGTGTCCAGGCTCACGTTGATGCGGTTCAGTCCGGCGGAGGCAAGATCCGAGGCGCACCGGGCCAGCAGGAAGCCGTTGGTGGTCATCGACAGGTCCGTGATGCCTGGAATCCCGGCCACGTGCTCCACGAGCCGCACGATGTCCTTGCGCACCAGCGGCTCGCCCCCAGTCAGCCGGACCTTGCGGACTCCCAGCGATGCCGCCACGCGCACCAGCCTGGCGATCTCCTCGTACGTGAGGATCTCCTCCTTGGGGGAGACCGGCGCGCCGTCCTCCGGCATACAGTAGACGCAGCGGAAGTTGCAGCGGTCCGTCACGCTCACGCGCAGATAGTCGATTGTCCTGCCAAACGAGTCCTGCATCTAGTGTCCGCCACACAAAGCAAAAGCCGCACGGAGTACCGTGCGGCTCCCAGATAACGCGTATGCCCAGGAGAGGAGTCGAACCTCCAAGCCCGTACGGGCACTAGACCCTGAACCTAGCGTGTTTGCCATTTCACCACCTGGGCCCGCCGCGCTCTGGTTGAGGGATTATAGCCCATCTGGTATAATCCTGTCAACTCATCCGCGCGGCCGGAATCGGGGAGGCGAGGGCGCTTGATCCTCACCGTGACGCCCAACGCGGCCGTGGATACCACGTACCGCGTCGAAGGGTTTTGCCTCGACAGAGTCCACCGCCCCACCGAATGGAAAACGGTCGCCGGAGGGAAAGGTGTAAACGTCGCCCGCGTCTACAGCCGGCTGGGAGGCGAGGCGACCGCAACAGGTTTACTGGCGGGGCACAACGGACGCCTCATTCTGGAATCGCTGGCTTCCGAACAGATTCCCGCGGAGTTCACCTGGACGGCCGGTGAATCGCGGATCTGCCTCGCCATCGTCGATCCGATAGCCTGTACGCAAACTGAGATTAATGAGCCGGGACCTCCGGCCGCCCCGGATGACGTAGAATCGTTATGTGATCGGGTCCGGTCTCTGCTGGAGACGGGCCGGTTCTGGGCGCTGGCGCTCTGCGGGAGCCTTCCGCCGGGCGCGCCGGCCACCCTGTACCGGGACCTGGTAGAGCTGGCCGGTGAGCAGGGGGTCAGGGCGGCGCTGGATGCGAGCGGGGAGCCGCTGCGCGAGGGAGTGAAGGCCGGGCCGTGGCTGGCCAAGCCGAATGCCCGGGAGGCCGGCGACCTGCTGGGCCGGACCCCGGCAGGCGACGGTGAGAAGCTTGACGCCGCGTGGCGCCTGTTGGAGATGGGAGTATCGGTCGCCGTAGTGACGGACGGTCCCCGGCCGGCGGTACTCGTGACGGGGGAAGAAGCCTGGAGCGCCCGGCCGCCGGAGGTCGAATTTGTGAGCGCGGTGGGCTCCGGCGACGCCTTCCTGGCGGGCCTGCTGCTCGGCATGGAGCAGGGCCGTGGCATGAAGGACTCGCTGGCCCTGGCCACCGCGGCGGGAGCGGCGAACGCCGCCGTCTATGGCGCCGGTTTCGTAGCCGCCGCCGAGGTCCATCGTCTCACGGAGTTCGTGGAAGTGCAAAGTATTGGTGGCCGCTAATACTATGCGGTGAGCGGGGTTGTCATCCCGAGCTCAGCGAGGGATCTGCTTTACGGAGACAGCGCGTACTCTGCCGGAGAAAAGCAGATTCCTCCGCAGGGACCGGCCCTCGCCGCTGTCCGCTTGCGCGGCCAAGGCGCGGCTCACCCGCGCTCGGAATGACAATCGACGCACTTGAGGTACTGACCGTTGGACAAGCTGGCATTTCTAGATCTCAATCCGATTCACATCGGCATCGTTCTGCTCCTGGCGCTCATCCTTTTTGGGCCTAAGCGGCTGCCGGAGGTGGGACGGGAGCTCGGCAAGGCGTTGCGCGACCTCAAGAAGGCCGGCAACGACATGATGAACTCCTTCAACACGGACCACGAGCCCGACTACCGGCCGTACGAGTACAACTATCCCACGCCGGACGAGCACGCCATCTCCACCGGCTCCACTCTCGACCATACGCCGGGTTCGCCGGACCTGACGGACTACACCATCGTCGGGCAGCCTGTTCGCGACCCTTCCGCGGAAGCGTCCAACGGACACGGCACAGCTCACGAAGTTACTTCGGTTACTCCTTCGGAGTCCGCGGCTCTAGCCGCTGAATCCGGGAAAGAAGGTTCGCAATAATGTTGGACACACTGGCGTTCATGACGGGGAACCCTACCTGGATCCTGATCATCCTCGTCCTCGCCATTCTGCTCTTCGGGGCCAACCGGATTCCGGAGATGATGCGCAACATGGGCTCTGGCATGAAGGAGTTCAAGAAGGGCCTCCAGGAAGAGGAGCCCAAAGAAGAAACCGCCAAGAAGGAGTAGTCAGTGCACATCCTGTTCATCCTGCTTTGCGTCATTCAGGTTCTGTTAGGCGTCGCTATGATCTTCATCGTAGCGATCCAGCAGACCAAGAGTGAGGGGCTTGGCGGCACTATCGGAGGGAAGATGTCCACCTCCTTCAAGGGCAAGCCCGGCTTTGAGGATCGCCTGAACGAGATAACCAAGTACCTCGGCATCGGGTTCTTCGCCATCAGCATCCTGGTCGCGGTTACCATGGGCCGTTGACGGTTCTCCCGGCGGCTCCATTGAGTCGAATCTGAAACGGGCGGGGGTCCATCCCCGTCCGTTTTCTTGTATGTCCTCTCCGCTAGAAACCAAGCTTCACATCCTGAACCCCAGACTCAAAGAGCCGCGCACGGAGGGCTCGCTGCTGCTCTTCGTCACTGTACTGCTGGCCTGCGGCTTTGCGCTCGTCGGGTTGGCCCGGCTCCGGTTTGGCGTCCCGGCCAACGCACTGAACGTGGACACCGCAACCGCGAAGGAGATAGCGTCCACGCTCCAGGTGGATCCGGCACTGGCCACCCTGGTGGTTGAGCAGAGAGCCCGGCTCGGCGGTTTCAGCTCGGTGCGACAGTTCGAGGGCGTCAACGTCATCCCGGAGCCCGGCGCGGCCCGCCGCACGAGGGACCTCCTGAAGTCCGGCACCCTCGACCCCAACGCCGCGGGAACCGCCGAGATGGTAAAGGGGCTGGGAGTGAGCCGCGAAGTGGCACGGCGGATCGTGGCCTACCGCGACAGCCTGCCCGATAGGCAGTTCAAGCGCCCCACGGACCTTCTTCGCGTCCCGATCCTCGATGCACAGGCCGTGGCGGGGGCAGGGGACCGGCTCATCGTCCGCGGGCCCGCCGCGGTGCTACGCGACCTGCTTCTGAACGGCGTGCTGCTCTTCATTCTCTTCATCGCCGTTCCGGTGGTCCTGCGGCGTCGTGGTGTGCGGGGCGATCCGTTCCTGCTGCCTATCGCGTTCCTTCTGGCCGGTCTCGGCGTTATCACCCTTTTCAGCCTGCACGACCCACTGCGGGGCCGGCCGGACTACCTGCACCAGGCGCATGGACTGTGGCTGGCCATGCTCGCGCTTGTGGCGGGCGCCCTGATGCCTGCACGCTCAGAAGGCGGCTGGCTCCCGGCGCGCGGCAACCTGCGCCGGTACACCTACGTATGGGCGCTTGCCGCCATCGGGTTCACGCTGGCCCTGTGGAAGCTCGGGACGGGACCGGAGGACGTGCGGCTCTCCCTGGGATTCTTCCAGCCGGTGGAGATCACCAAGCTGCTCCTGGTCCTCTTTGTGGCAGGATACCTGGCCGATAGGGGAGACCTCCTGGCGGACGCGCTCCAGCGCTGGCGCCCCCGGCTGCCCGCCGCGCTCTCCCGCAGGCTCGCCGGAGTGAACCTGCCCCGCCGCCAGGACATTGGCCCGGTCGCCGTGATGTTCCTGGCCGCGCTACTCCTTTTTATCGTGGTCCGGGACATGGGGCCCGCGCTACTGCTCTTCGGCGTCTTCCTGGCCATGCTCTACATGGCGTCCGGCCGGGCGGGAGTCGTATGGCTGGGGCTCGTGCTTATCATGCTGGGCTTCTGCGGCGCCTACGCGCTCCACGTGGGGGTGCTGCCGGTGCGCGTGGATATGTGGCGCTCGCCATGGAGCAACCCCCACCCCAACGGAATGCAGCTTGGACAGGCGCTCTGGGGCATGTCGTCCGGGGGCATTCCCGGATCGGGGTTGGGGCTCGGCGCCACCTCCAACCTGCCGCGCGGCCGCGACGACCTTATCTTCGGCGCGATGGGGGAGGACCTTGGGCTTATTGGGGCGCTCGCCGTGGCAGCGCTGTTCGCCATCCTCGCGGCCCGCGGCTTCCGCGCCGCGCTGCGGGCCCAGTCGGACTTTGACCGCCTTCTGGCCGGCGGGCTGACCGCGCTGCTCGCCATCCAGGCCTTCCTCATCATGGCGGGGGTGACCGGCCTGATGCCTCTGACCGGAATCACGCTGCCCTTCGTCGCCTACGGCAACACATCCCTCGTCGCCAGCTTCTTCAGCCTGGGGCTGCTGCGGGCCATCTCGTCTCCGCTTCCCAGCGTTCCGATTGGCGCGCCCAGCGCGCTGCTGAGGCGGAGCACGCGCAATTTGGCAACCT
>CAYNFH010000036.1:0-10017 GCA_964396385.1 uncultured Chthonomonadaceae bacterium | reverse complement strand
CACGCCATCCGGACGCCGGATGCGGACGGCGTGGAGCGGGATAAGATCAACCCGCGCCTCCTGGCGGTGGAGCGCGCCATCCTCAGGGGCAGCATCTACGACCGGAAGGGCAGAGCGGTCGCCACCTCGCGCGCGGCCGAGATCCCACAGGGCATACGTCATCGGGCTGAGCTGGCCCGCCTCGTCTCCGTGCGCGGCCGGTGCTATCCTTATGGCCCGGCCTGCGCCCATCTCGTCGGTTACCTCGACCCGTCCATTGGCGGACCCGTGGGGCTGGAGAAGGAGTACAACCACGAGCTGCGGGGCTTCGATGCCTATAGCGACCTGCTGGAGGACTACCGCACCAAGGACCTCCCCTGGCATCGCACGCGCCGCGGCAAGGACCTGGTCGTGGCCCTGGACATAAGCCTGCAGCAGTCCGTCATGGCCTCCCTGGCTCAGGCGACCAGCGCCTTGCGCGATCAGCGCAACGGCCGCCGCAAGGACCGCGCCGCCATGGTCGTGCTCGATCCCTCTACCGGAGAAGTCCTCGCCTCCGTCTCCCTGCCCAACTTCGACCCAAACACACTGACCCCGGCCCTGTTCGCCCGTATGACTGCCAATAGCGATGCTGCCTCAGCGAGACGCGGTTTGGCTTCACCCCCTCACCCCCTTACCCCCTCACCCCCTCAGCCTTTCTTCGACCGCGCCCGCATGGGCTACTACCCGCCTGGGTCCAGCCTCAAGGTCGCTACGGCGGCGGCCGGGCTGGAGGAGGGGCTTGAGCCCATCTACAACTGCCAGCACATGGCCAAGGACCTCCGGTGGCGTTTCCGCGGCAAGTTCTACCGGCTACCGCAGCTCGCGGACGACGAGGGCGACCCTCCGCACGGCAAGATTGGCATGGCCCGGGCGATGCGCCTCTCGTGCAACCTCTACTTTGCCAATCTGGGGCTGAAGCTGGGTCCGCAGAAGCTGCACGACCAGTACGACCGCTTCGAGCTGCGCGCGCTGAAACCCCTGGACGTCTTCGCCGCCAACCTGGCGACCAACGCCTTCGGGCAGGGGACCATGACGGCCTCGCCGCTGGAGATGGCCCGGATCGCGGGCTCCCTGGCGGATGGCGGGAAGATGATGCGTTCCGCCTGGGTCCGCCAGGTGCGCGATCCCGGAGGACCGGCTCCCGCTCCATTCCAGCCTTCCGTGCTCGGGCGGCCGGTAGGGGAACTGAACGCCAAGCGCATCGGAGAGATGATGCGCGGGGTAGTGACCGGTGGGACGGCGAAGGGCGTCTTCGACGACTTGCCGGTGGAAGTGGCGGGGAAGACCGGCACCGCTCAGACGGTCCAGGGGGATCGGCAGCCGCACTCCTGGTTCATCGGCTTCACGCCCTACAGCCGGCCCCGGTACGCCTTCGCCTGTGTCATCGAGAACGGCGGGTACGGCAAGCGCGGCGCCGCCCCCGCCGTACACACGGTGCTCAAATCGCTCTATCCCCACTAGGACGTTTCCCAGCGGGGATTGAAAAAAGGCAGCCCTGCCTTGATTAGCGCAGGGCTGCCTGGAAAGCTCCCCGTGGTGGACTCGAACCACCAACCCTTCGGTTAACAGCCGAATGCTCTGCCATTGAGCTAACGGGGATCGTAACAAATCGCTGCCCTGGCACACTGGGCAGCGACCACCCAGATTATATCAGCGCGGGACCGCGCGCGTCAACCTGGGTCATTGCGAACAACGCCAGATTGCAGTAAGCTGTAGCTAACTGCTGCCGCCACCCCGAGGGGGAAGCAGGCAACGTAGGAGGCGAATTCCTCTGCCCGTGTAGGAGGTGATCCATGGTCCGCGACTACATCACTGACGTGCCCTGGATCGAGGCAGCCATTGCCGTCTTCCTCGCACTCCTCGTCTTCGTCTACCTGCACTGGATAGGCAGGAGGGGAGGTCGGGTGCACTGACCCGTGAGCCTGCGGGAGCGACGTGCCTACTCATGAGGGGCCACCCAGTAACCGACCGTTAATGCATGCGAGGTAGCGAAGCCTACACGCCAGGTAAGCTACGGGCGACCAGGATGCCTATCGGGACGCCGACCACCAGATTGATGGCGGCGCAAATAGCCCCGACGAACATGCCAGCCATAGGGGATTGGCCGTTCGCCCCCGCTGCCAGGCAGACGAGGACGGTTGCGGTAAACCCCAGAGTGGCTCCCAACGCCAATCCTGAAACCGCTCCGATGAGGGCGCCCGCCACAATCGCTGTGGTGCCGTGGGCGTGGCCTTGGAGCAGTAAGCATGTAAGAAGCCCTGTCATCGCTCCGGCGGCGGTTGTGGGCACTGCGGTGAGCGCGACATAGTCGCGGATTCGCGAGACCACCTCGCGGAGCGTCAATGGCTGGCCCGCGAACCAGACCAAGTAGAGGAGCCCTCCGAGGATGACACTGCCCGCCAGTCCCAAGCCAGCGCCCATTTGCAGGCTCTTCCAATAGCTCACGGATCGGACCTCCTAACTCTTACTGACCTAAGCACTTACTGCTGAGCGACTCAGTAAGGGGTCACTGGGAGCGCGCGGCTCCTGCCGAGCTTCTCGGAAACATTATGCGCACGGTAACTCCCTCGTGGTTACGCGCCGATGCTCAGCGCAGCAGTCCCTACCAGCATGCCCCGCGGACGCGAGAGCGCGCATGGGCCGTTCGGCCCATATTCGACAGCAACGCCATTCGTGAAGATCGCAGAGGACTTAACCGCTGAAGCCGCCCAGGCCCTGTAGTTCGTCCAAAGTCGCGGAAACATGAAGAAGCTTGGTATTCGCATTCCGCGCTTCAGAGCAGCGGCGGCCTTCGTCGCCGCCCTTTGTGGATCAACAGGCGGGGCTCGTCTGGGTCGACGGAGCAAGACGGGCGATGCGAGTTATACGAGACCGACGCGCATGGGGCAGCCAAGGCTGTGGGGGCGTAAGATGCTGCCTGGTGCTGGTCACACTCTTTGTATTCTTTACCCTTGGCTTAGGTTGGCTCCTCCGCAGCACGGACCTGGGAGCGCAGCCGCCATCGACGAGCTTCAAACAGGTCTTCGGGATTCCGCCCCCGCCGGGTGTCGCGGACCTGCACGTGGCGGGAATCGCGAACCTGAGCGGGGAGGTATGGATGCGGTTCAATGCCTCCAACGTGGACGCAGTGGTCGAGGCGCTGAAGGCAAATCCGAACAAACCGCTCGCGGGACCAGACTCCAAATACGAAGGAGTGTGGCTTCCGCCAACAGGGGACAGTCACCCCTTCGTGTATGCGGTCGGCTGGCATGCCATAGTCAGAGTCCGTCATCCAGAATACTACTCGTTTCCCAAGCAGTTCGGCGGGTCCGGTTGGGCAGGCGTTGTCGTCTTGGACCGCGCGCAGTACGTTCTTCGTCCAGGCAGTGCTATACTGAACCCGCCGCCGTCGCCCCTTCGTCCGCAAGACTCGCACTGCAGTCTGATGTTCTCTTCCGGCCTCCAAAGATCATGGGTCTAGCGCAGAGCACCATCCCCGCTGAGAACATCAGGGCTCCCGCGATAGCAGGGGCAAGGTGGACTCCATCCGTATAGCCGACGATGGGATGAATGAGAATGGCCGTGCCGAAGCCGACAGTCCATGCGAAGCAGAGCGTCTGCGAGATTGCGCGACGGCCTGGCGCACCAGAGGCTCAGGAACCAGAGAATTCCGCAGGTGGTGATCCCGCCCCCGAAACCCGCTCTGTCATGGGCGATGAGGGGAATCAGGCGCGGATTGATGCCGTGAAGCTGCCCAGGGCTCAGGCCCATGTAGCCAAGGTCCTGCGGGACGAAAACGGTGGTCATGCCTACGCAGAGGATGGTGAAGCCGCCCGCGATAATGCCTCCTGCCGTTGCAAGCAGGAGGAGCCGTCCCAGCCCGAAGGCGGAGCGCCATCCGCCCCAATCTGCTCGCGAAACGGCGCGCCTTACGTCCGAGTGACCACCGATCCATCGGTAGGAGCGGTAGAGGCCGAGAAGGAAACACGGCAGGAGCAGGAGGGTGGCTACTCCATGCCAGGTGTCCAGGTAGCCGTACCCGAGGTAGGCGAGGAAGCTGCCAAAGCCAGTCGCTCCCGTGATCGCGAAGGTCCACCAGGCCCAGGGCTCGCGGTTGCGCAGCGGAAACTCCGCCAGCCACATGTAGAGTGAGCCGACCGCGACGAGGGAACCACCGAAGGCTACGCGGTCGTGGACCATGAAGTGGACGATGCGGCACTGGTGGAGGGAGCAGAGCTTCTCGGCGGCCATGCCAAGGAACTGGACATCGTGAGGGAGGAACTGACCACTGGCGGCCAGGAAGAGCGCGAACCCGCCCGAGAGCACCAATGCCAGCCCCGTGAACAGGAGAAGTGGCCGCCCGTCTCCGATAACGACCTGCAAAATCCCGCTATCCTCGTGGCAGGTGGTGTCCATAGCCGCCTCCGAACCCATCCTTTCAACTCTGGCCGTTTGCGCTAACGGTGAGGCGCTCCTGCCCCACCCGACCGCATTCCTGCAGTGAAGCGCCTATGCGTCGTACGGGCGGGTGACGGCCAGCAGCTCTCCTCGGGCGTCGATGTGATTGAGGACCCAATCCACCTCTGGCGCCGCGAGGCGGCGGATGACGATGAGATTTGTCGCCCAAACAGCAGGTTCGGTCTGTGAGTCCCACTTCTCTGGATCATCTCGCTGTTCCAGGAGCCGCTTCAGATAGTCTGGCGTTCCGATCCACGCCCATCGAAGGCTGCCGTCATCGAACTCGCAGGAGATATCTACGAGGTCATCCGTTTCGTCCTGCACCTCCTCGTCAAACCACCAGCGCACGAGTCGCGGTCCGCCATCTGTATCCATCGTGATTCGTTCATTCGCCCCTATGGATAGGAGCTCTTCTGGGGTTCAGTAGCGGCCGCTCAGGGCTCCTCGGGCCACTCTGCGCGGAAACTCCTGATCTCCTTGTCGGTCAGCCCAATCCCCAGAAGGAACGACTCAGGGAGACGGTGGACACATGAACGGAGCGTCCGTACATCCAGAGAGGACGGGCCGTCGCGGACTATTGAGTCCAACCCCACTGCATCTGCCAGGGAGGTGCAGTCTGCAAAGACGGTGCTCCAGCAGATGGCTTACGTGAGGATCGCGCCCGTCAGCCGCGCTCCAGTCAGATTTGCGTGGGTGAGGTCGGCACCCGACAGGTCCGCTCCAGACAGGTCCGCGTCGTGGAGGCTGCAATCGCGCAAAATGGCGCCTCCGAGCCGTGCATTCTGCAGGTTGGCGTAGGAGAGGTTCGCCTCGGCAAGGTCGAAAAGGCGAGCTTCCGACAGGAGGGCACAGAAGAGGTTGGCGCGGGAAAGGTCTGCCTGGGAGAGGTCTAGCCCATGGAGGTCCGCGTGAGATAGCTCAGCGCGCCGCAGGTCCGCCGAGCCCACGGTGTCGCCTTCCAGAGCCATGATGACCTCACCCGTATTGCGGTGCCTTATCGCGACCACAACGAAGCTCCTCCACTCACACTCTGTGGACTGAGGCAGTCGTTCCAGTGAGTCGGCAGCAGTTCCTTCGCCAAGCAGCGGAAGTGGGGCCTTGTTCCCATCAATCTGATGGCACTGTCCAGAGCGACTTGCCGCACAGGAAGCTCAGGGTCTTTCCATCGGGTAGCCACTGGATGGAGTTCGGGTACTCCCAGTCGGTGTCAGTAGAGAACATGTTGTTGTGTGGTACGGAGCCGACCTCGTGCGCGCCTTTGCCGCGAAGACCACTCACCCAGAGGGTGATCTTGTACGGCGGCCTCTCGGCGGGCGGGAAGAAGCGGTCCCACCATCTCTGTAGCGGGGGTGGCAGCCACGGACGCGGCTGATTGTCATGAACGCGCAGGTAGGCTACACGGTCGCCGCTGGGCGAGTAGGAGACATCGTACGGCTCGGACCCGGGAGACAGGCTCGCACTGACAGTTAGGGGTGTGGGAGCCGTGGCGTTCATGTCGATATCGACGGTAGTGAGGCTCGCGTTCGAAACTGCGAAGGGCCAATAGCCTGAAGGGCTGTATTGGTGCATGAGGAAATGGTTCTGGGTGGTCAGCGTCTCGGAAGTGCCCCGCTGCAGCCAGGGGCTCAACTTCACCGTCTTGATGAGTTTGTGCCGCACCGCATCGTGGACCAGAAGTCGGGCGATGCGGTCCTCTTTCAGCGCGTGAAAGCGGCTTGCGAATCTGAGGATCGGCTCGATCCACTTTGGGCCGTCGCCCATGTAGCTCTCCAACGACTGGTCCGTCCAGTCGGTAGCAGGTGTCTGGTGGTCGGTAAACAGGAGGCCCCCCTCCATAGATGCCCCGAGAATGCGATCTCGCTCGCACACGAATAGTAGCGCCCTCCGATCTGGTGACAGGGAAAGGGGTGGGGCTGCCGCCTTGGACTCTTGGATGAGCCTGTTCAAGGCGACGCAGGGATCGTCCTCACCTGTTCGCACGTCTCGGATCACCAGATTCTCCCCACGGTCAGGAGAGCCTGCAACTCGAAGAACCTTATTGTCAGACAGCCACCAGTACCATCGTTGCTCGTGCTTCCATTCGTCTCCCGTTGCCACTCTTGTAGCTCGGTCGAGAAGAGAAGACCCGCGCAGTCGAAGCGCGGTGATGGCTGCAACAGCCGCCGCCATCCCCAACAGTATCAGTGCCAGGCGCAGCCAGTTCGTAATCGAGCCTGATCGCATGGCTTCTCCCAGTTTGCCCGCTTGCCCCGCATCTGTGAACACCGTCACCGCTGGCTACACAGCAAGCCGTAAATGCGTTCTCTGCTCCTAAGAGCCCTACGCAAGGGCCGCTTTATCATCGCTAACCCGACGCGATCTGGTGAGGTCTTCCAGTCCCCTGCCGGCCCAGCCTCTGGCTCTATCCAAACCGGTTCTGCCAGTCCAGCGCGCCGCTTGCGACCCCGCGCCGAGCTAGTTGAAGAGCGTGCCCAGACCGGCGGCAGTCCAGCGCGGAGAAGAGCCGCTTTGCGCGCCTTACTCGTGGCATACGGCAGTCATATCCCCTACGGCTCGACTGTGACGCCGTGGAGCCAGCAGAATTGCCAGAAGCTCGCGATGCCCACTAGTACTGGAGCGAGGCACAGTAGCATTCCGATCCCGCCGCCTTTGGACCTCTGGCGTCGCTCTCGCAGTGAGAGAGGTACTCCCACCGTCGCCGCGATGAGGCCAACCAGAATGTAAAAAGCAGGCCAGATCATTGGTCGAATCGGCTTGTCCGTGGGGATCAGCAGGAAGGGGACGTTCAGGAGGATCACAGCGGCATTGGCGACCAGTCCAACGACGATGCTGAGGTCAGGTGTTCTTCGGCCCCCAGGCTCTCTCATGCTCGGCTACTGTGGTGACCGTACCGACTGCAGGTAGTTGGCGATGGCACGCAGGCCATAGGACTCCGCTATCTCTCGGGCTGTCTGGCCCGAGGAGTCACGCAAGCCAAGGTCCGCCCCCGCCTTAACCAGGAACTCAACCTGCTCCAGGTCTGCCGACTGGACCGCCTGCATCAGTGCCGTCGTACCCTCTTCATCCTGAGCGTTGATATCTGCTCCCCTTTCCAGCAAAATGGCAAGACCTGTGGCGAGGAACGGCGTTCGCCCGCGCGAATCCCGCGCTTCCACATCCGCGCCAGCATCCAGGAGCACCTTCGCCGCCTGCTCGTTACGGCAGAGCATAAGCGGCGTCTCCTGGTGCTCTGTGTCACGCGTGTTGGGGCTCGCGCCCTCAGTGAGAAGGTCGCGCATCGTAGCCACGTCGTTTCTCAGGGTGGCGTGAATCAGCTCGCGGTTCCGTCGCTTGGAGCTACTCATCAGCGCACGCCTCTATGCTGGGCCTCAGTGGATTGCTCCCACATCGGCCAACTCCCAGCCGCTCATTCGAGGTTGTGAGGGAGCAGTCGGGATGGTCATCCCAGCCATTGCTCAGGTCCCATTTCGGCCAGGCGCTCAGTGCTGGTTTAAGTAGTGATAGGCTTCACCGACCCCTGGCACCTCCTCGATCATGAATCCCCGCCGCTCCAGGACGCGCCGCAGCTTGAGGTTCGGCCTGGCGCAGTGTACGGCGTGAACAATCCACTCGACGGCCGCAAGCTGCCGCCTGTTCGCATACTGCTTCGCCAGGAGCCAAAGAGCAGGCAGCACGCCTTCGCCACCGCCCTCGATCTGGGCCAGCTCGATGACCAGCCGATCACCCAGCACGGCAAAGCGACCCAGGACCTCCGCACTACCCGCGCGGATCACCACAGGGTCACCATGGAGGACGAGAGCCTCTATTTCAGTGTCTGGCAGTGCCAGTATCTCATCGGGCGTGTAGCCCTCTATGAGCAGAGGAGAGCGCGCAGGACTCATTGACGGTCTCAACTGCACTGGTACTCGAGCACGCCGCGGAGTTACAACTGGGTCCTTCGCGACCGCGGACTCCGCTCCAGGGCTCGGTACTCGTGCTCCAGGATGCTCATAAGAACATCGGTCTGCCACACTCCACCGATGAGCGAGCCCTCCCGCTCGACCCCTTCCTGTAGGAAGCCGCACCTCTCGTAGCAGCGAATGGCGCGCTCGTTGAAGGCCAACACCCACAGGTCCACGCGATGGAGTTTCAGCTCAACGAACGCATAGCAGAGGACCAAACGTGTCGCCTCTGCGCCGTAGCCCTGGCCCCAGAACCGTGGGCTGAAGATGCCGATGGCGAAGCGAGCGCAGCCATTGGCTTCGTCCAGCGAGTGAAGCCGTGCCGTCCCAATACAGGTGCCCTCCAGGTCGATAATCCAGCAGAAGCAGTCTTGAGAGACCTCCTCATACCAGCGCCGCACTTCTTCCTCAGTCAGGGGCGGCGTTTCTCGTGGGTCCCCGCCAACCGCGCGTCGGAATTCCGGGTCGCGGCCCCAGCGCAGGCGATCCGCCTGGTCGCTATCCCTGGGCGGTCGCAACAGCAGCCGTGGTCCCCGCAACATGGGTGTCATCCTCTGCATCGGTCACCATAGCTCGCCGACCGTACACTCACCGGCGCGCTCCCAGCAGCCTCGCCACATCCGATATGCTAATCCCCACGAGCGATTGGATTCGCAGATCCGCATGATCAAAGCAGAGGTCATGCGTCATGGCATTCGGAACCGCGATACAGCAGATGCCCGCCCGCTTTGCTGCGAGGATGCCGTTCGGAGAATCC
The DNA here is from genome assembly GCA_964396385.1 of uncultured Chthonomonadaceae bacterium. Classification (GTDB taxonomy): domain Bacteria; phylum Armatimonadota; class Chthonomonadetes; order Chthonomonadales; family CAJBBX01; genus CAYNFH01. The sequence continues at coordinate 861 of CAYNFH010000036.1, read as the reverse complement.
TCCAGTGCTATGGATTCCAGAGCCATCACGCCCAGCGCTTCGAGGAGGCGGACGTACAGCTCTGGATCCGGTTTCGTGCGGGCCACGTCCTCGGCGCAAATAACGGCATCGAATAGATCAAGGATGCCGAGCACCTCCAGGTGCGAGTCTACCCACCGATGCGGTGAACTCGACGCAATCCCAACCTTCAGCCCCTCCCGCCGCGCCTCCAGAAGTAGCTCGACCACGCCTGGAAGCGCGCACTTCTCCATGAGGGTCATACAGTGCTCGCGTCGCCGTGCGCGAATCTCCTCTCTATCCACCGCGCGGCCGAGCTGTGCTTCCAACCCGTCGTATGGGTTCCAGGCGATGCCGTCGGCTCCCCGCCCAATGCCCTCGCGCCAATCGGCCAGATCCAGCCGGCAGCCATGCTGCTCGAACACCTCCGCCCACCAATAGTAGTCAGGACTTTCGGTATCCAGAATCAGGCCGTCGAAGTCAAATAGAATAGCTCGAAGCATTGCGATCTCTCGGCTCTGCCGCAGCCTCGAGAAGCATCTTTGCCGCCTCCTCGGGGCGGCAAAGCATGAGCGGCGTCCGCGTGAACCCGACTGCGTGGAACAGGAGGCCCCCTATCATATTCGGATCTATACTCGATCCGGGCGCGAGGAACGCCACCTGCCGTTTGCGAGTCTTGCCATGATGCCCACGGAAGTGTTTGCAGGTATAGACGTGGCGTTCGCCAAGAAGAACCGCCTCCCAGTCTGTCTATGTTCCGCGAGTGGTGGACGCCTCCATCCTCTGGAGCTTTGTCGTCACGAATTTCCTGAGCCTCCGCGTGGACGCGGCAACCGTGCGGCTCTAAACCCAGGTGTCGTAACC
>CAYNFH010000035.1:3813-37279 GCA_964396385.1 uncultured Chthonomonadaceae bacterium | reverse complement strand
GCCCCATCCTGGACGAGGTGCTGCGCCAGGTGGGCGACGAGTCCGGCATCGACTTTAGCGAGCGCTCTCCGCTCCTTAAGTGTCACCCATCTGGCCAATATACCGAGGGACGGATCTACTATCGCGGTCCGCGCAACGCGCCGATGGTGGCGAGCGTCAAGCTCGACCTGAGCGCATCCGAGCAGGTGGTGCGCCCCCCGGTGCTGCGCCCCATTGCTCACGCCTTCCCGGACAGCCTGCCAGGTGAGGCAACGGTTCGCTGCTACAGTTTTGAGGAAGTCTTCGCCGAGAAGACCAGGGCGATGGGCGAGCGCGGCCGGCCCCGTGACCTCTACGACATTATCAACCTGTTCCGCCGGCACGACCTGCGAAGTGCCCCGGACCTCATCCGGGAAGTGCTTCAGGAGAAGTGCCGCAGCAAAGGCGTGGCCGTGCCGACCTTCGACTCAATCGCCGGCTCTCCGGCCCGGGCGGAGCTGGAGTCGGAGTGGGCCAACATGCTGGCGCATCAGCTTCCTGCTCTGCCACCGTTTGAGAGCTTTTGGGAGGAGTTGCCCAACCTCTTTGACTGGATCGAGGGACAGCTAGAGGAAGTAGAGCTCCCCGCGACTCCCGTCCTTGCTGGCGAGCAGCCGACCGCCGAATGGGCGCCGCCACCGACCGTTGCGACGTGGGGAGCGGGGATACCCCTGGAGGTTGTACGCTTCGCCGGAATCAACCGGCTCTGCATTACCCTCGGGTATGGCGGATCGAGGCGCGTCGTTGAGCCATACTCCCTGCGGCGGACCCGGGACGGTCACCTATTGCTGCACGCCATCAAGCGCGACACTCGCGAGCACCGATCCTATCGCGTGGACCGCATTGAGAGTGTTGAAGTGACCAGCCGTCCCTTCAGGCCAGTCTACCAGGTGGAGTTTTCGGCAGCCGGGCCGATCTTTGCACCTCCTGCCACCACAACGCCTGCGCCTCCTCGACACACGGGCCGTCGGCGGTCTGCTTCGAGTACGAAGTATGTCTTTCGCTGTCCCATCTGCCAGAAGACATTTCGGCGCGACCGTTACAGCCCCAGACTCAATGCGCACAAGAACAAGTATGGCTACCCGTGCCCGGGACGGAGCGGCTATCTTGTTTCCTGAACCTTCTGCGGTAAGTTTCCGAGGCTCGTGGTTACATCTTGCTCCCTAGTCAGTCCTACTGGTCGCTGCGTGCATTGCCGCTATCTCTGTAATCCGCTATCATGGACCAGATGAACACTCCGCCCCAACCGCTTGACGATGCCGCCGTCCTTGCCCGTTATCTGGCCGAGTACGGGGTGAGAAACAGCATCCTGGAGAACCTCCACGCCGGCACAGCGCCCCGAAGCCAGGCTGGTGATGATTCGGATATTGTGGTGGTGACGCCCTTTGGCGAGATCCCCTGGAGCAAAGTGAGCCGGATTACGGACCCAGAGATGCGCTCACTCATGCTGAACGTTGAAAAGCAGATAGCCGAGTGTCTCCGAACGATTGCCACCTTTGAGCAGAAAGGCGAGCTCTCGAAGTTCGTGGACTTTATCCGGCACCGCTCGTTTGGACCATATGGAGTGAGCTGGGACATACCGCCCCAGAAGTGGGCTGAGCGCCAGGCGATGGTAGAGAAGCTTCGGAACGAGCGAGACGACCACCCAAGTAAGCGCAAGTAATCTGGGGGAGTACTACTGGAGCCGACGCTCCTCGCCGACCGGCAGCACCGTTACCGTGACACCCGTGCCCGCCGCATACCAGAGGAAGGCGTAGAGCACGTCGGCGTCCGGCGGCAGGTCATCGACCGTAACACGTAAGCGGCGCGAGCGATGCGACAGGGCTGCGGTGATCTCAGCTAGCAGGGCCGGGGCATCTTCTGCAAGCTGGGTGCGGAATTCGTTCGCAGCGGTGCGTCGGTACTCCAAGTACATCGGCGAAAGCGTTCGCGGCTGAGCCGGTACAGCGGAGACAGTTGGAGTGATTTTCATATTGCCTTTGTGACGATTAGGTACACTCAGATTACTCTTCTGCGGGCCCCAGTCAAGCCCCTGCGGACGTGGGCGCGACCGCAACCAGGCTCGACCCTCAGACAGCACGGTGATAGCAGGAGCTCTGGACCGGCTTCATCCCCGGTCGGTCTAAAGACCTCGGGAAAGGTGCTCTCCCGCAGTAGAGTTAGGAGTGTTTCACCAGGTTCGAGTACAGCGCAGGAAGGTCCACCAAAGAGAATAGAGGGCTGAAGCTGAGTAGCCTTCCCGCTCCCAGAGCCTCTGAACGGCGGTTCGAGCGGGGTCGAAATCCGCTCACCCAAAAGCGGGCGAACCTGACAACCGCTTCAAGGAGAGGATCGACTTCAACTCTCACTTCTTGCCCGGCGAGAACGTACCCGCTGCCAAGGGAATGGAGGATTGTCCTTCGCCTCTCCACAGTACCGGCAAGAAAACACTTAGCATTGGTCTGCACGCGCTGAGACATCGAAGACCATTCGTCGGCCGCGAGCTCCAGGCGGTTTATCGCGGCGGTAGGTCTTGTCGTCTCAGAGAGTCTTTCTGTTCAGGGCGCAGGCAAGTGGGCGAGAAGTTCGTCCACGCAACTCTGGTTGCAATCTAGCTCGATGTCCCGGTTTCGAAATGCATTCAGGAGAGGGAGCCAAGCTTGACGGGAAGAGTATTGGAGGATGGTATCATACGGTGTTTTTAGCTCGCAGAGCAGCTTTCCACTCTCGAGCGTGCAGTTCTGAAGTACCGTTCGGAGAAGAAGGACTTTTTCAGAGACTTCCGCAACCTCGAAGAGATACTGCGCTCTGGTAGCCACTTGCAGCAGGGAGGCGGCACTCACGTAGTAGCGGTCGCCCTGTTCTTGCATGTCGTCCAGCCGATGCGTGAGCTGCTCCTGCTCGGCCCGATATTCCTGTGCCTTCTCCAGATAGTGCACCGCCGAAATCAGGCCATCCAACTTATCCTCATACATCGCTTTTAGCCGGGTTTCGTAGCGCCTCCACTCTGCCTGGAGGCGGGACGTAACCTCGCTCGCTCGTTCACGTTCGCCGATGTGCGTCTGATTGAGCTCGCCCACCAGCCAGGCGAGTTTCTTTTCGGGGATCGCCATCTGGGAGAAGAGGCTGCCAAACTGCCGGGTGAGTTCCTCCTCACGCAGCCAGGCCGCCTTATGCTTGCCGCGATACTCGGTGCAGTGGTAGTAGTGGTAGACCTGGTCCTTCTTGCGCTTGCGCTCCGGCGTGAGGACGCAGCCACACTCGCCACAGCGGATGATCCCCCGGTACATGAAGGGAAGGCCAGCTTGTTTGAACGGCTGCTTATGGTAGCCCTCCTTGACCTTCTGGATCTCATCAAAGAGCGAGGGGGAGACCAAGCGCTCGTATCGGTGGGGGTACCACCGGCCGCCATGGAGCATCTGGCCGCAGTAGAAACGGTTTTTTAAAATGTAGTCGATTTTCCCCTTCGACATGGTGACGCCGAACTGGGCCTTGAGCTCGCCCCGGATTCCCTCCATCGAGTAGGCCCGTGAGGCGTACCAGTTCAGCATCGAGCGCACGACCTTCGCCTCGAAGGGGTCAGGATAGATCCAGCTGCGGCCATACTCGTTCTTGCGGTTGCGGTAGCCGTATGGAGCCTCACCGGGCCGCTCGCCCCGCTCCAGCTTGTAGCGGGCGGAAACTATGGCATCTTCCCGCAGGCGGTTCAGGTACTGCTTTGCCAGATAGACTTTCGTGTCCCAATCCTGGATGTCGCGGCCAACGGAGCGTCGGTCGATTACCAACCGATCGTAGACAAAGTGGATCTCTTTGTCGTAATCGAGGCGCAGATCGTCTATCAAGACTTGGTCGCGATAGTTGCGGGTCATCCGATCCACCCGATAGCCGATAATGGCCCGGACGTCCGGGTGGGCTTTGACGTACTTTACGACCTCCATGAAGCGGTTGCGGATTTTCCGGTCGGCGCTCTCCTGGAAGCGGAACCGCTGCACCACCTCAAACTGGTGCTCTTCGGCATAGCGGTTCATGGCTTCCTCCTGATTGTCGAGAGAGAGACCTTCTTTCTCTTGCTTGGGATCGGAAACCCGAATGATCAGGACAGCCTTGGTGGCCATGGGAAGTGTTGCTAGATTGTTTACGATCGATTCATAGCCGTTCTGCTTCGGCCTGTCAAGCAGGCCGCGAGGCGACTTACAGGGGAAAGCGCGGGCGCTCCCTCAAGTCAAAGGGCCGCGCCGCTGCTTGATCCGCCGGTCAATCGCGGTCAGGATCTCCAGCAGCCGCAGGAGAGCGTCGTCATCTCCGACCTCGGTGGTCGTATAGCTAACCCTACCATCGGGGCCATGGGTTGCTCGATTTCGGAAAGCCAAATTTGCCAGTGTAGGACATGGCGTCTCTTTATCGGGAGTGGGTAGAAGCTGGTCCATGAGAGCGTTTTGGATAATAAATGCGGATGGGAGTCGTGGAGCGGGCATCCGTCCAAGCGATGGAAACCACCTGAGCAGTGTCTTGATTTTCGATCTTTGTTCGGTATCCTAGGATATACAGCACACCGTGTGACCTGCGGGAACCTCCAGGACGTCCGCTGCCGGCCTTCGGGTCAGCGCGGACGCCATTCTTTGCTGCGTCGTTAAGTTTCCGGCTCTGCAGGCAGGTTGTGCTTCTTCCCACGGTAGCGTCAATTGTCTGCATCGGCACGTAGACAGCGCCGATATCCTCGCTGCGTTGCGCGGGCGAAAAGGCGTTGCCCCGAAGCAACCCTGTTCGCGGCAAAGCTCGCCACGCCCGATGATGGGAAGGTCTACAATAAGTAACTCGCTGCACTATGCCCTACGCAGAAGCTCCCGCCCGGCCCGGCGCACTCGGGTCCACAACCGCATCATCGCCGTGATGCTCCACATCCCCTGGTACACCTTCCAGGGGCAGGCCCGTATTGCCAAGGACTCCGGCGTCTCCCGCTCCACTATAAACCGCCTCCTCTCCGGCCGCTCTGTGCCGTCCTACCCGATGGTTCAGAAGATAGCCGCCGCTCTGGAGAAGCGGCTGGATCGGCGCATTGATCCCAGGGAGCTGGTTTCGCTCGACGGGACCTACCCCACGCGCTCGGTCTGTCAACTCGTGGGTTGCGGCGGTTGCCTACCTTCCCACGCCTACGACTCCGGGGATAACTTGAAGGAAGCGTTCTACGGCGTGCGCCCCGGCGATTGGACATACTCGCAGGCACCAGTGGAGGAGCCCGCCAGAGAGGGGGTGGCATGAACGATACGCTACCAACCCTTCGGACAATAGATAGCTCCGTGCCACCGGACCCAGTTCTCCAGCAAATGGCGGATGAACTTCCACGGGAACTGCAGGACCACCTGCTCGGGCTTGGCTTCCATGCATTTGAGGTGCTCCTGAAGGACCTGCTTGAGAAGATGGGCTACCGCGACGTTGAACTCTTGGGCCGCACTACCTGGCGCGGGCGGCGCAAGAACCCCGGCGCAGAGCTGCGTGCTAGCTGCCGGACCGGGGTGTGTGAGGCTCCCGTCCTCATCCAGGTAAAGCAGTACCGCCGCCCGGTTGCCCGTTTCTTCGTGGACCAGCTCAGGGGCACCATGCTGCAGTCCGGCGCCCGCGAGGGCCTACTCATATCTACTGCTGCCTTCTCGCCGGCCGCCCGGAAGGCGGCACAGGCCGAACACTTCGCCGGCATCGCGCCAGTGCGCCTGATCGACGGAGAGGAGTTGCTCGACCTGCTGTTCACTCACAAGGTAGGTGTTTGGAAAGATGCCAATCCGAAGCAGGGCTCCCCGGGCTTAGGGCTGGACCACGGGTACTTTGCGGACCTGGAGCGTACCTATCCGCGCGAGGAGCGCCAGGCTGCCAGCTCTTGCAATTGTTCGGTACCTGTGCTATCGATCCCAGTGAATCCACATAACCAGATCAATGGAGGTGATATGACATGGAGAACCCACTTGCTTGCCGGCTTCACCTCGCTCTGGCTGCTGACCCTGGTGCCCGGCGCCGTCGATCCTATAAACTTCGCGCCACTCATGGTGTCCGCCGGGATCGGAGCTCTCTTGCCGGACCTTGATGCGCAGCAATCCAAGATCGCCTCGCTGGAAGTCGGGGGAGTTCGGCCGCTCTTGCCGGTGTCCGGTGCGGTCCACGCAGCGCTCGGCCACCGCGGATTCATGCACTCACTGGCTGGGCTGGCCCTCGTCTCCGGTATGGCCTCCGGCCTGTCCCCCTGGACGGGCTGGCAGATTCCGGCGGCCTTCTCGTTGGGCTACTTCACCCACCTGGCGCTTGATGCCTGCACAGTCAGCGGCGTGCCGCTCCTCTTCCCGAGCAAGCGCCGCTACTGGTTCCTCCCGCGTTGGCTCCGCTTTCTGACCGGCTCGGAAGCCGAAGAAGCGCTCATTCCGCTCTTTGCCTCCGCTACGTTCGTGCTTGCCCTTCAGCAGTTGGCAGCCATGCGGTCCGCGCTCTGAACGTCTGCTGCCGCCTCTCTCTTACATTATCTATATAGCGCCTTAGACCTTAGCACGAGGCGGCTCTCCCCGCAGGATCGACAAAGGCCGCGCTCTTTGGAGCCGCGGCCTTCCTCGGCCATCTGACGCTGGCGGCCGGCCCGCGCTGCCCTCTTACAGGGTCCTTGGGCGCGGCGCCACCGCTCAGCCGGTGTGCGGTCCCATCCTAGACGGTATACCTTGCCCGTCGCAACTGCCGCTGCGCCCTCGTTTTATCCGTAACTGCTACGCACTATGCCCCACGACACTGCCATTCCAACTCCACCCGAGCCCGACAAGCCCTTCCTTATTGAACTGGAACAGGCGGACCGGACGCCCGGCGGCTACTTCCGTCCGGCTGCTTCCGTGAACCTACTTCCCACCCTCCGGACCTCCGGCCTGCTGGCTGCCCTGCCGCCGGAGGAGGTGAAGAGCCTGCTGTTCCTCTTCACTTTCATCCATCCCAACGGCCACTGCACCGCCACCCTCCAGGACCTCTCCCACTGGATGCGAGTGTCGCCCTGCAAGGTGCGATCCCGCATGGGCCGGCTCACCGCGTTCCACTGGCAGGGCAGGCCTATTGCTCATCTCATCCAGCGAGAGACCGCCTTAGACACCTACAGCCCGGCTCCGGAGATCGTGGCGGTCCACCACCAACCACCGGAACCGGAAGAAGCGCAGACCTTGCCCTACGTGCCGGCAGGCCGAGAGGCGGTGATCGCTCACTCCCGCGCCAAGTATGCCCGGCCCCGCAAGGAGGTGGAGGCGGAGATCGCCCGGCTCAACGGCTGGGAGATGCCCGCCGAAACGCTATCGCCGGAAGAACAGCAAGCTGCAGATCTGCGCATCCGCCTGCAGGCCGCGGGTGTGCCCAAGCCGCAGGCGGAGATCCTGGTGCGCCGCTTCGACCATGAAATCATCGAGAAGCAGCTCGCCTGGCTGCCGTACCGCAACGCCAAGACGCCTGGCCGCTACCTGGTCGCGGCCATCCAGGATGACTACGACATGCCCGCTGCGCTCCGGCTCGCACAAGAAGCCGAAAAGGATAGCGAGGCAGAACCGCCCAGCTCCGGTACTACGGTCCAGGAGGCTGGGCCTGGTGACGCACAACCATGAGGGAGGCATTCTTGACACCACGAACGGGCCATCTGAGCTACTGGCGGCTGTCCCGCGACGGTGACCGGCGGGGCCTTGCTCTGTACGAGCGGCACTACTCCTGCCGCCGCTATGCGGACGGCCGGGTCCGTCGCCTCTTCCTTGGCCCCGGCGAGAAGCTGGTGCTTGTCTCGCAACGGAGGGACGCGCTCTGCGCCTTTCGGCGCTTCCGTGGTCTGGACCAGCAGGAGGGTGTGAACCTCTCCGTCTTTCGGAACGAGGGGCCGGTACAGAGTTCGCTGCTCATTCAGGAGGCCGCGGTGCTCGCATGGCAACGCTGGCCGGGGGAGCGGCTCTATACGTACGTCAACGGCACGAAGATCCGGAGCGCCAACCCCGGCTTCTGCTTCCTGGCGGCCGGGTGGTACCGCTGCGGCCGTACAAAGGCCGGCTTGCATGTCCTGGAGGCACGGCCATGAAGACGCAGGAGGGCTACTCCAACCTGGAAGCTGCCATGTTCGCCTCCGGCTCTGTGCCGATCCCCAACGTCCTCTTCGACCAGGTGATGCCCCAGCTTGGAGACACGGAGCTCCGGGTCCTCTTGGTCGTGCTTCGGCAGACTTTGGGATGGCGGGAAGGGAGCGACCTGGGAGGCTGGCGCTTCAAGCGACGGGATTGGATCACTCACCGCCAGCTTGTGCACAAGACCGGCCGCGGCAGCGAGGCGGTCTCCGGTGCGGTGAACTCATTGGTGTCGGCGGGCTTGATCGTGGTGGAGGACAGGGAGGGCCGGCCACTCTCGACCGCAGCAGAGCGGCGCCGGTTCATGGGCCGCCTCTACTTCCGGCCTGTGGATAAGTGGATAACTCGCGATTCTTCCCATACGGGAAAACCGAAAACTACAACAAACAACTGGAACAACATAAAGGCAAAAGAGCATCAACGAAATGGGGTGGCTACCCCAGCATACCCACAATCTACCGGCGAATGGCAGCGAGCGGTTCAGCTGGCCACTCTGGGCAGGTCGGCTAGTGGTCCAGAGGAGCGGCTGAGCCTGCTTCCGCCTAACACCCGTCAACGGCTTGCAGAGAGAAAGTAGCCACCCGGATACTGGGCGGCTACAGAAATGTACTCAATCCTCGAAGGGACGCTGCTGGCCTCCTTCGAGGGGCTGGTCTGAGACTAGCCGGTCGTTGAAACCGAAGGGGAAGCGAAACCCCGAGCCATCGAACACCCACAAGTGGTACTGGTTCGCACTGTCCGCGAGCTGGCTTTCAGCGGGGTAAAGCTCAACACCCTCTGCCTCGGGCCCCACCAATTCGTTCTTGATGCGCTGAAAGTCCCGCCAGTCGTGCTCGGTCATGTTGGCCAGATTGCGAATGGACAGGTGCCAGAGAGTCCCGGCCTCGCCATATCCGAGAGAACGCTTCCTGACGCGGTAGCGGCTGTTCTCGAAAAGGGTGCCCCCTTACAGGGAGCCCGTGGCAGTCGCAACGAACTCTGTCCGCCGGAAATCCGGACTGCAGGATAGCCTGCCAACCGGATTCCCCGCGAGCCCGATGGCGTGCCGGCCTGCTGACCTGACCGCCAGCGCGTCTCCAGGCGGGTAGGCGGGGCCGCATACCTACATATATACGCAGGACCCTGTACGCCCACCGGAAGAGAGTCTCTGTACCTCAGAGCGCCGCAAAGAAAGTTCGCTCGGTCCCGGAACAGGCCCACGAGGATCTTCGTCTTCTTTGTTGATGAAGCAGAGACTAGCAGGACCCGCGACGTAAACCACCTTTAGCAGCTTAGCGAAGTGGCCATCCCCGCCTGGGAGAGCGTGAACGCGAGGAATGCGCCAACCGCGAAAAGAGGAATCAGGCGGTCCGTGATGCCGCCGAAGAGGGTGAGAAGCAAGCCGGAGAGGACGAACAGGATCCCGATGCCGATGGTGTAGACCAGCCGGCGCCCACGGTTTGCGAAGGCGTGGGGCAGGAAGTCGTCCTCGGCGATAAGCCGGCAGAGGCGCGGGAAGTCCGCGAACCTGGTGTTGGCGGAGAGAGAGCACCGCAAGAACGCTGCCCAGCGTGACGTAGTAGAACGCGCCTCGGCCCGCCACGGCGCCTACGATCTGGAAGATGACGCTCTGGTAGGCCGGCGAGTCCGGATGCGCCGCGCCGATGCCGTAGGCGCGGCAGAGATAGGCGATGCCGCCCAACAGCAGCGCCAGGAAGAGAACGATGAAGCCGAGAGTTCGCTTGGCGCGCTCCTGAGCCGGGTCCGCAAAGGCGGTCACTCCGTTGCTCACGGCCTCCACTCCCGTCATGGCGGTGCAGCCGCTGACGAAAGCCCGGAGCAGCAGCCATAGGCTCACTGCGGCAGCCGCGTGGGAGAGTGGGCCGGAGGGACGACTGCTGCGGGGTGGCCGCCGGACACCAGCGACTTGTAGAGGCCGGATGCGAGCATTCCTCCGAGTGTCACCAGGAACAGATAGGTGGGCAGCGCAAAGGCCAGGCCCGACTCCCGCACTCCGCGAAGATTGTCGAGGGTGATGAGCGTGAGGATGCCCAGACAAAGCGGAAGAATATCGGGATGCAGCCGGCGTATCGCCGAAACCAGCGCGCCCACCCCCCGCCGAGTTGCCGACCGCTACGTTGAGGATATAGTCCAGCAGCAGCGCGGCCGCGGCCAGCAGCCCCAGCCGGACCCCCAGATTCTCCTTCGCGACCGTGTAAGAGCCGCCGCCGGTGGGATAGGCCGAAATGGTCTGCCGGTAGGAGACGTAGAGCACGGCCAGAACGGCGAGAATGACCAGGGTGAGCGGGCCGATGTAGCGAGGGCCGGCAGCTCCGAGGGGGAGCAGCAGCGTGAGCGCGGCTTCCGGGCCGTATGCCGCCGAGGAGAGGGCATCCAGCCCCAGCATGGGGATGCCCTCCATCACGCCGACCTTGTGCTCCTCCTCCTCGGCGGAGGCCAGGCGTCTGCCTAAAACGTAGTCCCACAGCCGCAAGGCCGTCTGCCGCCCTTCCCTGCCAAGCGATCTCTGCCAGGGTTAGTCGGACGGAGCAAAAGACCGGTTCCATGAACGCGGCGCGATCTATTTGCCCGGAAGCTCCTCCATCGTCACGATGACTCCCCGGTTCTCGTCTCCCTTGCCCGCCAGAACCGAGCAGGCGATCCGGCACTGGATGGCCTTGCCGCGCCGGTTTACGGCGCGTATCGTGGCGCTGGAAGCGCCGTTGTCACCAGCCAGGCAGGCGCGGACAGGCTGCCTGAGCTGGTCCACCGGCAGGCCAATGTCCAGGTTCAGCAGGTGTTTGCCCACCACTTCCTCCGCCCGCAGCCCCCAGAGGTCATGCGCGCGCTCGTTCCAGGCCAGCACGTTGAAATCCTTGTCCACCACCACCACGCCGTCCCGGAGGCTGCCGAGCACCGATTCCAGGAACATCTTCGCGGCCTGCGCCTCCTCGGTGCGTGATGCCAGCTCCTCGTTCATCGTCTCCAGCTCTTCGTTGGTGGACTGGAGCTCCTCATTCATAGTCTCCAGCTCTTCGTTCGTGCTCTGCAGCTCTTCGTTCGTAGTTTCCAGCTCCTCCACCGTTGATTGAAGCTCTTCGTTGGTGGTCTGGAGCTCCTCATTGGTGGACTGCAGCTCCTCGTAGGCGGTCTCCAGCTCCTGGTTATAGTGCTGAAGCTCGTCCTGGAGGGCGCGGAACCGGGTGATGTCGTTGAAGGTGATGCAGCTTCCGATGAGAGCGCCTGTAACGTCCGAAAGGGGCGTGACGTTGATCTCCAGGACGCAGCCTTGTCCACCGGGCGACGTCCACTGCACGTCCTTCAGAATGCTGGGCCGGCGCTCGCGCATAGCCTCATCGATAAGAGAGCGTAGCTCCACTGGGCGGTAGGAGATCTCCAGGTCCTGCAGCGGCCTGCCCGTATCGCGCCCGCCCAGCCCGAAGAGACGGCGCGCCTTATCGTTTGCAAGGGCGAGGGCTCCGGACGCATCCACCACGATCTGGGCGACTCCGCCGGCGTCAAAGGCGGATTCCCGCAAGCGGACGTGATTTGCAAGCGGTCCCACGGCCAGCTCTCCCCCTGCCTGGCTCAGCATCCGCACCCGGTCGTGCATGGTGGTGCGCGCGGAGCGCTGGAAAACGCGCATCTTGAGGTCCATGGGCACGAACATGCTGGAGTGGCTCAGCAGGGTCTCCGCCGTGCCCAGGAACAGAAAGCCGGCGTCGTTGAGCGCGAAGTAGAACCGCGCGAGAATCCGCTCCTGGGCCTCCGCGTTGAAGTACATGAGGGCATTGCGGCACAACAGCAGGTCCACGCGGGAGATGGGCGCGTCCTGGATCAGGTCGTGGCGACCGAAGATGACGGAGCGGCGTAGCTCCTTGTCGAAGCAGTACTTGCCATTGGACTGCTCGAAGTGCTTGTCCAAGAGCTCCTTTGCGACGCCCTCCACCTCGTGCGCGGTGTAGCAGGCCTGCCGAGCGTGACTGAGCGCATCTTCATCCACGTCCGTCCCGTATACCTTGACGCGGTCCCGGAACGCAGCGGCGCCCATCTGCTCCGCCAGGAGCATCACCACGGTATACGCTTCCTCTCCGGAAGCGCAGCCGGCCGACCACACGCGAATCGGCTCCGCGGATCGCTTGGACTCCAGGATGCGCGGCACGATGTCGCCGGCCAGGAAGTCCCACGCCACGTCATCGCGGAAGAAAGATGTGACATTGATAAGGATCGTATTGAAGAGCTGCGTGAACTCGTCCGGGCGGACTTCCAGCAAGTCTACGTACGCGGGGTAGCTGTCCACTCCCACCGTCTGCATCCGCTTCTGGACGCGCCGCATCAGCGTGGACCGCTTGTAGGCGGTGAAGTCGAAGCCGCGCGTCTGTTTCAGGTAGGCCAGCAGCGCCTCGAATTCCGGGTCCGGGGTGGACGTTTTCACGACGCGACTCCTGCCGTCACGAGCTCGGTCAGCTTCGAGGCCATGGATTCCAGCGGGACCACATAATCGACCAGGCCGGTCTTCATGGCCGCGTGCGGCATGCTGGAATACTGGGCCGTGGCCTCGTCCTGCACTATTACAGTACCTCCTGCTTCCTTCACCGCACTCAGTCCATCCGCTCCGTCCGAGCCGCTCCCGGTCAGCACCACCGCGATGGCGCGCGACCCACACGCTTTAGCGAGAGACCGGAAGAGCGAATTGGCGGACGGGCGCACGTAGCTGACCGGCGCCGTACGGGTGAGCGATACGCGCTGGTCCTCCGTGACGAGCAGGTGATGGTCCGGCGCGGCGATGTACACGGTCCCGGGGAAGAGGCGTTCGCCATCCTCCGCCTGTTTGACGCACAGCGGAGTGTGCCGTTCCAAAATGCCGGCCAGATGGCTGGGGTGACCCGGAGCCAGGTGCTGCACCACCAGTGTGGCCGCCGGAAAACCGCTGGGCAGGCGCGAGAGGACGGCCGTGAGCGCGTTCAGGCCACCGGCCGACGCGGCGATGGCCACCACGTAGCGTAGCGACCTGGGTGCTGCCGGCTCCTGAACGGGATGGCGCTGGCTCATCCGGTCGCCTACCGTTCTTCCAGGCCCGCCGTGCCCCGCCGGTCCCAACCTGCGGGGAAGACCACTTGCACCCTCGCGCCGCCATCGGGTTTGTTTTCAAAGCGCACTTCGCCCTCCAGGTCCGTGCGGGCCAGACGGGCTACAAGCTCCAGGCCGATATTCGCGGCCCGCTCCGGATCGAATCCCGGGGGGAAGCCGTCGCCACCGTCGCACACGGTCAGATGCGTCTGTCCACCTTTTTCGGTGAGAGATACCTCGATCGGTCCCCTTCCATGCTTTACGGAGTTGCTCACGAGCTCGTTTACGAGCATGACGAGCGCCGATGCCTGGCGCACCGAAAGCGGAACATCCGTCGCGTCAAGAGTGACGGGTCGCGGCTCGGCAAGCGCCTCCAGCAGCGGCACGAGCTTGGAAAGGGAAGTCCGGGCGGAGACGACCTCCTCCCCGCGCCCGCGGGTCCCCGCCAGGATGGCATCGTGAACCACCGCAAGCCCGCGGATCTGCCGGCCTATCCTCTGAAGGGGGTCAACGAGTGGTCCATTCCGCGCCTCGAGCAACTCAATGTCCACGAGCCCGGCGATAAGCTGCAGGCTGTTCTTGATGCGGTGATGCGCCTCGACGACGGCTCTGTCCAACCGCTCGTTCTCCTTGCGGTCACTCACGTCGTGCAGGAGCCAGTAGAGAGCGGTGGGTGCCTCGGGACCGTCCGGAAGCGCCGCCACAGACACGGCGACCCACACGGGCGCCGCGCCGCGGGGCTTCAGTCTCATCTCCCAGTTGTGGGTGCCGGCCTCGTGGAGGATCCGGTCGAAATGTGTTCGGAACATCCTGCGGTCCGACTCCTGCACGAAGCTCGCCAGCGGCTTGCGCTTCAAAGCGGGTGAGTTGACTCCCAGGAGCCGGCAGGCCGCGACGTTGGCATTCACAACCCGGCCGTGGTGATCCGTTACCAGGTACGCGAGGGGCGCGTATTCGAAGAGATGCTGATATCGGCTGCGCTCCGCCTCCAGCTCGGCGCGGGTGAGCAGCAGCTCTTCCTGCTGGAAGCGCATCTGCTCGTCCGCGACTCGCAGCTCCTCAAAGGCGGTGCCGAGCTCGGCCAGGGCGGTCTCCAACGCATCTTCCTCGGAGCCGGCTGCTGCCTCGCCCGCTATGGACGAGGCGCGCGATCGCGCCTCGTGAAGCTGCCGCTCGAATTGGCGAAGGTCCCAGTCGGCCATAGCGTCTATCCGTTTCATTCTCATTCAGTACCGCCGGCAGTAGGGATCAACGTGAAGCAACCGCGGGACCGCTGAGGCATGCAAAGCGAAGTCCTAAACTCATTCAACACGGAGCGTGAGATTCCTGGTAGGAGAAGATGGAGCCGCTGTGGAAGGCGCCAGAGCGGGTATTGTAGAGATCAGTTTCCTGCAAATTCGGCACAGTGAGGCGGTAATCATGACCGTCGTCAGGTTCGGTATTCCGCGGATGGTGGATGGGAAGTCGGTATGGGGGAGGACGCGCGCAACACGTGAGGACGCCGAGCGGCTGTGCGAGCGCGCCAAGAGCGCCTGCCAGGCAGCCCGTGTCACGTGTACGCACGCGCGGCTCCAGCGGGCATCGCGGCGACTCGGCTGCCGCACGGTGCGGTGCTTGCCTTTCGGTCCGGTGGGGCACTCCTAAACCGTTGACGGATTCCGTCCTCCGTCTACCGTCTTCCTCGGTCCTCCGTCCCCCGCCGTTCTTACCGGGGCTCGTCTCCGTTGCCTTCCAGGCCGAGCTTGCTGCTGGTAAGGACGTTTCGGATGAGGTCGGCGCGCTGTTCGGTATCCGAGCGGTGCCGCTCGAAGCGTTCGGCCGTCATCTGGTGCCCCTTTTCCCTGGCACGATCCTCCATGCGCCTCGCGAGCGCCGCGTTCTCCTCCAGCGCGCGCAGCGCGGACCAGAGCGCCATCTCCAGGTCCGCTGATTGAGCATCGAGCAGCGCCTCCGCCGTATAGCCGTGGCCCACGTGGCAGCGGAAGCGCATCAGCTCGCCCTCCCGGAACTCCCACAGGGCACCCCCGCACTCCGGGCAGGTGAACACTGAGGGAGGGCCCGGATAAGGATGCTTCTCAAGAGGCACGATGGCGCCTTCGGCGATGTCCCTCTCTCCCTCTTCCGGCATGGGCATTTCTCCTTCGTCCACCTCCTCGTGCGCCAGCCGCACGAGCACCGAGCCGATCCTATCCAGCGGCAGAACGTAGTCCGCGCCGACGTTCTCCAGGGCGCTGCGCGGCATCCCCGGATAGAGGGCGTCCTTCGGGTCCTGCACCACCGCCATTCCGCCGCGCGACCGGATTACCGCTAGCCCGGCCGTCCCGTCGTCTAGAGTGCCGCTGAGGATCACGCCGACTACACGCCTGCCGTACGCAAGCGCGGCCGTACGGAAAAGCGGGTCCACCGCCGGCCGGTGCCCGTTCTCCCTCGGACCGTGTGCCAGTCGGATCAAACCCGGCTTGACCAACACGTGGAAATCGGGGGGGGCGACGTAGATCCGGCCCGGCCGGATCTCCTCGCCGTCCTCGGGGTTGGCGGCACAGAGCGGTCCACGGCGGTTGAGGATGTCGGGCAGCACGCTCACGCTCGTGGGAGGGAAGTGGTGGACCACAAAGAGGCTGGCCGGCAGGTCCGAGGGCAGGTCCGCCGCCAACCGGCTAATGGCCTCCACTCCACCTGCAGAAGCGCCGACTACAATGATGTCATGACCAGGCATGGAATCCCTTCCCGGCCCGGTCGCGCAGTGGCGCAGTGAGGCCTGATTAGTAGTGAGACGGGCCAAACTGCCCGGCGGTTCCGATCACCCCTCCCCGTACCTGTTCAGATGTCGCGAGCGAGCGAGGGGATGGTCATCCTGAACGGAGGCGCGAGGAGCACTATCCCTCGTGCCGCAGTGAAGGACCCGCCTTTCTTACCCTTCCCGCAGCACACCCAGCCCCAGCTCCCTGGCTGCCGAGTCGGCGATCAGCTTCGTAAGGTCTTCGAACCGGTCTGCCGCGGCTCTACAGTCGCCCGCAGGCCTACTTCATCGAAGTCACTGCTGTCGCCGAGCTCCAAGATTTCCGTCGGCGGTTCGGGATCACCCACTACCTTATACCTATCACGATATGCGTTGTCAGGGTCGAATTTGTTGGTCTCGTCGACAGCAAACCGCCACATTGAGCCAACCTGAAGCGACTCTGGTGCGTAAAACCGCGCGATGAGGCCGCGGTTGGGGAAGCTCCTCCGAGCCTCAGTGTCGGTCAGCACATGGTTCCATACGCCAGGCCGCTCCCCGTCGGCTGCGACAAGCGGGCTAAGTTCCGCCGGACGATCCCTTCCAGCAACTGGAACGTGCTCCACGCAGCCGATGAACTGGGTGTCTCATGCACGGGATTGCCTCAACAAGTAGATGGTTGGTATGATTTGGCAGAATAACCGCCAGGAGCGCTGTACTTTTCCGCGGTTTCGCACCGAGCCGCTCAGATCGGGATGTGCAACCTCAGCCTACAAGGTTTCATCCAAGTAATCAAATGTAGCACCTCCGCCCGTGATCTGTCCGACGGTACTGGCCGACTCGGAGACCTGGACTCCGTCCTGCGAGTACTGACGCTCGCGCCGCGGCTTGTTGAACTGTGCTGGCCTCGGATAGCCGAGAGACTCGCGCGGGCGGTCGGTATTGTACTCCTCGTGGCACTGTTCGAGGAGTACGCGGGCTTCCGCGACCCTGGTTTGGTGAGCGGCAAGGAAGTCGTCCTGGAACCGGCACCATAGCGGGACTGCGCGTGATGCGCGGGTCCGTCGGCCGCGCAACGCTATGCTCAACGTAGAAGGTCCAGTGCCAAAAGGGTGTGAACTCGGCTCCAGGGCGGGCTGCGGCGCATATTCATCGCCATCGGAGCGGCCTGGCGAATCGCGTGAGCACCACTGACGTTTAGTTAGGATTCACCAACAAGTTCTGGGCTCCTCCTTCACTTCACTACGCACGCTCGTATCCGCTAGTTAGGCTGCCTGGCTGTGCACGGTCGTGTTCCGCGTACGCTTCGGTCCGCAGAGTACCCCGGACGGATCGATTCACCATGCGCTCGCGTCGGGTATACTTCTCGGAAGAGGGCCGCATAGTACAGCGCTTAGTTTTGCCACCGAAGGGCGGGAACGGATGTCCCATTTGAGCGTGAAGTAGCAAGATTCGTGCTCAAATGAAGCGCTTCGTTGCCAAGTGAGCGCGACGAGCGGTGGGCGCCTCGTTTTCTGAAGCCCTTTTCGTCGGTCATCGCACGAGCCGCTTCCTCTTCTCGGCCCGCTTGCTGCCTAAGATCCCTCGTACTACGCCCACCTGGTCATGCATCGCCCGCACGAAGTCCGGGTCTATCCGGGTATAGATCAGCGTTGTCCGCGGGTCCTTGTGCCCGGCGATGGCCTGCGCCGCCAGCAGGTTGTGCTTGGAGAGCCGGTTCAGGCTGAACCGCCGCAGGCTGTGCAGGGTGATCTGGCGGGTGAGGCCCACGGAATCCGTGATCCGCTTCAGGGTCTTGAGGAACCGGCCGCCGTCGATCTGGGTACCGGTCTCGCTGATGAAGAGCCACCCCTCGTCGTCTTCCTTGCGGACGCTCTCCATGGTCCGGGCGCGGATCTTGAGCCACTCGGCGATGGCCTCCGCACAGTCGCGCGAGACCGGGATGGCGCGAGGCTCGCGCCCCTTGCTCTTACGTACTAAGATCTGCCGGGCGCTCGCCTGGTAGTCGTCCAGGGTAAGTCCGAGCACCTCCCCTATCCGGCAAGCGCTATCTAGAAGGAGCATCACGACGGCGTAGTTACGGTCGCGGTGGAAGCTGCGCTTGTCGGGCGAGCAGTAGCGCGACTCCGGGTTCTGTTCCGGGTCCCAAAACGTGTGCAGGGCGTCCAGCAGGGAGCGCATATCCTCCTCGGTGGGCATGTACTTGGCGGGCTTGGGAGCGGTGCGTACCTCGTAATCGGCCAGCAGCGAGCGGCCGATGATGTCGTTTCGCACGCACCACTTCAGGAACACCTTGGCGGCGAGCGCATCGTGGTGGAGTGTGGTCTGCCCGATCCCGGCCTCTGCGCGGGAGACAAGGTACTCGTCCAGGTGGCGCTTGCCGAAGCGGGCGATGGGGATATCCGCGTCCTGCGCCCAGCGCGCGAGGCACTTGAGGCGCCCCTGGTAGAAGAGGACGGTTCTTTTGGCGCGGACCGCTTTGAGGTGGATGAGGTAGCCGCGGACGGCTTCGTCCCAGCCTACGGAGGGTAAAACTCTGTCCATATGAGCTCACTGTTACTTTCTAGCTAATTCCAGGTATATCGGAATCAGCAACAAGTGTCAAGAGAGCTCAATTATTCAGATTATGGATCCGGGAGGATTCGAACCTCCGACCAAGTGATTAAGAGTCACCTGCGCTACCACTGCGCTACGGATCCGCGCGGCGTCTAGTATACCAAACCGCGCCGAGATGCCGCAACCGTGCGGCGACCTACGGTTCCGGAGCCATGCGGGCGATGGCTTCGGCGGGCTTGGGCCTGGGCTCGTCGAAGAGCCAGGCGAGCTCCACCATGAATCCGGGCATCGAATCGGAGCGGACCGCCCCGCTCGACAACTTCTCCACTTCGTAGTCCGCTTCCCGCCTCCGGAGCGCCCGTACGCGCCGCTTCTGAGGGTCCACGAACCAGATCTCCGGTACGCCGACAGAGCGATAGTCCGTCTCCAGGGCGTGCAGATCCGAGGGCCGGTCTCCCGGCGAGACGAGCTCGATTACCAGGTCCGGAGGGCCATAAATGGCCCTCTGTTGCGCGATGTCCACCTGGTCCTGCCGAATGAATAGGATGTCTGGCAAACGTCCACCATACTGACTGATCTTCACGGCGCTGCGAGAGCCCAGTACCAGCCCCAGGTTTCGGTCATCAACGTACGTGTAGAGAAGGGTATGCAGCCAGGAGAACAGCTTCTCATGAAATAGGTTTGCAGCCATGCGCTCCACCGGGACCCCGTTTACCAGCTCGATATGGCCTTCCGCCCACATGAACACGTCGAGGTACTCCTCGAAGTCCATGGGGCTCTCGGTGGAGAACAGGATCCGCTCCTCTACAATCCGCTCTAGCGGCGGTGCTGTCGTGACCATGTGGAATCGTCCTCTCCGGCCATGCCGCAACGCAAGCAATCTGGGGAGATTATAGCGAACCAGACGAAACGGTGGCAACCACGTAAAAGAGGCCGCACCCCGGACGGGCGCGGCCTCCTGGATTTAGGCTCGGGCTGCGGCTCAGCGTGGGCCGCCGTGGGTCTCCTGCCCATCGCCCCACAGGGGATGGCTGGCCAGCATGAAGTGCCGGCGGGGACCGCCGTGCGTCTCCTGCCCGTCACCGCAGACCGGCCGGCTGATGCTCGCGTGCTTCTGGACGCTGGCGGACGCAGGCTGTACCAGCGCCGTCCCCAGCGAGAGCGCCAGGGCGCCGGCCAGCAGCGTTCGGGTTATATTGGACACGATTCTCATCGCAGCTATTGCTCCTTCTCTATTTCGGCGTCCAGCCAGCTCCACCATGCCACCAGGTCCGCGTCGCGGATCTGGAACAGCGTCTGAAGGAACTTCTCCGCGGGACAGCTCGGGCTGTTTGTCTTCAGTACAAACTCCATCACCTGCCGCGCATCTTCATAGAACCGATCCTTGGCATACGCCAGCAGCAGGTTGCAGGCCCGCATTGGAGTCGGCTTCTGCATCGCCAGCTTCGCGAAGTGCGTCGCCTGCTCAATGTTCCGCTCCCGGTTCCGGCCCGCGTCGAACCACGTCAGGTAGATGTCCGCCGCGTTCGTCGCCGCGATGTACTTGTGCTCACCCGGCGGGTCCCGCTCAATGATGGTCAGGTACACCTTGAGCGCGTCCCGCAGGTTGCCA
Source organism: uncultured Chthonomonadaceae bacterium (assembly GCA_964396385.1). Classification (GTDB taxonomy): domain Bacteria; phylum Armatimonadota; class Chthonomonadetes; order Chthonomonadales; family CAJBBX01; genus CAYNFH01. The sequence goes on along the minus strand of CAYNFH010000035.1, from coordinate 17,238 downwards.
AGCTGGCTGTACATCACGCCGACCTCGTTCAGCGCCTCAATAAATGTCGGCTCGGCGTCGTAGCAGGCGCGGTAGTGCTTCAGCGCCTCTTCCAGCTTGCCGACCTGGCGCAGCTCCCGGGCCCGCGCGTACAGCTCGGCCGCGTGCGGCGTCTTGGGGCGCGGCTGGTCCACCGTATAGAGATCCATCACCCGCATCGCCTGCCGCAGCTCCGGCGAAGGCGGCGCGGCCTGGCTCACCTTGCTCACTTCGTTGACGACTGCCTCGTCGACCGATTCATCGGTCATTGCGGCGGCGCGCTCGGCCCACCCCGTCTGCATCAGCTTGCGGAAGAGGGACTCCTGTCGCTCACCGCTCCAACCGGCGGAAGGTTGTGGCTTGCGTCGCACCCGGCTGCTCCTCTGTTGGGCCAGAAGGCGTATAAACGGATTGTCTTCACCGCACTCCCGCTTCAGGATGGTCACCAGGGCGGCGCGGGCGCGGCACACCGTCTGTCGCTCGCGGTCCGTCTCCGGAGTCACCTTCAGACCCGCGGCGCGGTCCCGGTCGCGCGCGATATCTCTTTTGAGCGCTTCCAGGTAGTTCGCGGGGATGGACTTCAGCGCGTGGCCAAGCGCGGCGCGGAATGCCTTGCGCTCGTCCTTCTCCACCAGCGCCGTCTCCGGCAGCTTCCAGGAGCGCGTCTCGGAGACCGTGTCGCTCAGGTGCAGCGAGCCCTCTCCGTCCTCCGCGCCCAGCGGCTGGTCCAGTGAGATGGTAGGTACGTCCCGGCGGGCCACCCGCGCCTCGTCGCTGATGACGGACTTGATGGCTCGCGCGAGATATGCCACCGGGTCGGGGAAGATGCGGTCCAGGCTGTCGGCAAACCCCGGTCCATCCCCCGCAAAAGCTTGTCGGTGCCGCCGAAGGGCCACCCGGGCCATCTTACGGCACGCCTCGTCCAGCGCCACGTAGCAGTCGTTGGCGCTCAGGCGGGGAGAGATCCACCGGCCGTCATCCATCTGGCGGGCGGACGTGAGCAGTGAGATCGCGCGGGCACTGTAGCGACGGAGAATGAGCTCCGCGGCGCCAACCAGATCGGGCTCCTCTGCGGCGCGGAGCGCGATCTCCCCAACGGCGATCCGGGCGGAATCGATAGTGGCCACTTGCAGCCTCCTCACGGACAGGACCTGCGGAAACGTCCCGTCATCAGTCCCTTACGCAGCTCCGCCCACATCGTGACACCCCATTTTCGGGAACTCTGTCCGATTTTTCGACGGCGCGCGTGTCCTTCCCTTCTATTGTATCAGACGGTTCACGCATGTGAATGTTTCATGCCCATGAACTTTCTTAGAGAACTCTCAGGGAAGGTGCCGGTGGATCGCATCGTTCCGGTGTAAGGGAGGCCACACAGGGCCGCCCGTCCGGCCGTTTCCGGACTCCCGAGTCCGTGCAGGCGGGCTTTGTGTTCTTGTTGCCCTGGCTTCAGCCGCCGGGCACAAAGGCGGGCGGCCCTGTGTGGCCTCCCTTACATAGGCGCTGCACAGCTCCGAAATAAGGTCCCAAAGTGTGATCAGAATCACAGAAAAGTGTGATCACGATCACAGACACGGCCCCGCAAAGCGCGTATACTGCCGGGGTGCCGAAAGGTTGATTGCTGTAATTCTGCAAGCTGTATGGGCTCTAAAGGAGAGGGACCATGTGGGCCATGAGTGTCCAACCGCGGTCAGACCGACCGTGCAACCGCCGAACCGCCAAATCCGTGGTGTCCCCGCAGAAGGCGCTGGCCGTTGTGGCAGCGTCAATTCTCGTTTTGCTAGCGTGCCCCAGGACGGGTGCGACTACTCTCTCCCAGAAGGGCGACCGGCTGCTCTGCCAGGCCGCAGGGAAGCAACAGACCGGCAGCGTCCAGGTTATTGTCAAGTTTGAAGGCGGGCTCACCGCGGCCCGCGAAGCCGCGCTCAGATCGCTTGGCGCGGATGTCTACCGCCATCTGCCGCTCCTCCAGTCCGCGGCGCTCCGCCTGCCTGCCAGGAACCTGGAGCGGCTGGCCGGCCTTCCCTGGGTTCAGCACCTCTCCACGGACATCCGCGTGAAGAAGTGCGATGAGTTCACCGTAGGGAGCAGCCTGGCCGGAACGGCATTCACGCAGTACGGCCTCACCGGGGCCGGCGTGACCGTGGCCCTGGTAGACAGCGGCGTCAAGCCCGCCAAGGACCTGGCGGGCGACACCGGCACGCGCATCGTGGCCGTGCAGAGCTTTGTGGCCGGAGACAGTGACCCGCATGACTTCTGCGGCCACGGCACACACGTCGCCGGGATTATCGCGGGCAACGGCGCCTCCTCCACCGGGTCCCAGTACTTCCGGACCTTCTATGGCATCGCGAGGGCTGCGAGCGTCGTGAGCGCGAAGGTGCTGGATGCCAACGGCAACAGCGACGTGAGCACGGTGCTGGCCGGAATCCAGTGGGTCATCCAGAACAAGGACACCTACAACATCCGGGTCCTCAACTTCTCCATGGGGCACGTGCCCGCGGAGAGCTACAAGACCGACCCGCTCTGCCAGGCGCTGGAGCAGGCCTGGAAGGCCGGCATCTTCGTGGTGTGCGCCGCCGGCAACGCCGGCCGGTACAACGACACGGCCACGCCGGGCATGAGCAATGAGGGCTTTGGCGCCGCCTACGGCTCCATCCTCTCGCCCGGCAACGATCCGTACGTCATCACCGTCGGCGCAATGAAGAGCACGGACGGGATCCGGTCGCATGACACCATCGCCACCTACTCCAGCCGCGGCCCCACGCTCTACGACCACGTGCTGAAGCCGGACATCGTCGCTCCCGGCAACCACGTGATCTCAATCGAGGCCAAGAACAGCACCCTCGCCAACGCAGCGGGCGGCACCAACCAGATCCCGCTTTCCAGCTACTGCTACACCAATGCCGGAGTCGACTCCAACTTCTATTTCCGGCTCTCCGGCACGTCGATGGCGGCCCCGGTGGTAAGCGGCGCGGCGGCGCTGATGCTCCAGGCGGATCCCACCCTGTCCCCGGACACCCTCAAGGCCCGGCTGATGTTCTCGGCCGACAAGTGGGCGTTCCCCAACGGGCAGACCGATCCGGCCACCTTTGGGGCCGGCTACGTCAACGTCCCTGCGGCGCTCGCCTCCACCGTGACCCCCAGCCAGGCGGCGATGAGCCCCACCGTGACCACGGACAGCCAGGGCAATGTCTCCATCGTGATGGACAATGCCATCTGGGGTGTGAACGCGATCTGGGGAGTGAACGCCATCTGGGGCACCAACCTCCAGAACCTCAACGCCATATGGGGCGTGAACGCCATCTGGGGAGTAAACGCCATTTGGGGCGTGAATGCCATCTGGGGCGTCAACGCCATCTGGGGCGTCAATGCCATCTGGGGTGTGAACGCTATCTGGGGAGTGAACGCGATATGGGGCGTGAACGCTATCTGGGGCGTGAATGCCATCTGGGGCGTCAACTCAATCGCGGACCTCTCCACGACGGCGATCAATGGGGAATGAGGAAGGAGTTATGGAGCAATGGAGTGTTGGAGTAATGTCCCGGATCCGGAATCCGGCCGCACTACTCCATCACTCCAACACTCCATTGTTCCAGCCGTTCTGATGCGCCGCGCAATGACGCGTGGTCCGGGCTCCACGATGGGCCACCGAGAACAGTAGACACGGCGCAATCAGGGGCGGGGTGGCCAGACGTGGCTGCCCCGCCTTCTAATTCTGCTACGCGTTCAGCGTCAGTCTCCGCCAGTCAATCCGTTTCAGGTCCGCCTCTCCCAGACCGGCCTGGCCTGCCAGCAGCACGTGCTCCGGCTGGCGCCGGTCGAACTGCTCGTGCCCCGGGTTCGTCGCGGCCATCCCCGTCTGCGCTAGCAGCGGAAGCCCCTCCGCCGCCCGTTTGGCGTCCAGAATGGACCAGCCCACGCGGTCCATCGCCACGGGATCGGTGCCAAAGAAGAGGGACCGGTACTCCCACGTACGGAAGTGCGGATTCCAGACGCCCGGCCCACCGTCAAAGCAGCCCACCAGGCCGTCGCAGATGTGCAGCACTACCTTCTGCCGGATCCTGGGCATGGCTACAACCGTGGGGATGAACGTGTCGCACCAGTTGGTCTCGTGGTCCGCGTGACTCCGGCAGACGTTGTTGACGAAGCCGTGGGACATATTCTTGAGGGCCATGGTGAGGCCGGCGGAGGCGTGGTCCTTGAGCGCGCAGACGTTCACAATCTTAGTCACCTGGCGACTAGCTACCATGGACAGGTGCGAGCGGTGGTTGACGGGGTCCTTCGGGTCGACACTCGGCATCACCCGTTCCATCTCGACGTAGGCAGTCGGGTCATAGCCCTCCAAACCCGTCTGCGTACCTTCCGCCCGGAAGGACGGCGCCGCCCACTTCACGCCCATGGGCAGGATCTTGTCGTAACCGCACTGGAGTATCTCCTCCTCGTAGCGGTTGAACAGGACGATGTCCGTGTTGGGGATGCCGGCGAGGTTGAGGCAGCGGAACACCTCCAGCAGCGTCTCCGGCTGGCTGATGGCGTGCGGATAGCCCACCGGCGCCACCTTGACGCCCACCACGTCCCCCGGCTTGAAGAACCGCTTCCACGCCGCTGCTTCGTCCGGGGCTCCCGTCAGCGCGCGCATCCCACGCTCCATCATCCCGCGCACGGCGTCCCGCTGCACGGCGCCGTCCACCACGGAGCCGGGATGCGTCACCTGCACCACCCGGCTGCGGTAGCGGCCGGGCAGCGCATAGGGCGCCGCGGAATCACGCGTATCCGCGGCGCAGGTGACCGGCATCGCCATCGCCGCGAGGGCGGCGATGGCCTCTCGCCGCGTGAGAACGATCGACCGAGGTTCTGGCAGCTTCATCTTCTATCTCCTTGGCCGGGTACGGGTGGTGAAAACTGGAAAGGCGGGCGCGAACACTTCGCACCCGCCCCCGTCCGTCAATCGGGATTGTCGCCTGCCTTTTCGGCCGGCTTCTCCGGCGGCTTCTCAGATCCCTTAGCTGCCGGACCCGCCTTCTTGCCGGCCTTCATTCCCGGCGGCATTTTGCCGGCCTTCATCATCTCCGTCAGGGCAATCCGGCCCCCGACGCGGTCCGGGATCGGTTTGTCCTCTTCTGCCTTGTAGTAGATGAAAGCAATAGCCGCCACGACACAGATAATGACAAGTGCTGCAAATGCGGGATGAATCTGGTGTTTCATCGTTCGGCCTCCCTCGTCAAAGAATGATCTCTACCGTTGCATACTAACGCCTGAAACTCCGAAGCTTTCCCGTGATGCCTCGTCCTTCGGTGACCAAGTAGATGGCATCCGCCGACACGTTCTTCAGCTTGTCCAGTGTTCCGCTGGGCCAGCGGACCTCCGCCTCCGGCGCGCGCGTATCAGGCCCCAAGCCGAAGTACACCCGACGGTCACTATGTGAGAGATAGCTGGACCCCGCGCGCGCGACCGCCGTCTGCCGTACTCCTCCCGCTACGAGCGTGAAGCGGGCGTGCCGACCATCGCGGTTGGAGCGTGTGCCGACCGGCAGAAACGACACCCAGTGGTTGCCGTTTGCGTCCAGATTGCGCAATAGCTGGGCCGGACCGTTCTGGTTGTTTATCAGCACGTCCAGCCTGCCGTCGTTGTCATAGTCGCCCACCGCGAGCCCTCTTCCGACCGTAGGAACGCTCAGATCGCCAAGAAGCGCGGGGTCCGTTACCTCCGTGAAGGTCCCGCTATGCTGGTTGTGGAAGAGCTGCTTACGCTCTTTGTAGGTGATGTGCTCCATCCGATAGTCGGCGTTGACCTGGACGTGGCCGTTCGCCACAATGAGATCCGGCCACCCGTCGGCGTCGTAGTCCATGAACTCGCAGCCGAAGGTCAGGAACTTCATGTGAGGCGCGGCCAAGCCAGACGAGATGCTCTCATCCCGAAAGAAGCCGGCGCCCGTGTTCTTGTAGAGCGTATTCGGCTTATCGGAGAAGTTTCCTACAAAGAGGCTCTCCTGCCCGGAGTGGTCATAATCCGCGACGCCGATGCCCATCCCCGCGAGGAGCGCGCCGGAGCCGTCGTAGGCACAGCCAGCCTCCAGGGCGACGTTGGTGAACGTGCCGTCGCCGTTGTTGCGCCACAGCATGTTGGGCGTCAAGTCGTTGGCTACAAAGATGTCCTGCCTGCCGTCGCCGTTGTAGTCCAGGAAGGCCACTCCTAACCCGCGTCCCGCCGCCCGGTCGATCCCGGCCTTGTGGGTGACATCGGTGAAGTGGTCGCCATCATTGTGGTAGAGCCGGTGGCTCTCCGGTTCGTAGATCTGGGGCGTGCAGTATTCGCGGCGGCGGTCCGAGTCGTGACACGGCTTATCGAGCTTCTGGGACCAGTTGCAGTAGTGACAGACGTACAGGTCCAGGCGGCCATCGTTATCGTAGTCCCCAAATGCCGCGCTCGTGGCATAGCCCCTGTCTTGCGGCCGGTCGAGACCCACCGTCGCGGTGACGTCGCGGAACTTGCCCGTGCCGTGCTCGTTGTGCAGGAGGTGCAGACCGCCGTAGCTGGTGATGAGCACGTCGTCGTAGCCGTCGTTGTCGTAATCGCCGACGGCGACGCCCTGTCCGTAACCCAGGTCCCGATCCAGGCCGCTGCCGGCGGTCACGTCCTTGAACGTGCCGTCGCCGTTGTTATGGTAGAGCGCGCAGTGCGGGCGGTCATGGACCTGTGCGGCCCCCCGGCCCCCAACTTTGGGGGAGGCAGCGGCGTCCGATGAGCCGGACTGCACCAGCAGGACATCCGGGTAGCCGTCGTTGTCATAGTCGAGGAAGGCGCAGCCAGCGGGCGTGTTCTCAATGAAGTAGAACTTGCCCTTCGCCCCGCTGGTGTGAGCAAAACGGATGCCTGCCTTATCGGCCACGTTCTCAAACAGCGGGCGGATGAGGGAGGACGACCGTGATTGGGGGCGGAGCACCTCGCCGGCCGATGAGGGGCGGCAGCCGGGGAGGAGGCTTAGCAGGCCCGCCGCGATCCATATAATGACGCGGCGACGCGGCGACGCGGCGACGCGGCGAATCATTGCCGGGAGTCCGCTGTGGCGAGCTGCTTCAAGGCGTCCTTGGGCCGCGGGTCGGAGGGCCGCAGGGCCTCGGCGCGGTTGAGATAGAAGTCCGCCTTATCGAGGTCGCCTTTGCGGAGGCAGGCGAGGCCCATCCGCAGGTGGTCCTCAAAGCTGTTGGGGTCCGCCGTGCACCGCGCCGTGAGGGAGGACATGAGGTCTTCCTGCTGCCGCAGAGCGGCGAAGCGGGCTCTGGCCGCCGCAGCCTTGTCCGGCTGCTTCGCCTGGGTGAAGGCGGCGGCGAGCACGTAGTACACCTCGGGACGGTCCGGCATGGCGCGCTCTGCCAGTTCCAGATGATCGATGGCCCGGGCTGGATCACCCATCCGGACGTAGAGCTTGCCCAGGTAAAGGTGGGGCATGGGTCCCTGGGGGTTGAGCGTGAGCGCCTTCTGGAAGTCGGCCTCAGACCGGGAGTACTCCTCACGCGTGGTTCCGGTGTCCAGCCATCTCCTGCCGCGCAGACTATATGGCTCCGCGTTGTTTGGATTAGACCGGAGCATCCGCTCGATGAGGGGAGCGGCCTCCTCATAGAGGTGGGCGGAGGTCAGCGCACGCGCCAGCAGCGCCTGAAAGTCCGTGTCATCCGGGCGCAAGGCTACGAGCCTGCGCAGATTGGAGAGCCGTCTGCTCTCGTCATCTCCCTTTGTCAGCATCTTCGCCGCGATGGATAGCGCGGCTACGTCGTTTGGGTTTCGCTGCAGGGCGGATTCCGCCTGCCGCTTAAGGGCCAGAGGGTCGTCCGCCCTGAAGGCGGCTTCCGCAAGCATATTGAAGACGTGTGGAGTGTCCGGCCGAAGCTGCGCGAGATGGCGCAGAGGCTCTACCGCGGCCGTAGCGTCATCATGTTGCGTGTAGTACCTTGCGAGCAGCTCCCAGGCCGCCGCGTTGTTGGGATTGAGGCGCGCGGCCTGCTTCCACTCCTGTTCCGCCTCCGGGCCTCGGTTGGCCTGGATCAGTGCGCGCCCGGCCTCGACGTGCTCCCGGGCAGGGTCGCCGCCACCTATCCACGCCCACGCAACGGCGACGATGACGGTGAGGAGAAGCAGACCGATGCCGATCTCTTTGCCGGAGCGGAACCGGCGATGGCGTGCGGCAACGACTTCGCGGTTCATATTCAATACGCGGGGACGCTCCAGAGCCAGTCGCGATAGACGAAGCTGAGACGGCTGCCGTCCGGCGACCATCGCACCGTATATGGACCCGATTCGCTTGTAGAATCGAGGCTTCCCACCTCTTGCGTCGCCCATCCGTGCATGTTTGTCACCCAGAGGCCGGTACGGGCAGATGCTCCGGTGAGTGCCGCCAGCGAGGGCCTGTAGTGGAGCACCCAAACAAGGTTTCCGTAGATAGGATCAAACACGATCTGCCCGCGGTCACAGCCGCGAGGCGGCTGGAGCGTGAACTTCCCGATTCGCTCTATGTGCGGGCCGAGCTCCAGAGCGAGGATCACCGCCGGGTTGAAATGACCCGCGCCGCCGACGTAGATGCTGGCCAGGATGTGGTCGTCCGTTGTCGGCGCCATGCCTGGAACGTCGGTATACTGTGGAGAGATCGGGATTGGCGGCTGAAGCCACCTCCTCGCACTCTCCTTTGCGTCGACCACGTTGTGCAGAATTGCGCTCGTAAACGACTTGTCGTCTTCATGGAGCAGCTCGATCCATCGGACGCTCTCGCACATCCACCGCTTCTCGCTCGGCTTCCCGGGAGGATAGTCGAAGTGGCGCCTGCCGTCCGTTGTCGCGACGACGGTCCCGCCCGTACCGCCGGTCCACAAAGCCCACTTTCCATCGGGCGAGACCTGGACGGAGTCGGGCTTGCCGCCGGAGCGGACGAACAGCCGCGTTAGCTGTTCGATGGGCTCTTCCTTCTTCGTTTTTGTGTTTAGCCGAAGGAAGGTCCAGTCGCCGCGTGCCGGATCCCGAAAGCGCATCACCTCGTGATCCGAGAGCCACCAGTAGTATGGGAACCTGCCGCTCATCTGCACGATGCGCGAGGCGCGAGGCATTAGGGCGCGTTCACGCGGACGAAGGGAGAGGGCAAGAACAGCCCCTCCTCCAACTAATATCAGACTGGCCACGATGAGCAACTTGGCCTTGTTGCTTGCCATTACAGTGATTGCGTACCTTCCTGAAGAGTGATATAGCGATCCGCCGGCAGGTTTCGATAATGAGCCATTCGCCCGCTGGGCCAGCGTACAGTCAACACGTCTGCGCGGGCGGCATTCCCGAGGCCAAAGTGGACGCGCCGGTCCGATGCGGAGAGATAGGAGCCGCACGTCTGGCACTGCCGAAGGAGCGTGCGTCCTCCCGCCTTGACTGTGAGTAAAGCTCCATAGCCGTCGCGGTTGCTCTTAACTCCGCTGAGGTTCACGCCGAGCCAGTGGCCTGCGGGCCGCGTCTGGTTGTGCAGCAGGAGCGGCTTTCCCTCGGCATCGACTATCAGCGCGTCCTCCCCGCCGTCGTTGTCGAAGTCACCGACGGCCAGCCCTCTGCCGACGATGGGGCGCAGGAGGTCCGGCGAAGACCTGCTGACATCCTCGAATTCCTGCTTCCCCGCGCCCAGGTTGTGGAACAGTTGAGTGGGCTGCCGGTAGGTGCGCGACTGCACGACCTCGTCCGCATTGCTCCAGACATGCCCGTTCGCGATCATGATATCAAGCCAGCCGTCGTTGTCATAGTCCAGGAACTTACAGCCGAACGCCACGTACGGGAGAGTCGCGGCAGCCACTCCCGTCCGAAGGGTCGCATCAGTGAAGGCCCCTCGGCCATCGTTATGGTACAGAGATTTCGCCTCGTTTGAAAAGGTCGTGACGAACAGGTCGAGGCTGCCGTCGTTGTCAAAGTCCCCCCAGTCGATGCCCATGCCGGCGTGCACGCCGCCGTTCGGGTCGTAAGCCGTGCCCGAGCGCACGCCCACGTTCTGATATGCGGGCCCGCCGCCGGCGCGCGCAGCCGGATGGAGGAGGTCGCCGGGCCTCATGTCGTTGGCGATAGCCAAGCTGGGCCAGCCGGATCCGTCGTAGTCCGCCGCGGCAACGCCCAACCCGTTACCGGACACTGCGCTAGCTCCTGATGCGACCGTGTCATCCGTGAAGTGGCCGCGTCCATCGTTGCGGTAGAGGACGCCCTTGAGAGGCCTGTAGGTTAGAGGACGGCACGCGGACGTGGCGTGTCCCTCTTTGCACAGGTCAGGTCCCACATCCGGATCGAAGTCCACATAGTTGCAGACGTACAGGTCCAGGCGACCGGAGCCCGGCGTCGTTTCCACGAACGCGCAGCTCGTGCCCCAGGGCTGGGGGATGAGTCCTGCCTTCTTCGTTACATCGCGGAAGACCCGTGGATTTTCAATTTTCAATTTTCGATTTTCAATTGCCGGATCCGTACTCCGTTGAGTGCCGACTGCCGGCTGTCGACTACCGACTGGCTCGTTGTGCAGAAGCAGCCCCGTGCGGTAGCCGGAGATGTAGAGGTCGGGGTAGCCGTCGTTGTCGTAGTCTCCTACCGCGCAGCCGAGGAAGCGGCCGTGCAGTTGGTCGAGGCCCGTCTCATGCGAAACGTCCGTGAAGTGGCCGTGGCCGTCTCCCCTGTACAGCGCGAGGCTGGGGCCGACCAGGAGGATGTCCAGATTGCCGTCCTCGTCATGGTCCAGGAAGGCGCAACCTTTGCCGATGGTCTGGAGGATGTTGAGCGGGCGCTTGCCGGGGATGGACCACTCGTAGCGGAGGCCGGCCGCCGCGGCGACGTCAACAAAGGGCGCCGCTGTCGTCGTTCCTGCCGGCATGGCCCGAGTCAGGCGGATGTAGGAGAACGGCTGCCCCGACTCCGCCGGCGATAGCGGAACCCCGTGGCGATAGAGCGGTTCCGTCGCGGCCTGATAGAGCAGGAATCCGCTTGCCAAGAGGACCACGCCTATGACCGCGAAGAACAGGACCGGCGAGACGCGCCCTCTCATGCGGCGGCTGCTACTTGAGGTTCCCTGCGCTGGGCGCCGTCCCTTGATAGAACCTTGGATCTCTGGGCATGCCGGAGATGGGGGTAGTCTTCCCCGCTTTGTACATGTCCTGCCACTCTTTGGTATTGTAGGGAGGCACGTCCGGGAAACCTGCAAGCGGCGCTTGAATGTGGGGCTTTACACGCGGCTGGTACAACGGGTTGACGTAAGTATGGTATAGGAAGAGTATGAACAGCACGGCAATGATGCCGGCGCCCACTATCACCACGGGTGGAATCTCGCGCGGCTCGTTATTGGTCTTCGGCGTCTGTTTGACGACCGCGGGCGTCTCCTGGGCAGGCTTTTGGGTTGGACTCTGGTCCTGCCGGTTTATCATCTGGGGCATATCGCTCTCCGGTTTATGCCGCATGTCGCGGCCAGGGCATTTAGGAATGATAGCGGGACCGGACGCGCCATATTGGCCGCGTCCGGTCCGTTGTGGTTCCACTAGCTGTGAATGACCGGGCAGCCCGCTAGTCGGAGCTCGCCGTCCACTCGGCCAGGGTCGTGGCGCGGCGGGCCTTGACGTGCCCGTCAGCGAACGCGTAGTTGCCCACACCGGTGTGCAGGTGGATAGTGCGGTCCGTGCATCCGGGCACGCCACAGTCTCCCCAGGGGGGGCCATTAGGCCCACCGGCGCCCTCGTCGTCGGTTGTGGAGTCCCACGCGATGTTGGAGCCGGAGCTCAACCAAGCGATGGTGTTGGGCGAATGGTGCTGCTTCTTGGTGCCCTTGTAGCCGTCTGGTGGGTACGCCTGATCCGTATTCTTGACGTTGTCCTTTCCGTAGGATCCCACCGTGTAGTCCATGTTGAAGAAGGCACCTACCAGCACGTCGCCCTCTGCGAACAGGATGCTGCTGCCGGGATGGCCGATCCTCGCCAGAGGATGTCCCTTGGCGCAGCCACCGCCCCAGTCCTGGGGCGAAGGGAAGCCGCAGTTCTCGTAACCGGAACCGGGACCGCCGCCTTCCAGATTGACCGGGTCGTTGTGGACGTACGCCTGCGTGAGACCGTAGGTGAGCGATCCCCAACCGGCAGCTCCGCCCCATCCCACATCGGCGAGGTCGGGCAAGATGTTGTTGGTCGTCGGGCAGGCGAAGATGCCGCGCTTGCTCTTGGCACGCTGGTGGGCGGTGCCGGCGGTACCGTTCTTCACATAGGGATAGATCTCATCCGGCCAGTAGCCGCCCCAGGCGATGCCGGTAAACGGAGCGCGGTAGGAAGCCGGGGCGCCGTTGTAGACCACCCAGCTCGGCGCGCCGATCTCATCGTAGTCCTGGGCGTACATGAGGTCGGCCAGGGCGATGTTCTTCATGTTGCTGACGCACGTGGCCTGCCGGGCCTTTTCACGGGCTTGGGCAAAGACAGGGAAGAGAATGGCTGCAAGAATCGCGATGATGGCGATCACAACGAGCAGCTCGATGAGGGTAAACGCATGCTTCCGACTCATTATCAGTCCTCCTCGAATACAACGGAAAGAGAATGGCGGGCGCGGGCCCGTCGAGGAATTCCCGCGGCAGGAGAGTCAGGCACGAGCGCGGGGCAGCCGTAAACCATACGGCGGTGAGATGCCGTGTTCCAACAGCAAACGGACGGAGGGGTTATGGGCGAGCCCTGCCGATGGGCCCCAGGGTACTAAATCAAGTCAGCGAGCGGCGTCAAATCAGGACCACGGATCCGGAGTTATCTGTGGTCTGTGGTCACCTGATCAGGCCGTTGCACGGTGCGTCCGAGGAGCCCGGGCAGCCTCTGCCCAACCGTCATAGGTCGCTCCTTTCTGCGCTCCGGCGGAGCGCGACAGCACTCTTGGAATCCTAAAATCCCTTAAAGATGGCGCAGTATATCAAAAGGCAACACACTTGTCAAATAGTTTCTCCCTCTGGGTGTCCGGCCAAACTGCGGCCTTCAACCTTCACCCTCCCCTCAACCTCCAGCCCCTTCGCGCCGTATAACATATATAGAGACTGATTCAAGGAGGAATCGATGAGCTTGTCCGCTACCGTCGAACGACCAAGCCGCCCCGCAACGACGCGGGAGAGCAGCAACCCCTACCACAACGCCCTCAGACAGCTTGAGATAGCCGCAGAGCACCTCGGCCTGGACCCCGGCCTCCACGAAGTCCTGAAGTACCCGCAGCGCGAGCTGACCGTCCACTTCCCTGTCAAGATGGACGACGGCACTACCCGCATCTTCACCGGCTACCGCGTGCAGCACAACAACCATCGCGGCCCCTCCAAGGGAGGAATCCGCTTCAGTCCGCGCACGGATCTGGACGAGGTGCGCGCTCTGGCCATGTGGATGACCTGGAAGTGCGCCATCGTGGATATCC
>CAYNFH010000035.1:0-3803 GCA_964396385.1 uncultured Chthonomonadaceae bacterium | reverse complement strand
GTGGCCGACATGGCCTGGGGAATTACTTGTAGTTGGGCATCGGTGTTTTCCCCTTTGGCGGCGCCAAAGGCGGCGTGCTGTGCGACCCCAAGGTGCTCTCGCCGCACGAGCTAGAGCGGCTGACCCGCCGCTACACCAACGAGATCAGCATCCTCATCGGCCCCGATACGGATATCCCCGCCCCGGACATGGGCACCGACTCCCAGGTAATGGCTTGGGTCATGGACACCTACTCCATGCACAAGGGCCACACCGTTCCGGCGGTCGTCACGGGCAAGCCGCTCGCGGTCGGCGGGTCGGAGGGCCGCACGGACGCCACCGGCCGCGGGGTGGTCATCATTGCCCGGGAGGCGCTGAAGCGACTGGAGATCCCGCTGGAAGGCGCCAGGGTCGCCGTGCAGGGCTTCGGCAATGTGGGCGCCGTAGCGGCCCGCATCTTCCACGAGCACGGCGCAAAGGTGATCGCCGTTAGCGATAGCGAGGGCGGGATCTACAACCCCAACGGACTGGACATCCCCTCGCTGCTGGAGTGCTCTCACCGCGACGGAACCCTCTCCACCCACAAGGGTGGCGAGCCCATCTCTAGCCCGGGCCTCCTGGAGTTAGACGTAGACGTGCTGGTGCCGGCCGCCCTGGAGAACCAGATCACCCTCCTCAACGCGTCACGTATCCAGGCGAAAGTGGTGGTGGAAGGGGCCAACGGCCCCACCACCCCGCAGGCTGACAAGGTGCTCTACGGCAAAGGTGTCTTCCTGGTCCCGGACGTGCTGGCCAACGCAGGCGGCGTCATCGTCTCCTACTTCGAGTGGGTACAGGACCTGCAGAGCTTCTTCTGGCGGGAGGACGAGGTGAACCAGCGCATGGAGCAGATGATGCTCCGCGCCTACAGCGACGTAATGAGCATGGCCCGCAAGGAGAAAGTGGACATGCGCACCGCGGCCTACCTCATCGGCGTCCAGCGCGTCGCCGATGCCACCACCTGGAGGGGAATCTATCCTTAGCGCACGCAAGCAATGGACCGGCCCAACATTCAGCGAACCAACAGTCATTCTTCCACGTAAGTAGATGTGAATGCTCTCGCCGCCGGGAGTAAATGGATGTAAATAAGAGTAGATTGTAGTAGATTGGTGTGGGGGAGCGTCGCGGAGCTTCACCGTCTGGCACCAATAGGCTGCTTTTGGCGTCCGTTCGCGTTTCCGCCTCCCGGACGGGAGTAACCATCATGCATTCCAGATCCGTCCTTCTGAAGGGTGTGCCGAGGTCCACCACCCCCGGCGCCGTCTCCCTGGAGACGGAGCAGCCCATAACCTCCTCGTCGGCGCCCCATTCCCGCTGGGGAATGGACGACCGGCTACCATTAGGCGCCCTCAGCCAGCCGGCACCGTCGGAGCAGGACACGGGTAAGGCCAGTCGTGACTCCGCCCCGAGTCCCACCCTGGCGATGACCGGGTCCGAGATTGGACTGGACGGTAAGCGCGTGGTCATCTGCGAGGACGAGGCGGTCACCCAGATGCAGCTCCGCCGGGCGCTCACGCGGGCTGGAATGGCGGTGGTGGGGATCGCCACCAACGGCCGTGAGGCGGTGGAGACCACGCTGCGCGAGAAGCCGGATATCGTGCTCATGGACATCCGCATGCCCGTGATGGACGGCATCGCGGCGACCCGGCAGATACTCTCTCGCTACGACGTCTGTGTGGTGATGCTCACGGCCTTCTCCAACGATGACTATCAGGACCAGGCGCGCGCAATGGGCGCCTGCGGCTACATCGTCAAGCCGATCACCAGCGACGTGCTCCTGCCCCTCATCCAGCAGGCGCTGGACGAGTTCCAGGACCGCCACCAGCACTGATCGCCTGAAGTGCACCCCTCCCCGACCCTCCCCTGACGAAGGGGAGGGAGCATCACGCTACCGCAGGGTTCCCCTCCTTACCAATGGGGAGCGGCGCGCTTAGAGCCGAGTGAGCGCAGGCGCTGGGCCGCACCCTTGGGTTAGGGGGAGGTCGCCCCAACCGCGCAATACCGGGGAAGATTACAGGAAGGCGCGAAAACACTCCACGTCGAAGTGAACATTACCGGGCCGTGTGACGTATAGTCTGTACTTTTGGGACGGCGGCGCCCCTGGGGGCGTCGCCGTACGCACATATACAGACGGAGCTGACCATGTGGACCAATCGCCGGCTAGCCGGATTTCGCGCCGCAGCGCTCATAGCCTCCTACCTGCTGGTGGCCGCCGCCGCGGGAGCGCAGCAGATCAGGGCGCTCATCGTGGGAGGTGGGCCCAGCCCCGAGCACAATCAGGTGGGCATTGAAAGCAACGTCCGGTACCTCTTGCGGCTGCTCCCGTCCTCTGCCGACCGCACCGTGCTCTTCGCCGATGGCGACCGCCGGTCCCGCACGGTGCTGTATGAGGACAAGGGCAAGGACAGCTCGGACGCGGAGCAGGTACTGGCGCTGATCCTCCATGGCCGCGGCGGAGCCTACCAGGCTTCGGAGAAACTGCGCGCCACGACCATCCCTCAGGTCGACGGAAGTTGCAACAAGGCAGACTTTACGGAGGCGCTCGGCCGGATCTCCGCGGCCTGCTCCACCGCGCCTGCTCCCGTGCTGCTGTACTTCACCGGACACGGAAGCCCGGATAAGGGCCAGAACCTGGACAACAATGTCTACGACATGTGGGGCGACACCATGTCCGTGCGCGACCTGGCCGGGCAGGTGGCCCGGCTCCCGCAGGACGTCCCCGTGACGCTGGTGATGGTTCAGTGCTTCTCCGGCGCGTTCGGCAATCTGCTGTTCCAGGGCGGCGACCCGAATGGCGCGCTCGCGGACCGCGACTTCGCCGGCTTCTTTGCCACCGTCAACAGCCGGATGTCGGCGGGATGCACTCCGACGCTGGATGAGGGAGATTACCATGACTTCACGGGCTACTTCTTCGCGGCCCTGTCCGGTCAGGATCGGCTCGGCCGGCCCGTGACGGGCGCGGACTACAACCACGACGGCCGAGTCACCATGGACGAGGCGTTTGCCTACGCCCTCATCCACGATAGCTCCATCGACGTGCCGGTCTGCACGTCCGACGTGTTCCTGCGCCGCTTTGTGACCACGCCGGACGAGCAGGTGTTCAAAACGCCCTACACCGCCGTCCGCCAGTGGGCCACTCCCGCTCAGAAGGTAGCGCTGGACGAGCTCTCCCGCTCGTTGAGACTCGCCGGCGATGACCGCGGCCGCATCGCGTACCAGAAGTTCCGCGGAGAGAGCGTTGAGGAGACCGACTCCGGCCAGGTGGTCGCTGCCCGTCGAGATTTCCGTATCGCGCTGGACGATGCCCGCAAGAGGCTATACGAGCGGTGGCCGGACCTGCGAGATCCCCACTCCGCCGGCTACGCGGCCGCCAGGGCGGAGGCGCTGGAGCACATCCGCCAGCAGAAGAGCGACATAAAGCTGGGTGAGTTTATGCAGTGCATCCAGAAGCTCTCCAACGCGGAAGACGCCGACTACCAAAAGGAGCTTGCAGATGCGCGCATGATGCGGTTCGTGCGGCTGTACAAGTCGGTGGTGCTCGCCCATACCCTCAGGCAGAGGGACGACGCGAACCTGAAGCAGCGCTACGCTCGCCTTACCGCCGCCGAGGGCCGTACGCTGCTCGCCCCGCAGGAGAGCGTACGCACCAGCTCCTTAATTACGCGGTAGTAGCCTCGGGGCGGCGCGGCGCCAGCCGCGGCGCCCCCGCGCCCGAAAAGGGACCGTCCCCCCACCAAAAAATGGCCGGCAGACCCAAGACCCCCCACCCCCACCCAACCTAAACA
>CAYNFH010000034.1:12944-37594 GCA_964396385.1 uncultured Chthonomonadaceae bacterium | reverse complement strand
CTGCGGCCAAATAGAGAGGCAGCGCCACGGCCATGAGGATGGCCAGCACAAGGATCACAATCAACAGCTCGATGAGCGTGAAGGCCTTGCGCCGTCGGTTGAACTTCGCTAGCACTTTCATTCAGCTTTCTCCTCTTAAGAGTGGGTTGGAAGCTGCACAGCGTCACGGCCATACATCATGGTAGAAGTTCCTTCCACGCCCTGCACGGAACCGACCAATACTTTTTTTGTCTGCCGCGATTTCCGGCAGAACTACCTGCGGGACGAACCAAAACAAAGGACGAATGACGGGGGACCGACTCCGGAAGCAGTCTTCCGTCCTCCGTCCGCCGTCACCCTCGCAAATTCCATAGCTACTTCCGCGGCCGGCGTGGAACAATCCGCCCCGGAGCCATGAACACACATCCACATTCCGCTGAACAAGAGGCCGCGCTCACGCGCGCAGTCTTTTCCGCCATTCCGTCCATCCTCATCGGGGTGGGCCAGGATGGCCGCATTACACTCTGGAACCGGGCCACGGAGAAGGCGTTCTGCATCATGGCGGACGCCACCGTCGGCAAGCAGCTACAGGAGTGTCCCATTCCATGGGACTGGGAAAAGGTGAACGAGCGCCTGGAGGAGTACCGAGCTACCGGCAAGCAGGTGCGGATGGACGACGTCCGCTTCACCCGCTGCGGCGGAGACGAGGGGTTCCTTGGCCTCACCCTCAACCCCATGCAGACGCCGGAGGACCGGCCGGGCGGATTCCTGCTCCTGGGCGCGGACATCACCCAGCGCAGGATGCTGGAGCGGCAGCTCTACCAGGCGCAGAAGATGGAGAGCATCGGCCGCCTTGCCGCCGGTATCGCGCACGAGATCAACACGCCGATGCAGTACATCGGCGACAACACCCGCTTCCTTCAGGAGATGATCTCGGAAGTGGGCACGCTGCTCGCGGCGTACGAGGAGCTGCTCGACGCGGCTAAGGCCGGCACCCTCACGCCGGCCGACGTCCAAAAGGTGCGGGAGGCCACCGAGGCGGCGGACGCGGAGTACCTCATGGAGGAGGCGCCCAAGGCCATCCAGCAGTCGCTGGAGGGGATCGAGCGGGTCACGCGCATCGTCCAGGCGATGAAGGAGTTCTCCCACCCGGGTACGGAGCAGAAGGTCGCCATCAACATCAACCGCGCCATCGAGAGCACCATCACCGTGGCGCGTAACGAGTGGAAGTACGTGGCGGAGCTCGAAACGGACTTCGATCCGGACCTGCCGCTGGTGCCCTGCCTGCCCGGCGAGTTCAACCAGGTGATTCTCAACCTGGTTATCAACTCCGCGCACGCCATCAGCGACGTAGTGACGAACCAGCCGGGAGCCAAGGGCAAGATCACGTTGGCCACGCGCCGCGAGGGCGATTGGGTGGAGGTCCGTGTGGCGGATACCGGCGGCGGCATTCCGGAAGCTATCCGCGGCAAGGTCTTCGACCCGTTCTATACCACGAAGGAGGTGGGCAAGGGCACCGGCCAGGGGCTGGCGCTGGCGCACTCCAGCGTGGTGGACAAGCACGGCGGGTCCATCAACTTTGAGAGCCAGGAGGGGAAGGGCACCACCTTCATCATCCGGCTCCCGCTCCACACGGCAGAGAGCGCCAACCAGAAAGCAGCCTGAGGGTAGGTGTTCAGGCGTTCAGGAATCCGGCCCTGAACACCTGAACACCTGAACACCCGAATGCCTGAACGCCGATAATGACACCATGAAACGTATCCTCTTCGTTGACGACGAGCCTAACGTGCTTCAGGGGCTGCAGCGCATGCTGCGACCTATGCGCAATGAGTGGGACATGCTCTTTGTCCAGAGTGGAGACGAGGCTCTGGCCGCTATTTCCGCCGGCCGCTTTGACGTCATCGTGTCCGACATGCGCATGCCGGGCCTCTCGGGGGCGGACCTGCTCAATCGCGTGACGGAAGTCGAGCCGGAGGCGGTTCGTATCATCCTTTCCGGGCAGTCTGACCGCGATCACGCGCTCCGGGCCGTAGGCGCCACCCACCAGTTCCTCTCCAAACCCTGCGACCCCAATGTGCTGCGCTCCACGGTCGCCAGGGCGTGTACGCTGCGGGACCTGCTGCCGAGCGACCCCTTCCAGCGCGTGGTGTCGCAGGTGCGCTCCCTGCCAAGCCCGGCCGAGCACTATCAGGCCCTCCTGGACGCGGTGCAGTCCGACGTCCGCACCGCAGCCGCGCCCATTGTGGCGGAAGACCCCGCCATGGCCGCCAAGCTGCTCCAGCTCGTCAACTCGGCCTTCTTCGGCACTCCACGTCGGATGTGCTCCGCGCAGGAGGCAGTCGCCCTGGTCGGCAAGGAGACGCTTTCCGACCTCCTGTCGGGCGGCCACTCGTTCGAATCGGCGGGACCGCCCCAATCGGGCGGCTTCTCCACGGAGATGCTGCGCCAGCACAGTATCCGGGTCGGCACCTTCGCGCGCCGGATTGTGGAGGCGGAGGGCGGGTCCCCCGAGCAGGCGGAAGAGGCGTACACCGGCGGCTTGCTCCATGACGTAGGTATGCTCATCTTCGCGCAGTGCTATCCGGACAGCTACGCTCAGACGCTCTACCGCTCCAACGGCGCGGGCCGGCTGCCCTACTATGTAGAGCACCAGACCTTCGGCGCGACCCACGCGGAGGTCGGCGCCTACTTGCTGGGGTTGTGGGGACTGCCGGACGCCATCGTGGAGACGGTCGCATACCACCACTGCCCGCGAGAGACGAGCGGCGCGTCTCCGCTGCTTCTGGCTGCCGTCCACGTTGCCGACCACCTGGCGCACCAGGCGGCAGGCAGCGGCGCCACCGGCACTCCGGATATGGGCTACCTGCAGGAGCAAGGCTTCTGTGAGAGATTGGCGGTTTGGGAAGAGGCGTGTATGTGAGGTGAGAGGTGAGAGGTGAGAGGTGAGTCCGGATTCCGGCTATCACCTATCACCCCTCACCCATCACCTAGGAGGCATTTATGGACGAGACCTGGGAGCAAGAGCAGCACGTGCTGTTTGTGGACGACGACGCGAACATCCTCTCCGCCTATCAGCGCCAACTCCGCAAACAGTACCGTATCGAGACCCGCCTCGGCGGAGAAGAGGGGCTGGACGCCATCCGTACCAGCAAGCCGTTTGCCGTGATCATCGCGGACATGCGGATGCCGGGCATGGACGGCGTAGAGTTCCTCCGCAAGGCCATGCGCCTCTCCCCCGACTCCGTCCGGATGATGCTCACCGGCAACGCGGACCAGCAGACCGCCATTGACGCGGTAAACGAGGGGCACATCTTCCGCTTCCTCACCAAGCCCTGCGCGCCGGAAGTGCTGGCCAAGTCCCTCGCGGCCGGCATCGAGCAGTACCGGCTCATCACCGCGGAGAAGCAGCTTCTGGAGGAAACCCTCACCGGCTGCATCGCGGCCCTTACGGAGGCGCTCTCCACCGCCGATCCGGCCGCCTATGGCCGCGCGGCCCGGCTGCGCCGCTATGCCCGCCACATCACGGACGTGCTGGTGTTCCCCAACAGTTGGCAGCTCGAGGTGGCCTCCATGCTCTCCCAGATCGGCCGCATGGCGCTCCCGCAGACACTGGTGACCCGCGCCAGAAACGGCCACGAGCTGACGGAGGAGGAAGAGGAGCAGCTTGAGCGCGTGCCGGAGATAGGGCGCAACCTGCTGCTCAAGATCCCCCGCATGGAGCGCGTGGCGCAGATAGTCTTCTATCAGAACAAGCGGTTCGACGGCACCGGCTTCCCCAGGCACGACCTCATAGGGGAGGAGATCCCCTACGGCGCGCGCGTGCTCAAAGTGCTGGCGGACCTGGTAGAGCTGGAGTGCGAGGGCGCGACCCGCACCAAGGCTTTTGAGCTCATGCGGTCACGCGAGGGCTGGTATGACCCGCAGATCTTGGACGCGGCCCGCGGACTATTCGAGACCACCGGCACCCTGGAAGCCGCCGCGTGATCGCCGGACCGCTGGACGTGGCGAGCGGGCGAGCAGTCGAGGGGGCGAGTCCGGATTTGCCGTGTGGGCATGTCACCGTGTCGCCGCGTCAATATGTCCGCGCGCTTGTCATCCCGCTCCTGCTGGTGCTGGTCACGTGCGCGGTCTTCCTTCCGTCGTGCGCCCATCCCTTTGTAGGATGGGATGACGACCAGAACATCTACCAGAATCCGGATCTCCTGCCGCCCACCTGGGCGGGCGTGGTCCGCGCGTGGAAGCAGCCCTACTTCTGTGCATACATCCCGATAACCCGGACCGTCTGGGCAGCCATTGCCGGAATCGCGGCGCGACCGGACGGCCACGGCGGCACCGTCCTTACGGCCGCTCCCTTCCACGTCGCAAACTTGCTGGTGCACCTGCTGAACGTGCTGCTGGTGCTCGCTATCCTGCGGCGGCTGGTGAAGCGCCCCTGGGCCGCGGCTGCAGGCGCCCTGCTGTTTGCCGTTCATCCCGTTCAGGTGGAGCCGGTAGCCTGGGCCACGGGCATGAAGGACCTCGCCGGCGCCCTTTTCTCCCTGCTCTGCCTGTGGCAGTACGTCTGTTTCGCACAGCGAGTCGAGAGTGGAGAGTCGAGAGTCGAGCCGGATTCTCGTCTCACGACTCACGACTCACGACTCACGACTCCAGAATCACCCGCTCGCCCGCTCGCCCGCTCACGCATTCACTACGTCCTTGCCCTCCTCTGCTTCGGACTGGCGCTGCTCTCCAAACCTTCCGCGGCCTCACTGCCGCTGGCGCTGATCGCGCTGGACGTCTGGGCGATGAGGCGGAGCATGCTCCGGTCGGTGAAGGCGGTTGGCTGGTGGATGCTGCTGGCCATACCCATCGCGGTGATCACGCGCGCGGCGGAGCGGACGGCGGAGGGGCCCGGGCCGGTGTCGCTGGGAGGCCGCTTCCTGGTGACCGGCGATACGCTCACCTTCTACGTGACCAAGCTGTTCTGGCCGGTCCGGCTCTGCGTGGATTATGGGCGTTCGCCGGAGAGGGTGCTCGCCCACGGATGGGTGTGGATGGGATGGCTGCTGCCGATCGCGGTTGGCATAGTGGCGTGGCGGCTGCGCAGATCCCAGCCCTGGCTCCTGGCCTCCTGCACCATATTGGTGGCGGCGGTGCTGCCGGTCTCCGGACTGACGCCGTTCGCCCACCAGCTCTACTCCACGGTGGCGGACCGCTACCTCTACCTGGCCCTCCTCGGGCCCGCCCTGGCCGTCGCTTCGCTTCTTGCCGCGGGCACGAGACAGAGTATGGGGGTATGGGAGTATGGGGGTATGGGTGTGGCGGAGTCCGGAATCCGATACACTCCCACACCCCCACACGCCCATAATCCCACACGGTTCGTCCCGGTCGCCTACGCTCTCATCCTCTCCCTCCTCGCTGGCCAGTCCGTGGCGCAGAGCGGGTCCTGGGACGGAAGCGTGGCGCTCTTCCGGCATGTGCTGGCGGTGAACCCGGGTAGCTGGATGGCTCGGAACAACCTGGGCTTCACCTACAAGACCGGCGGGGAGGTGAAGAGGGCGGAGGCCTGGTACCGATCCGCGCTGGAGCTCCGGCCGGGGTACGCGGACGCTCTGAACAACCTGGGGGCGGCGCTCATGGATGAGGGGCGCGCCGCCGGGGCCATCCCTCACCTGGAGTGCGCGGTGCGGCTGCGGCCGGACTGGGCCACTCCCCGCTACAACCTGGGATGCGCCTACCTCAGCCAGAAGCGGGTCCGCGACGCGTTCGCCAGCCTTGTGGCGGCGGCGCGCATCGACCCGGGCCTGGCGGCGGCGCACTTCCAGCTTGGCCGGATCCTCGCTGCGAACGGTCGCCCTCAGGAGGCCGTGGACCAGCTTCGACTGACTCTCCGGCTCCAGCCCCGCTTCGCCCCTGCGGCGGAGGAGCTGAAAAAACTGACGGGGTGACTCCCTCAAGTTTTCCGCCGATTCCCCCGAAGAAGTACCAGTATTGACCCGTCGCACAAGGAGTCCGCGTGTCCACCGATACTTCTGAAGGGCCGGGGTCGGCCGCCAACACTCGTCCAGGGGTCCTACGCTCGGTCCTCCGTCCTCCAGCCCCCGTCCTTCTCGTGCTGCTGGTCACATTGGTCGTCTTTCTGCCCGTCTGCCGTCATCCGTTCATCGACTGGGACGACGACCGCAATGTGTACCAGAACCCGTACCTCCAGTCGCCGGGCATCGCCAGCATCGTCCGGGCCTGGCAGAGGCCCTACTTCTACGCGTACATCCCGGTGACCCGGACCATCTGGACAGGCGTGGCGCGGCTCGCCCTGGAGCACGACGCGCACGGCATGGTTACCCTCCGTCCAGAGACGTTCCACGCGGCGAACCTGCTGGTGCATCTGCTGAACGTGCTGCTGGTGTTCGCCATCCTGAGGCGGCTGGTGAAGAAGGATTGGGCCGCGGCCACGGGGGCGCTCCTGTTCGGCCTCCATCCGCTGCAGGTCGAGCCCGTAGCGTGGGTTACGGGCATGAAGGACCTCGCCGGCGCCCTTTTCTCCCTGCTCTGCCTGTGGCAGTACGTCTGTTTCGCACAGCGAGTCGAGAGTGGAGAGTCGAGAGTCGAGCCGGATTCTCGTCTCACGACTCACGACTCACGACTCACGACTCCAGAATCACCCGCTCGCCCGCTCGCCCGCTCACGCATTCACTACGTCCTCGCCCTCCTCTGCTTCGGCGTCGCACTGCTGGCCAAGGCGTCCACGGTGACGGTGCCCCTCATCGCCTGGGCCGTGGACACATGGCTCATCCGGCGGAAGCCGCTAAAGGCGCTGAAGGCGGTGGGGTGGTGGGTGCTGCTGGCAGTTCCGGTGATCCTCATCACCCGCTCCGCGGAGCGTGCCGCCGATGCGCCGATTGCGCTGCCTATCTGGTCCCGGCTGCTCATTGCCGGCGATGCTTTCGCCTTCTACCTGGCCAAGCTGGTCTGGCCGGCGCGCCTCAGCATCGACTACGGCCGCACGCCGGAGTTCGTGCTGGCCCACTGGTGGGGTTACGCCACGTGGCTGCTCCCGGCGGCACTCGTCCTGGCCGCCTGGAAGCTCCGCCGCACGCACCCGTGGCTGCCGGCCGCATGCGCGACATCGGTCGCCGCGCTGCTGCCCGTCTCCGGACTGGTGCCGTTCGTCTTCCAGTATTACTCCACCGTGGCGGACCGGTACGCCTATGTGGCCCTGCTCGGTCCGGCGCTGGCTGTCGCTTGGCTCCTGACGGGTGACGGAAGACGGGAGACGGACGGAGGAATGGAGTATGGGAGCAGTGCAGTACTGTCTCCGGAGTCCGGAACACCACTCCACCACTCCACCACTCCACCACTCCATCCCGGGTCCGTCCTCCGTCCTCCGTCCTCCGTCCTCGCATCCGTGTATGCCGCCGCCCTCCTGCTCCTGGCCGGGCAGAGTTTGGCCCAGGAGGCCAATTGGAAGAGTACGTGGGAGCTCTTTGGACACGCGCTGGCCATCAATCCGCGGAGCTGGGTAGCCCACAACAACATGGGCTACGCCTACATGAATGCCGGCAAGCTGCGGGAGGCGGAGGCGGAGTTCCGGAGCGCTATTGCGCGCCGCAGCGACTACGCCGAGCCGGAGAGTAACCTGGCGGCGACGCTGGCGGAGGAGGGGAGGACGGGCGAGGCCATCGCCCACTTCCAGCGCGCCATCCAGCTCTGCCCCAAGTGGGCGGATCCGCACTCCAACCTTGGCTTCGTGCTGTTCAAGCAGAACCGGCCGAAAGAGGCCGTGGCGGAGCTGGCGCAGGCCGTGCGCCTGGAGCCGGGCTTCGCCGCCGCGCACTACAACCTCGCTATGGTCCTCGGCACCTACGGCAAGCCCGTGGAGGCCGCCCAGGAGTTCCGCGAGGCCATCCGGCTCATCGGCCGGTATCCGGAGGCACACAAGAACCTGGGCGCCGTCCTCACCATGCAGGGCAAGCTGCGCGAGGCCGCCGCCGAGTTCCAGACCGCCATCCAGGAGGACCCGCGATTGGCCGAGGCACACTACAACCTGGGCGCCGTCCTCTGTCTCCTGGGGGACAAGAGCCGTGGCGCGGAGGAGTTCCGCGAGGCGCTCCGGCTGCAGCCGGACTACGCTCAGGCCCGCAACGCGCTGAAGAAGACGGTAGGTGGGTGAAGGAAGGAGTAGTAGAGTGGTGGAGTGATGTCCCGGATTCCGAATCCCTTCACTTCATCACTCTAATCTTTACCAGGCGGACCTAACGCCGCGCGTGGAATAATCCTCCCATAGGGGCCGTCCTATAACCGAATAGCGAGGTGATCTAAAATGACTACTAATGGTTATGCACCCTGCCCCGGGTGCGGCGCCGATAATATGGAGCACCGGCGTGAGTGCTGGCGATGCAAGAAACCGCTGCCGGCCAACTTCCACCTGAACGCGCGGCACAAGCTGCAACGCGAGGCCCGCAAGGTGTCTGCCCTGGGTGCGCTGCGCATGGCTCTGACCCGCTGGGCATAAGGCCGCAGCGCCCGCCGGTATCGCTCCGGCGGGCGCGCTTATCAACCCGAAACCCTGATCTCGGGACAACTCGATCGTAAGGTGCGCGTAAACGCACTTCCAATAAGCTGGACCTCCGTCACTCCCCGGCCCGGACGCCGTGGGAGAATCCCTCCCTCCTGACCCTGCTCGACCGAAGGCCCTTTCACGGCCGCCGCACATCGTCTCTCCGCGATCTCACGGCGTCAGGCGGGTCATGTCCCGCGGGAAGAGGGTGGTCTCGCGGATGTTGGCGGCGTTCACCAGGCGCGCCAGCCAGCGCTCCAGACCGATGGCGAATCCGCCGTGCGGCGGCATGCCGTGACGGAACGCCTCCAGGTAGCCCTCGAACGGTTCCGGCTGCAGCCCGCGCGCCGCGAGCGCCGCGACGTAGTCCTCATAGCGGTGCAGCCGCTGGCCGCCCGTCACCAGCTCCATCCCGCGGAAGAGCAGGTCGAAGCTGTTGGAGTACTCCGGCCGCTCCGGGTCCGGGTGGGTGTAGAACGGCCGCTTCACCATGGGATAGCCGGTCACGAACAGGAACTCCGACCCGTGCTCCCGCAGCGCCCACTCTCCCAGCCACCGCTCATGGGCCGGAGCGAGGTCCGGCTCCTGGCGCGCATCTTCGCCCGTCTCGCGGAAGAGCAGCTCCAGCGCTTCCGAGAAGTGGATGGCCGGTATGGTGTCCGGCAGCGCCGGCAGGGAGATCCCCAGCAGCGTCAGGGCGCCGGGAGCTTCCGAGCGGACCGCCTCCACCATGCCTTCGATCACCTGCGTGAGCGTGGCCATTACGGTGGTGTGGTTGTGGATGAACCCCTGCTCCACGTCCAGCGAGACGTACTCGCTCAGGTGGCGGGGCGTATCGTGCGGCTCCGCGCGGAAGACCGGTCCCACTTCGAAGACGCGCTCGAACACGCCGACCATGATCTGCTTGTAGAACTGCGGGCTCTGGGCCAGGTAGGCCCGTCGCCCGAAGTAATCGATGCCGAAAACGTTGGCGCCGCTCTCCGTGGCGCTGGCCACGATCTTGGGCGTCTGCACCTCCACAAAGTCCATGGCGCCGAGCGCGCGCCGGAACCCGGCCATGCTCGCCGCACCCATGCGGAACAGCGCACGCCGGCGCGGGTGGCGCAGCGCCACCGCGGCATGGTCCAGCAGAAAGGGTAGTGATTCGCGGACCTGCGGCCGGAAGAGCTCCAGCGGCGCGGGCCCGCAGGCCGGCGAGACCACCTGTACACACGGGTCCCGGATCTCGAAGCCGCCCTCCACCGGCGCCCCGCCGGTCACCGTGCCCTCCAGTTGCAGCACCGATTCGGCGTGGAGCCCGCTGAGCCGCTCCGCCAGCGCGGGCTCCTCTACCACCACCTGCGCCAAGCCCCTCCCGTCACGCAGGAGCAGAAAGCTCACGCCTCCCATGCGGCGGAGCCGGTGCATCCAGCCCGCCAGCCGCACGCGCTCTCCCGCGTGCCGGCCCATCTCCGTTGTCCAGATCCGTTCCATCGGCAGCACCTCCAAACGAGATAGCCCCCTCGTCGTGCGGACGAGGGGGCGTCGTGGTGCCACCGCACTTCGCAGGCAGGCCCTCACCCCCTAACCCCCTCTCCCAAGAACAGGAGAGGGGGAATCCGCGTTCGGGACTCGAGGACCGGGCTCGCCGCCTTGGGCCCGGTAACGGGGGCGAGCCGGCAGGGCTTACTTGGCCGCGTAGACCTCATCCTGAGCAGAGCGAAGGACCTGTTATTCAGGTCCTGCTCCGGCTCGGCACGTGCCGCGGCCGTTCCTCCCCGCGCTCCGGAGCGTCTTCACGGGAGGCGGAGGCCGCCATCTCAGCCTCGGCGGCTCTCTGTGCCCCGCGTACTCCCGCTACTCCTCTCCATCGTCGCTTTGTGCAAAAGGTTGGAGGTAAAGGATACAGCAAAGCCTGAGATTCGTCAAACCAAGCCGCGCGGGGAGTTGTGGTAATAGCTTCCGAGTTGTGGTAATAGTCGTGATAATATCGCGCTCGTATTGCTGGGTCCGGTCGGAGTTCAGGAGGAGAGATATTGCCGTTTGACAGGGAGAAGCCCTACAACGACTTGCCGCTGCTACCGCCTGATGGCGTGGAGTTGGAGACGAAGGCCGTTCTGAAGCGCGCTATTCGGGCGAATAAGGCGCTGGCAGAGCTGAAGGGAACGGGCGACCTGATTCCTAACCAGGCGCTGCTCATTCAGTCCATCTCGCTCCAGGAGGCCAGGTTCAGTTCCGAGATCGAAAACGTCGTCACGACGAATGACAAGCTCTATCAGGCTCTGGTCGGCGGTGAGGAGAAGTTCGATGCGCAGACTAAAGAGGTGCTCCGCTACGGCCAGGCACTCTGGCACGGCTTCGAGGAGATCAGGCGGGCGCCGCTCCGTACAAACACCTTTGTGGAGATCGTGACCACCATCAAGCGGAATGAACAGGGCATCCGGAAGTTACCGGGCACCAGCATTCGGGCGGGGAACCGCGTCGTGTACACGCCCCCGGAAGGAGAAGACCGGATTCGGGACCTGCTCCGCAACCTGGAGGAGTTCATCCACGATCCCGAGATCGACCTGGATCCGCTGGTGAAGATGGCGGTGATGCACTACCAATTTGAGGCCATCCACCCGTTCGGAGACGGCAACGGGCGAACCGGCCGGATTATCAATATCCTCTACCTCGTTTCGGAAGGGCTGCTCAACCTGCCGGTCCTTTACCTCAGCCGGTACATCATCGACAGTAAGGCGGCATACTATCAGGGGCTACGGGGGGTTACGGAGGACGGCGCGTGGGAGCCCTGGGTTCTCTACATGCTCCAAGCTGTGGAGGAGACGGCGCTGGCTACGCGCAACAGGGTGCTCGCGATCCGCGATCTGCTGAATGAGACGGTGGCACAGGTGCGAGAGAAGCTGCCCAAATTCTACTCCAAGGAGCTAGTCGAGCTAATCTTTCAGCAGCCGTACTGTCGGATTCAGTTCCTGGAGCAAGAAGGTATCGCCAGGCGCCAGACGGCCGCCCGCTATTTGGGGGAATTAGAGGGAATCGGCATCCTGAAGAGTACAAGGGTCGGCCGGGAGAAGCTCTACCTAAACGAGCGTCTCTACTGCCTTCTGAGCGGGTGAATATGTTCACTGCATCGAGATGTTCTGAAAACGTGTCGATGAAACCGCCCTTTCATCGACACGTCTTGGGAATATGTCCAGAGCATCGACATGTTCTTTGACCTTCGGAAGTACCGAGCCGATAAATTCACAGCTCCGCGATATCGTACTTGCGGCAGAGCTTTGAAAGCTCTGCGACCGGCATTGGAATGGCAGTTCTCACTTGCATGGTTCCGTCTTCTGGCGGAGCCTATCCATGTAGTTGAAGATAATAGTGCAGAGGTTGAGCAGGTCCTGAGCCTCCTCAATGTCATACACCTTCTCTGCATGCATCGTCGGATTTCGATAGGATCGGCGGAGATTCATCAAATGACCGGTGAGCGGCCTGAGGTCCCGCCCGGGACTGAGCGCATTCAAGTCTGCCTCCATTTGGTCCCACGTCCCACCTGTACGGCCGGTGGCCCAGCCATGAAAACTGCGGAATGCGGTCTCTGCGGACCGGAGTAAGAGGCAAGCAGCAGGGGTCGAAAGGCCAAATGCCAGAGTTTTGCACCCTTCCTCGAAGTCAATGCGCGCTGCCTGCGGGAGGCGTTCGAAGACGCCAGGTGAAAGCAAGGCAGCCGGTTCGTGGAGAAGTTTGCGAGCTTCGAGTCTAAGCGCCGCTAAGGCCAAGGCCGGAGTATGCATCACTTTCGGCAGCGGATCCTGCCCAGGCACCGGCCGGCGCGCACGGAGCCCGTGTTCCTCAGTCCTCTCTGCGGCCGCCTTAGCCGACGCTAGTACGAAATACCCGCGCTTTCCGGATCGGTCGCTAACCTTATCGATGAGGATTAGGTTGCCTGTATCGTCCTGAACATAGGGAACGTAGTGCTGGAGCAACTTGTCCCGCACAATAACATAGGTGTTCTTACTTCCCTTGGCAACGTGCCGGCCGTTATCGTCCTTGCTCCATTCCAGGTTCACTCGTTGTGCTCCCTTCGGGGATACTCAAACGAACATGGTGAGCTGGCGCATGTTGGCGAGGTCTTCCAGATAGGGGATGGTGGGGCCGTACTCCAGGGCGGCGGTGCCGGAGTAGCCCAGGTCCACGATGGCTTTGAAGACGTTGCGGTAGTTGATCTCCCCGGTGCCGGGCTGATGGCGGCCGGGGACGTCGCCGATGTGGAAGTGGCTGATTTTCCCGATGTACTGGCGGATGTTGAAGATCAGGTCCCCCTCCATGATCTGCATGTGGTAGATGTCGTACAGCAGCTTCACGTTAGGGCTGCCCACCGCTTCCACCATCCTCGCCCCCAGGTGGGAGGAGTTGAGGAAGTAGCCGCGATGGTCGTGGTAGGTATTGAGAAGCTCAACCGTAGCGATGAGGCCGTTCTTCTCCAGCAATGGCGCCACCGCCTTGAGGCCCGCCACGCAGCTCTCGAACATGGCGTCGTGGGACATGCCCTGCACCTCGTTGCCGGTGAGGGTCAGAAGCTGCTTGCAGTCCACCGCTTTGCACGCCTCGGCGCAGGCCTCCATCTCCTTGAGGAACTGGTCCCGCTCGGCCGGATTGGTGAGGCCGCAGCCCGGTGCGCTCACGCCCTTGTTGGCGATAAGGCAGGAGCACTCCAGCTTGTGCTTCTTGTGCTCCTCGGCAAAGGTGGCGAGCGTCTGCGGGTTGCGCCAATCGAACATCTCGTAGGCATCGTAGCCCAGCTCGTCCAGCTTGTTCAGCGCGTCCGCGGGCGGCATGCCGCGCATCATGCCCCACGTCACGGACAGCCGCAGCTTCCCTCCCGCCGGCTTCACGTCCTGCGACCCCGCCAGTCCAGGCAGCGCCAGTGCACCGGCAGTGAATCCCAGGAATTCCCGTCTGTTCACCTCTTCACCCCCCTCACGAGTCGGACAGCGGCAGTATCAGGCTCGGCGCCGCGATGGCATGGTCCTCCGATATCGACCGCACGGCCGTCCCGACGGCGAAGTACTCGATCACGTGACTACCCCAGCCGTGATTGGATTCGTGGACCTGCGCGCCTACGATGCCCTCCGCCTGCACGCTCTCCGCCTCCGCCTGCATCCGCGAGAGCGCCAGCTCGCGCGCGTCGTAGAGGGCCTGCGTATAGTTGGGCATCTCCACGTTCCGGCCGGTCTGCTTGAGCGACTGCAGCAGACCCTGGTGCGCCACGTGGTAGACGCAGGTGCCCATCACCATAGAGACGGGCCGGTAGCCGGTCCGCAGCAGCGTCCAGAAGTCCTGCCCGTTCAGGTCGGAGGTGAAGGGGCGATTGTCCGGCGTACGGTAGTGCTCCCCGCTGCGGTGTTTGATGGCGGTGCCGATAGCCATGAACTCCGCCAGGCTCTCGCCCCATTCGTACCGGTTTACGTCCAGGCGCACTCCCACCACGCCGTCCGCGCCCAGCACGTCCGCCTCCTCCTCCATGCGGGTCATGGCGAGCTCGCGCGCGTGGTACATAGCCTGCGTGAGCACCTCCATCTCCTGGCTCTGGTAGAAGCCGGGGATCTGGAAGCCGATGTGGTAGATGGAGCTGCCCATCACCAGGCCCAGCGGGTCGAATCCGGCCTCGCGCACCAGCAGGAATTCGTTGACGGAGAGGTCGCTGGTGAACAGCCCGCGCTTCCCCTCCGTGCCGCGCATCTCTTCCAGCCTGCGGCGTGCGGCGTCCGGCAGTCCCTCCTCCGAACCGGGAGTGTATGGCATAGTCTGCTCCTTCTATTCACCACAGAGGAAACAGAGGACACAGAGACTGTGGGCAGGATGCACAGGATGGAAAGAATCGTGCCATCCCTGGATCCGATGGATCTTGCCTATTCCCCGCAGCCTCTCTGTGCTCTCTGTGCCCTCTGTGGTTGGATTCACCGCAGCGGAACCGCATTGGTGGGGGCGAAGGGCGGGCGAACGTACGTGTACGGCTCGACCGCCGTCCCGATGGCCGTAAAGTGGTACATCATGTTGAGCTGGCGCTGGCCGCCGGAATCGTACTCGTGCGGCTCCGCCTTCACCTCCACGTCCGCGCCCAGCACTCCCATCGCTCCCAGGCTGCGCGCCTCGCTCTCCATCCGCACCATGGCCAGCGAACGGGCATTGTACACCGCCTGCGTATAGTCCGCCAGCTCCTGGTTCTGCCAGCTCCCGCTGAAGATCCCGCCCGTGGTGACCCGCTGTGTGCGCCAGGTGGCTACCTGGTAGTATGTGCAGTTGCCCACGCAGAGCCCAATGGGACGGTAGCCGCCCTGCCGCAGCATCCAGAACTCCTGGCCGGAGAGTGCGCTAACGAATGGGGGCCGCGGTTTGGCGGCATGGCTTATCTGCAGCGGGTGCTCCAGCGAGACCGGCTCCGGACTTCGCTCCAGCTCCCGCACGGCGGTCCCGATGGCCATGAACTCCAGCAGTCCCGCGCCCCAGTCGTACTCCTTGTGCTCCAGCCGCACACCCACCACACCGGTCGCGCCGAGCAGCGCCGCCTCCTGCTGGAGCCTCCCCAGGGCCAGGTGCCGCGCCTGGTAGAAGGCCTGTGTGAGCACGGTGAGCTCCATGGACATGCCGGACCAGGCGGGCATGTACTGCCAGCCGATGTGGTAGATGGAGCTGCCCATCACCTGGCCCAGCGGCTTGTAGCCCGTCTGCCGCACCAGGAGCAGCTCGTTCACGCTGAGGTCGCTGGTGAATATGTGGCCGGGCGTGCCCTGCCGCGCCGCCTGCTCCTTGAGGCGGTCCACCGCGTTGAGCGGGAGGCCGCCCTGCTCGAGGGCGCGCTCGCTCTCCTCCCGCCGCTGCTTTACCGCCGGGTCCTCCGGCTGCCCACCCATTCCAAACAGTCTCATCCTACAAATCGCTCCAGCGCGGCGCGCGCGGATGCGCTGCTTTTGGCCCGCTCCTCCAGATTGACGCTGAGCGCGTCCAGCCACTCCTGAACGGGAATCTCCTCCGTCTTGAGGGCGATGCCGCGCACCACCTTGGTACGGAAGGCGCGGAGGCTGCCCTTGCCGGGGTCCTCCAGGGAGTAGCGGTCCGTGCCCATCTCCAGGCTGATCCTGTGGACGGTCTTCTTGGAGAAGAGCCCGCCGCGGCGCTCAATCTGCGCCTCGCCCGGGAGCGCGTTCTCCAGCATCATCGCGAGCATCTCCAGGAGGCTGCGCTGGTCCTGGGCATACTCCTTGGAGAGCGCCGCGGATACGCCTAGTTTGACCCAACCCTGCTCTTCGAACTCGTCCGCCATCCGGCCGCCGCGCCTCCTTCCGCGCGACTTCAGATACACCGCTCCGGCCTTCCTCTCCTGCCGATGGGACGCCGTCATTCTGTTCCTGCCGGGATTCAGCCGACAATAGCCTAAAGAGCGACGGGCGGCTCACTGAGCCGCCCTGTCTGTTGATGGAGGTCAAGATCATGTCTGTAACACGAAGAATAGGAGCCCTGTGCGTGGGGCTTGCGATAGCGGGGACGCTGCTGGCGGGTTGCTCTTCCGAGGAACCGGCGCAGCCGCAGAAACCGATGGTCGCCGGAGCCGGAGCGGCAGGCGCCGCGCCGCTGCCGACCGTCGCCAACCCGACGAACGACTCGGAGCGGCTCCAGAACGGACGGGCCAACGACCAGAAAGTGCTGAACGACGCGAACGCGGCGGTGAAGGGCGTCTTCGGCGGGCACTGACGCGGGACAGGCCCAAAGAGGACGGAGGTCATCCCTGTTGAAATAGTCGCCATGAAGCGGGTCCGGGAGTTCCTTAATCGGCACGCGCTTGCCGTGCTCACCCTCTTCGCGGCGGGCCTTCTGGCGCACTGGTTCATTACCCATCGCGGCCCACAGCCGGTTGCGGAGGTCACCGGCTGCGGCGTTCTGGGCGTGCGGCACGGCGTGGTGTACCTCGTTAGGGGCTCCCGCATCCTCGTCACAACCGGTGGACCGCCCCACGAGCTGGCCCGGGACACCGATATCCAGAATCCCCGCCTGGCCGATGCCGGCATCTTCTATCTGGCCTGTCCATTCAAGCCCCCGGCGCGTCGTGGAGAGCTCCCAACGGTCTCGGATGCCGTCCTGCGCCGCATCCCCCTGAGCGGCGGCCGGCCCGTGCAGCTTCCCGTCCACCTGCGTCCAAGTCCCAACTCGTTTGGCCCGCCCAACATTGCCGTAACGGAGGATTCCATCTACTGGTGGGACTATGCAGGCTCAGCCGAGGTGCCGTACCACCCACTAAAGGCCATCACCTCGCCCGCTGGGATGCTGGGCGTGGGCCGAGCCATGGGAGGATCCGCGCCTTCTACCGCCCCTGTGAAGCTCCCACATACGGTGACGGATTACACTTATCGACTCGTGGCAGTCCCTGTGAACGGCGGAACAGCGGTGGCGCTGAACGCGGTGAGCCACACCGGGAGCTTCCTCATAGCCGGCAGGCGGCAGGTGTACTGGTGGGAGTCCCGTTTAGGACGGCAGCGCCTCTATGCGATGGAGAAGGGCGATCCCACGCCTCGCCTCCTGCGCGAGGATGCCAGCTATACCATGAACATAAACCGGATGGCCCATGAAGTAGGCGGCCGCGTGTACTGGACCGAGAGCGATGTACGAAGCGTCGGCGCGCTCAGAAGCGACGGCGGCCGGCAGAGGCTGGTCTCGTGCCGGACAGACGGCACAGACTTTCACTCCATAGGGCCGCTTCCGGTCGGGGCCACCGACGCCGCGGATCGCAAGCGGCTTTACCTGCTGTCGGTAGAGAGAGCCCAGAATGGGCGAGTTGTGACGCGCTGCTACCGGGCGGATTCGACGGGGAGAAAGCTTCGGGAAGCCGGCGCTATCCCGATGGTCGCCCCTTCTGGATGGCTGGATGGCAGCGACTACTGTTTTGAGACCAAGGAGGAACGCGATTCCAACTGGTTCGATTGGAGCCAGAAGGGCCTTACCCCCCGGTTCGTCTCCGTACTCTACCGCTGCTCTCTCCCGGACTAAACCTCCCGCTTTCCTGCCGGTTCTTCGCCGAGTGGCGCCATATGGCCCCGCCCTTGCACCGTTCTGGCAGGGATCAGCACGCCTACGTCGAAGCAGGAGTGCGGCAACGTCCCAGGCGGCCGGGGGAACAGTAAGCGAGCGTCTGCCGTATTGTTCTCCAATTCCATCCCAGGAGAACCGATTGACGACAGCCCTGATCCCGCCATTAGAGTTTGTCGAGGTCGCTTCCGGCGCCCAAGGGACGGCGCTCCGCGACGTAGTTGCGGAGGGATTAAGCCAGCCCCAGAAGTGCCTTCCCTGCCGGTTCTTTTATGACGAAGCCGGCTCCGCCCTGTTCGAGCAGATCTGCGAGCTGCCCGAGTACTACCTCACCCGTACCGAGCAGGCCATCCTGGAGCGGAGCGCGGGCGAGATGGCCGAGGCCATGGGCGGGGAGGTCGCGCTGGTGGAGCTCGGCAGCGGCAGCTCGCGCAAGACGCGCCTCCTGCTGGACGCCGTGCTGCGCCGCCAGCGGACGCTCCGGTACTTCCCAATCGACATTTCGCGTGATTTCCTGCGGGCTTCCGCGGAAGCGCTGCTGGAGGAGTACCCCAGGCTCCGGATAACCGCCATCGCGGCCGAGTACGATGACGGCATCCGGGTCCTGCCCCACTGCGAGGGACCCCGGGTCGTGCTGTTCATGGGGAGCAACATCGGCAATTTTGAACCGGACGAGGCGGCGGCGTTTCTGGGTCGCATCCGCTCGCGGCTGCTGCCGCAGGACCGCGTGCTGCTGGGCGTCGACCTGCTGAAGGATCCGAAAATCGTGGAGCCGGCCTACAACGACTCGGCAGGGGTGACCGCGGCATTCAACCGCAACCTGCTCGCGCGCATCAACCGGGAGCTGGGAGGCTGCTTCAATCCCGCCCTCTTCACGCACCATGCTCCGTTCGTCGCCGAGTGCTCTCGCATCGAGATGCGGCTGGTGAGCCGGGTGCGACAGCAGGTCCTCATCCGGGCGCTGGACCGCAGTTACGGGTTTAGAGAGGGCGAGTACATCCACACGGAGAACAGCCACAAATACGCTCCCGCGGCCATCGCGGAGGTGTGCCGCCGCGCGGGTCTGGCGGTGCAGGAGCGCTGGCTGGATGGGAACGCATGGTTTGCCGTGATGCTCCTCCGCCCGGCGTGAGCCAGGCCGAGCGCAAGGAGGAGATCCGCGCCGGACTGGAGGTCGCGCGGCGACGGACATTCTGGCTCCTGGGGCTGGTCTCGGACGACTTCCTCAAGGTGCGGGTCCACGACTTCTACAGCCCCATCGGCTGGCACTTCGGCCACATCGGAATGATGGAGGAGTACTGGGCGGTCACGCGCGCCGCGGGCTGCCTGCCGCTGGACGAGCGCCTCTCTTTCCTCTTTGCTAACATCCCCGACAACCCGAAAGACAACCGGGTCCACTTGCCGGAGCGGTATGAGATAGAGGCATACCTGTCCACCACGCGGCGGCGGGCGCTGGAGCTGCTGAAGGAGGCGGACCTGGACTCGCCGGCTCCGCTGCTCCGCGACGGGTACGCCTGGGAGTTCGCCTGCCAGCACGAGCTCCAGCATCAGGAGACCATCGCCGAGCTCCTCCAGTTGATACACAAGGAGATGGATACCTCCAGAAGTGTAGGGGCGGCCCTGTGTGGCCGCCCACAACGTGGCGGACGGGCGGTCCTGTGTGGCCGCCCCTACGATGCACGGTCTACGGATATGATCCCGATTGCTGGCGGCGAGTTCTGGATGGGATCCGATGACCCGCACGGGTACGACAATGAGAAGCGCGCGCACCGGGTACGGGTCGAGCCGTTCGCGCTGGACCGCACACACGTCACCGTCACCCAGTGGCGCGCATTCATCTCCGACGGCGGCTACGAGCGGCCGGAGCTGTGGTCGGCCGAGGGATGGGAGTGGCGCGAGCAGGAGGGGGCGGTCTGCCCGGAGTACTGGCTCGCGCCGGAGGAGAACGGCTACTACGGCCCGCTGGGCCTGCGGCCGATGCACCCGGAGGAGCCGGTGAGCAGCGTAAGCTGGTACGAAGCGGACGCGTACGCCCGGTGGGCCGGTAAGCGGCTGCCCACCGAGGCGGAGTGGGAGCTAGCGGCTCGGTACGACCCGGATAGCGGTACTACGCACCTCTACCCGTGGGGCGACGAGCAGCCGGACACTGCGCGCGCCTGCTTCTGGCTGGACCGGTGGGCGCCGGACCCGGTGGGCAGCCACCGCGCCGGAGCAAGCAGCAACGGTGTCCTGGACCTGGCGGGTGGCGTGTGGGAGTGGACCTCCACGCCCTTCCTCCCATACCCTGGCTTTGAGGCTTATCCCTACGACGGCTACTCCACGGAGCACATGAACGGCCGCCACTACGTCTGCCGCGGGGGATCCTGGGCCACTGCCGCCCGCATCCTCCGGAGCAGCTTCCGTAACTGGTACGTCCCCACCTACCGCCAGGGCTTCCTGGGGCTGCGATGCGCTCGCTGATCCGGCTGGAGGCGGTGAGCAAGAGCTACAACGGGGCGCCCGCCCTGCAGCCGACCAACCTGGAGGTGGAGGCCGGCAAGACCACCGCCCTCATCGGTCCCAGCGGCTGCGGCAAGTCCACCCTCCTCCGGCTAATGATGGGGCTCATCCCGCCCACCTCCGGACGCGTGCTGTTCGAAGACACTCTTGTGTCGCCCGAAACCGCCGTCTCTCTGCGCCGCCGCATGGGCTATATGATCCAGGACGGCGGCCTGTTTCCGCATCTGACGGCGGCGCAGAACGTGCTATTGATGGCGCGCCACCTCGGCCGGCCCGCGCAGGAGTATCAGAAGCGGCTTCTGGATCTGTGCGATCTCACGCGGTTCCCGCAGGAAGGGCTGGAGCGTTACCCCGTGGAGCTTTCCGGCGGGCAGCGGCAGCGCGTGAGCCTCATGCGCGCGCTCATGCTCCAGCCGGACGCGCTGCTCCTGGACGAGCCGCTCGGCGCGCTGGATCCGCTGGTGCGGGCCGCTCTCCAGACCGACCTCAAGGAGATCTTCCAGCGGCTGGGCC
The DNA here is from genome assembly GCA_964396385.1 of uncultured Chthonomonadaceae bacterium. GTDB lineage: Bacteria > Armatimonadota > Chthonomonadetes > Chthonomonadales > CAJBBX01 > CAYNFH01. The sequence continues at coordinate 17,019 of CAYNFH010000034.1, read as the reverse complement.
AGACGGTGGTGCTGGTGACGCACGATATGGCGGAGGCCGGCTTCCTGGGAGACACCATCGTGCTGCTGCGCGAGGGTCATATCGTGCAGCAGGGCAGCCTCGCGGATCTGCGGGAACGTCCGGCTGAGCCGTTCGTCTCCGACTTCCTCTCCGCGCAGAGGAGCCTGGTGGAGATATGAAGTCGGTGTTCAGGTATTCAGGTGTTCAGGTGTTTGGGTTTGGCCCCTTCCGGCCAGTCCGCGTAGGCGGACTTCGTGCGTTTCCTAGCCCGCGACTTCAGTCGCCGGGCACGTGCGGTTTTCTGATTGCGGTCTGCATCGCTCTAAGCCTCCCTGCCCAGGCGGAGCAGATAGCCGTCGGCTCCAAGAAGTTCACGGAGTCCTACGTGCTGGGCGAGATCGCCAAGAGGGTGCTGGAGCGCGCCGGCTTCCAGGTGGTCCACAAGCAGGGGATGGGCGGCACCATCATCCTCTGGAACGCGCTCAAGGGCGGCGAGATCGCGGCCTACCCCGAGTACACCGGCACCATCAGCGAGGAGATCCTCAAAATGAAGGGCCGCGTGCCGCCGGAGACCCTGCGCGCGGAGCTGGGGAAGCAGGGCATCGGCATGACGGACGACCTGGGCTTCAACGACACCTACGCCTTCGTCATGCGCGCCAATCAGGCCCGGCAGCTAGGAATCCGCACCATTAGCGACCTGAAAAAGCATCCGGAGCTGCGGGTAGGGCTGGACCACGAGTTTCTCAAGCGGCAGGACGGCTGGGACGCGGTCCGCGCCCGTTACGGGCTGGAGATGCCGAACTTGAAGGGCATCGACCACGGCCTCATCTACACCGCCCTGGGGAGCAACGCCATCGACGTCACAGACGTCTACTCCACGGACGCCAAGATCGGGGAGATGCACCTTTACACTCTCCAGGATGATCTCGGCTTCTTCCCGCAGTACAAGGCCGTTTTCCTCTACCGGCAGGACACTCCCGCAAAAGCCGTTCAGGTCCTGCGCTCGCTGGAAGGCACCATCGACGAGGCGAAGATGATCCGGCTCAACGCGGAGGCGGAGCGGACCAAAAACTACGCGGAAGCGGCCTCCCTCTACTTCGGGAAGGAGGAGCACGAGACGCGGTCGGCGCGCTGGCGGCGCATCGCGGGAGAGATAGGGGCGGACATGGCGCGGCACCTGGAGCTGGTGGCGATATCGCTGGCCCTAGCCATCATCTTCGGCGTGCCGCTGGGCATCATCGCCAGCCGGCCGGGGCTGGGCAGCGAGACCATCCTGGGCGCGACCGGCATCGTACAGACCATCCCCTCGCTGGCGTTGCTCGCGCTGCTGGTCTCCATCCCGGGCTTCGGAATCGGGACGCAGACGGCGGTGTTAGCCCTCTTCCTCTACAGCCTGCTGCCCATCGTGCGCAACACGGCCACCGGCCTGCAGGAGATCCCCGGCCCGTTGCGGGAATCGGCCGCCGCGCTCGGACTGGAGCCGGGGGCGCAGCTCCTCAAGGTGTTCCTGCCCATGGCCTCCCGCACCATCCTGGCGGGCATCAAGACCAGCGCCATCATCAACGTGGGCACGGCCACGCTCGCGGCCCTCATCGGCGCGGGAGGCCTGGGCCGGCCCATCCTGAGCGGCCTGAACCTCAACGACAGCGCCACCATCCTCCAGGGCGCCATCCCGGCGGCGGTCCTGGCGCTGCTGGTGCAGCTCCTCTTCAACGGCCTGGACCGGCTGCTGATTCCCCGCGGATTAAGACTGAGGGGGTGAAGGGGTGAACAGGGTGATTCTCCTCAGTTCGCGCATAGCCGCTATCGCCTCACCCGTAAGGTCCAGGTAGGCAGCCTCCGCCATGAAGAATCCGGTCACCCCTTCACCCCTTCACCCCTTCACCCCTTCACCTGCCGAGCCGGTCACGCAGCTCTGGAAGGTCCGCATCATCGAGTGTGGGGAGGAGCTGGTGGACTTTCTTCAGTTCTGCCCGGAGCTGCTCCTGGACGCGCCGCGGTTCCGCTACCGGCGGGAGACGCTGCTGCGGAGGTCCGTGGCTGAGCGGCTGTGCCGCGCCCACGCCGCGCTCCCGGAGGGCTACCGGCTGGCCATCATCGAGGGATGGAGACCGCCCCACATCCAGCAGCGGATGTACCGCGCCATCTGGCAGCGGGTAAAGGAGCGCAATCCGCACTGGTCGGACGCCCAGCTCAAGCGCGTGGTGAACCGGTACAGCGCGCCCATGGACCCGCGCGTGCCGCCGCCACATACGACTGGTGGGGCGTTGGACGTGATGCTGGCCGATGCTTCCGGTCGGCTGGAGAACCACTGCACTCCGTTCGACCCCTTCGACCCGAAGTGCTTCTCCCTGGACTCCCCCGGCATCTCTCCGGCGGCGCGTCGCACGCGCCGGATCCTCTCGGAGGCGCTCCTGGCGGGCGGGCTCACCAACTACCCGAGCGAGTACTGGCACTGGAGCTACGGCGACCAGGGCTGGGCTTACCGAGGCGGGCACGACCACGCCATCTACGGCGCGGTCACGCCGCCGGGCTGGGCTCCCGCGCTGGAAGACGTGGTAGATGCGCCATTGGAGATGGTGTGATTTTCGATTTCAGATTTTCGATTTTCGATTACCGGGAGCCCGAGTCGAAAATCCGAAACCGAAAACCCGGCTATCGATACTTGTCCGGCGTAAACGCCGCCAGGGGGTCTTCCACGCGGATCTTGCGCACGGAGGCGCCGGCCGTGGCAATGAGCACCCATCCCCGCGCGCCAGCCTCGTTCGTGGTGAGGGAGGGATTGTAGCGGCCGGCCCAGTGCCAGTTGCAGTCCAGCAGCGGCGTCAGGTCGTTCCACTTCCCCTCGCCCGGATTTGGCAGCGGGTTCCACCACCCCATGTCGGTCGCAAGCTGCCAGCCCGGAACGTAGTCGTAACTCACCCCCGAAGGCAGGAAGGCGTCTCCCTCGAGGCGGGGGTTGTACGGGTGGTGTCCGTGGTCCTGGTCGCTGGGACAGACGAACACGCGAGGCTCGCGGACGTAACTCTGGTTGAGGTCCGAGAGGCGCAGGGGGAACTCGTCCCAGTCCTGCTTGTACATACGCGCCGCCATGGCGAGCTGGCGGAGCTGGCTCACGCAGACCGTACGTCGCGCGTTGGCGCGCGCGGTGGCGAACACGGGGAACAGGATCGCCGCCAGCAGGGAGATGATGGCGATGACCACGAGCAGCTCAACCAGGGTAAAGGCGCGGCGGAACATGGATTTGAGTGTTCAGGTGTTCAGGCGTTCGGGTTCGGAAATGCTCTGCGCTACTGAACTATTGTACGGCACGACTGCGCGGCCCGTTACATCTGAGAATACCGGACGGGGAGCCCGCAATGTCGCGGATTCTGGGGGCACTTTAGGCTCCCGGGGAGTGATCTGGCCGCCCGGCGGGCAATTGAGGGAGTGCGCTCTCTCCCTGTGGCTCCACGGCCGGAACCCGGGTGCCTGAATCGGCCATCGTTTCGCATAATGGCGATGGGAAACATTTCCGGTCGAGCGGCGGTCGTTCCCTTTGGCGGTGGACCGCAGTGCTTTGGGAGGGTGCGATGACTGACGAGCAGATGGCTTTGCGAGCGGCGATGCGAGCCGGGACTCGCGCAGCCGAGGATGCGCTGAGCAAGGTGAAGATCGGGCTGCTGGTCCTGCTTATCGCGCTCATGGGCGCGGTGGCATGGGCCGGCCACGGACTCGACCAGGTGGCAAACGCGGCGCCGGCGGACGACCTGCGGAGCGTGCTGCGCGGCAGCAGGTTCCCTGTCCAGCTCAGGCTGAAGGACCTGAATGGAGACTGGAGACGGTTCGCGCTCGGTGCGAAGATGCCGCTAAAGACCGATCTGGTGAACAACGTCTACTACACGCGCGGAGAGACGGTAAAGATCGGTGGCTCTACCTACCTCGTGGCCTACCAGGCGCCTACTCCGACCGTGGAGAACGGGTTGGTCGCAGCTTTCTCGGCCATAGGCGGCTCTAGCATGAAGCTTACGCCGGATACGCCCCTGGCACTGAACCTGCTGGATCTAAAGAGCGCCGGCGCGCTGGCGGACATCAC